>CAIWFB010000222.1 GCA_903911825.1 uncultured Verrucomicrobia subdivision 3 bacterium
AGTGGTCCAGAAAAGCGAACCCTCTCACGGATTGATCCGCTTTTTCCGGCAAACGATCCCGCCCGCGCGGCCGGCAACAGTGTGACCTTCGAACCCGGTGCGCGCACCGCGTGGCACACGCATCCGCTGGGTCAGACGCTCATCGTGACGGCGGGTTGCGGGCGCGTGCAACGGGCGGGCGGGCCGATTGAAGAAATTCGTCCGGGCGATGTCGTCTGGTTTCCGCCGGGCGAAAAACATTGGCACGGTGCGGCGCCCGCTACCGCAATGACGCACATCGCCATTCAGGAACATCTTGATGGCAAACCGGTGAACTGGCTGGAAAAAGTCAGCGACGAACAATATCTGGGCGGAGCAAAGTAAAATTGCTGACCAAATTTTTCCAGCTCCAGCCCGAGCTGGGGCTTCAGCGGCGTGTTTTCCGATTCGCAGAATGGCTGGCCGGACTTATCATCAGAGGCATGAAATCGTTTCAAAATATTTTTCGGCGTCGCGTGGCATTCACCAGAGCGGCACTGCTTATAGTTTTTCTCAGCGTCGGCACGCTGGGCTTCGCGCAGATGCCGGATCCGCCCGGACAGGTGAAGCCGGGTGAAGCGCCCAAGAACGAAGCCTATCTGTTCGCGCACATGATGGATGGCGATTACGGGCGGCTTTATTACAGCGTCAGTCTGGACGGGTTGCATTGGAAGCCGCTCAACGGCGGCAAACGGATCTGCGAAGAATATCACGGTCACGCGGACATTTGTCGCGGTCCCGATGGACGCTATTATCTCGTGGGCAATCGCGGCGATGACAAGCCGGATATCAACTTCTGGGTGTCGGACGATCTCATCACCTGGAAGAAATTCGGCGACTACATACCCGATCTGAAGACCATCCCGAATTATCCGAAAGCCCTGATGCGCATCGGCGCGCCTAAATTGTTCTTTGATGACGCGAGCCAACAGTTCGTGCTGACGTGGCACACGACGCATGACTTGGGTAAAACGGATTTGCCGGAACCTTACTGGGCCGGACAACGGACCATCTACGCGACTTCGCGCGATTTGAAAACGTTCTCTGCACCGCCGCGTCGGCTTTTTTCCGATTGGGACATGGCGACGATCGACACGTTCATCCGGCGCGAGGGCGACCGCTATTTCGCGATCATCAAAGACGAGCGCTATCCCACGCTGGAATGGACGACGGGCAAAACGATTCGCCTCTGCAGTTCCACCAACTTACTTGGGCCTTACAGCGAACCGGGACCCTCGGTCAGTCCGGGGTTTCGCGAAGCGCCGACTTTGATTCCCTCGCCCAATGGCAAGGCATGGTATCTCTACTACGAACAATATCCCGGAGTTTCCTACGGTCTATCGGTGGCGGCACATTTGAGCGGACCGTGGTTTCAAGCGTCCGGCGCGACGTTGAAGGGCGGGTGGGATAAATACGTGATGACGCCCAACGCGCGGCACGGTTCAATGCGGCCGATCTCGCGGAAAGAATATGACGCCTTGGTGAAACACTTCGACCGCTAAGCGCGTCCGCACCCAATTCGTTGGTCAAAGGTCGCCACCAACTTGGCGCTGAAGTCATCGGGTTGCTTGGCGGATCAGACCGGATGGTCGTAGTTTGGAAAACTACCGATCATTTTTGCACGTGATGCGCGACGCTTTTGTTGAACACCTGATGCGCGACGCGGTCGCTCTTGCGGCGGTTTTTCCAGCCGGCTTGTTTTTCGGCTTCGCGCAGAAAGCTGATTTCGCGTTGGAGCTTCACAAAACTTTCGTGCCGTTCGCGCGGCAACGTGCCGGCGGCCACGGCAGCAAGCACGGCGCACTCTTTTTCCTGGGTGTGCGTGCAATCGCGAAAACGACAACCCGGCGTCAGGGCTTCGATCTCGGGAAATGTTTCTCTGGAACCTTCGCTCACGCCCCAGAGATGAAACTCTCTCATACCGGGCGTATCAATGACCACGCCGCCTTTCGGCAGAAAAATCATCTCGCGCCACGAGGTTGTGTGACGGCCTTTGGCATCGCTCTCGCGGACTTCCAGGGTGGGCATCAGGTCTTCGCCGTAGAGTTGGTTGATGAGGCTAGATTTGCCGACGCCCGAGGTGCCGATGAACGCGACGGTGTCGCCGGGCTTGATGAGCGCGGCCAATTTTTTCATGCCGCGTCCGGTGAGCGCGCAGACGGCGAGCACGAGAGCATCGCCCGCCGCCGCCGTGGCTTCGGCGAGCTTGGCTTCGAGGTCATCGCACAAATCAATTTTGTTGAGGATGACCACGGGGCGCGCGCCGCTCTCGTGGCCCATGATTAACATGCGTTCAAGGCGGGCGGTGTTGAACGTCGGATCAGCGGCGGTGACCAGAAAAACCGTTTCGATATTCGTGGCGAGAATTTGCGCGGCGGTGCTGCGCCCGCTGGTCTTGCGGGTGATTTCAGTGGTGCGCGGGAGGACGGCTTGGATGGCAGCCTTCTCCTCGTTCGGCACGAGCTTGATGGCGACCCAATCGCCGACTTTGGGAAGCTTTGCGTGGTCGCGGCGGGTTTCGTGGATGAACTTGCCGGTGACTTGCGCCGTGATCTCCGCATCCACGGTCCAGACGCGATAAAAATGTTTATCCTCCACCGCGACGCGCGCCGGGATAAAACCCTTTGCGAGATAGGGTGCGAACTGCTCGTCGCGTTCGGCGTTCCAGCCCAGCTTGGTCAGACCCATAGGCGGCGATTGATCAGAAATTTCGGCATTGCCACAGCCTAACGGTTGCGCGGCGCGGCTTCAACGTGCGAATCAACGACGGCGATGGCTTGAATTTTTTGGATTCGGAGATATTTTGCGGCGCATTGTTTTTATGTCGCACCTAAACCAGCCTTCCGAAGCCGCCAAGCGCGGGTGAGGTGACTTCGCTTTTTCAGGCCAGGTAATTTGTTAGTCTGGGTCGACCAAGAAAGGACCAGACCATGAAAGGCAAACGGTATACAACGGAAGACAAGATTCGCATCCTGCGGGAAGCGGATGGTCGGGAACGCAGCGCGGCGGAACTCTGCCGCGAGGCAAACATCTCGGAGGTGACGTTCCACCGGTGGA
>CAIWFB010000223.1 GCA_903911825.1 uncultured Verrucomicrobia subdivision 3 bacterium
CGGGCCAATACCATTCCGTCTTCAAGGGCCAGGGCATGAACTTCGACGAGGTGCGCGAATACCAGCCCGGCGACGATGTGCGCGCGATTGACTGGAACGTCACCGCGCGGATGAATCATCCGTTCATCAAAAAATTCGTCGAGGAACGCGAACTCACGCTCATGCTCGTGGTGGATGTGAGCGGCTCAGGCCTGTTCGGCTCGCGCGACCAGTCCAAGCGCGAACTCGCGGCGGAAATCGCCTCCGTGCTCGCATTCTCGGCAATTCGGAACAACGACAAGGTCGGCCTCATCCTCTTCAGCGACGAGGTGGAGAAATTCATCCCGCCGCGCAAAGGCCGCAGCCACGTCCTGCGGGTGATTCGCGAAGTGCTGTTCTTCGAGCCGAAGCGGCGCGGGACGGATTTGAAGGTGGCGCTGGATTTTCTCATGCGCGTCCAGTCGCACAAAGCGGTGACGGTGGTGGTGTCAGATTTTCTCACGGCAGACGGTGGCGGCGCGTTGCCGAAGGCCTTGCAGACGTCGCTGCGCATGTCCAATCGCAAGCACGACGTCGTGGCCGTGCAGATCACGGACAAGCATGAACTGGAATTACCCGCGCTCGGCCGGCTGGTGCTAGAAGATGCCGAGACGGGCGAGGTGGTGGAATTGAACACCGCCAGTGCTGGCGGGCGCGATGCTTTCGCCCTGCGGCAGCAGAAGCACATCGAAGAATTGGCCAAGCAGTTCCGCAGTTCTGGCATTGATACGATTCAATTGCGCACCGACCAACCTTACGGCGCGACGTTGGGTAAATTTTTTGAGACGCGCGAAAAAAGGAGGGCCCGCGGATGATCACCAACGCACCGGCTCAATCGGTTCCGTCGGCTCCCGACATCCGCGACATCAAGCCGCCGCTGGAGATCGCCTCCGGCTGGGAATGGCTGTGGTGGGTCGCCGCGTTGGCTGCGTTGATGGCGGTTTATTTTCTTTGGCGGTGGTGGCAAAAACGGAAAGCGAACCAGCCGTTGCCGCCGCCGATTCCTGCGCATGTTCGGGCCAAGCAAAAGTTGCAGGAAGCGCTGGCGTTGATCGCGCAGCCCAAACCGTTCGTCATCGCCGTATCAGACACGGCGCGGACGTATCTGGAAGAGCGGTTCACGTTCCGCGCGCCGGAGCGGACCACGGAAGAATTTCTGCGCGAATTGAGCAGCACTAATCTGCTAGCGAAGGAACAGAAAGAGAGCCTGGGCGAATTCCTCCAGAGCTGCGACTTGGTGAAGTTCGCCAAATATGAGCCGGGCGAAAAAGAATTGCTGGAGTTGCACACCTCCGCGCTGCGTTTGGTCGAGGAAACCAAGCCAAGTGAAGTAATCGCCGCGGCGGGCGAACAAATCGTAAATCGGCAATCGTAAATCGAAAATGGTTTTTGCGCATCCATATCTGCTGTTGTTGCTGTTGCTGTTGCCGCTGCTGGCGTGGCTGAAAGGGCGGCGCGGTTCGTCGCCGGCGTTTGTCTATTCCTCGGTGAAGTTGGTCGCGGGCCTGACGGGCGCGAAGCGTTCCCGCGCGGGCGCCATTTTAGCCGCCTTGCGTTGGTTGAGTTTGGTGCTGCTAATCGTGGCACTCGCGCAGCCGCGATTGACGAAAAGCACCACGCAGGTGAAGGCCAGTGGCGTGGATATCGTCGTGGCGATGGATCTTTCCGGCAGCATGGTTTCAGAAGATTTCGTGGTGAAGAACGAGTGGGTAAATCGGTTCAACATGGCGCGCGCGGTATTGAAGGGCTTCATTGATCAACGGCCGAGCGATCGCATCGGGCTGGTGCTGTTCGCGTCGCAGGCTTACATCGCCACGCCGCTGACGCTAGATCACGATTTTCTGCACGAGAATCTGGATCGCCTCGAAATCGGTGCGATCGAACAGAATTCCACGGCCATCGGTGATGGGCTTGGCACGGCGGTGAATCGGCTGCGCGATCTGAAATCGAAGAGCAAAATCGTTATCCTCATGACGGATGGGCAGAACAATGCGGGGAAATTAGAGCCGTTGCTCGCTGCGGAAGCGGCGGCTTCGCTCAAGGTGAAAGTTTACACCATTGGCGTCGGCTCACGCGGACAGGCGCCGATGCCGGGACGCGATATGTTCGGGCGCAAGGTGTATCAGATGATGGCGGTGGATATTGATGAAGACACGTTGCAGAAGATCGCCGATAAGACGGGCGGAAAATATTATCGCGCCGACAACGCCGAACGATTCAAGCAGATTTACGCGGAGATTGATAAGTTGGAGAAGACGGAAGCCAGCATCAACAAATACACCGAATATAAAGAACTCTTTCCCTGGGTGCTGGCGGCGGGACTGTTGATCCTGTTGGTGGAAATTCTGCTGAGCCAAACTTTACTGCGGAGGCTGCCATGAGATTCGAGTATCCCAATTTACTGTGGCTCCTGTTGTTGCTGCCGACTTTGCTGGCCGTGTTTTTCTGGTGGGCCATGCGCACGCGGCAAAAACTGCTGGCGCAATTCATCGAGGTCCGACTGCTGACGCAATTGACCGTTGGTGTTTCGCAAGCGCGTCAGAAATTCCGGTTTTGGATTTTGACGCTGGCGGTGATATTTCTCATCGTGGCGCTGGCGCGTCCGCAACGGGGCTTCGATCTGGAAGAAGTCGAACAAAGCGGTCTTGATGTGGTGGTGGCCGTGGACACCTCGAAGTCGATGCTCGCCACCGACATCACCCCGAACCGTTTAGCGCGCGCCAAGTTGGCGGCGCTGGAATTGATGCAGCGGGCGGCGACCGATCGCATCGGGCTGATCGCGTTTGCGGGACAAGCCTTTCTCTCCTGTCCGCTCACGATTGATAACACGGCTTTTCAGCAAAGTGTGCAGACGTTGGATGTGAATTCCATTCCCCAAGGCGGAACCGCTTTGGCTGAAGCTATCACTACGGCACTGGCTTCGTTCAAAGAGAAGACGCAGCACAAAGCTTTGGTTTTGTTCACCGACGGAGAAGACAATGACGAAGGGGCTTTGGCTGCCGCGCAGGAAGCCGAGAAGGCGGGGATGAAAATTTTCACGGTCGGCATCGGTTCGGCGGAAGGCACGCTCGTCAGTGTGCCGGATGCGAATGGAAATACTGATTATGTCCGCGACGACAAAGGTCAGGTCGTGAAGACCAAGCTGAACGAAGCGTTACTCCAGCAGATCGCCGAAATGACCGGCGGTTTTTATCTGCCGCTGCGGGGTGCCAACACGATGGATACACTGTATGAACGCGGCTTGGCTCCGCTGCCGAAGTCGGAAGGCAAAGGCAAGATCATGCGGCGCTATCACGAACAATTTCACTGGCCGCTCGGCATCGCCATTTTGTTGTTGGTGTTTGAAATCCTTTTACCAGCGCGAAAATCTGGTTCTGGATTCAAGGTTCCGGGTTCAGGGTTGAAAGGCTCCACGGTAGCTGCGTGGTTGTTGCTGCTGGCATTGCCGGTGGTAACTCACGCTTCCCCTGCGACGGCGTTGAAGAATTATCAAGCCGGTAATTTCACGAACGCGCTCACCGAATACGAGCGATTGGCCCTGATCAAGACGAACGACTTGCGTCTGGTTTTCAACGCTGGCACGGCGGCGTATCGGGCCACAAACTTTGACGCGGCGGTAAAGTATTTTACCGCCGTCACGCTCGCGCCGGATCTGAAATTACAGCAGCAGGCCTATTATAATCTGGCCAACACGCGCTATCGGATGAGCGCCTCGGCCAAGGACATCGATGCGTTGCAGCAAGCGTGGGAGAACGTCATCAAGATCTACGAACACGCCGTGGAGTTGGATAAGCAGGATGCCGACGCAGCTTACAACCTCGCGTTCGTGAAGAACAGCGTGGAACAGATCAAGCTGTTCAAAGAAGCCATGCGCCGCGCTAAGGGTGATGCCGACTCGGCCGTGCGCCAGAGGAATTATCACCGCGCCGTCGAGATCATGGAGCAGTTGCTGCAAAACCCGGTGGCGAAGAAACAGTTTGAAGAGTTCACCAAAAAATTGAAGGACATCGATGCGATTGCCACTCCTCATCAGCCTTAATCTCGCGCTACTCACCGGACTCACCGCGAGCGCTCAACTGGCGCCTGCCGATGATTTTTTCCACAGCGGCGCGCAAGCTTACATCACGAACAACGTCGCGCAGGCGAAGGAAGTGGTGGCGATGGGGCGCAAACTTTATCCCGAAGACGAGAAGCTAAAGAAGCTGGAAGAGTTGCTCAATCAAAAGCAACAGCAGCAGCAACAAAATCAAGACCAGCAACAGCAGAATCAGCAGGATAAATCCGAGCAGAAGAAGTCCGAAGATAAGAAGAATCAACAGCAACAGAAGCCACAGGACCAAAAAGATCAAAAGCCGGACGAGCCGAAACCGGAAGACAAAAAAGATCAGTCGCCTGACCAAAAGAAAGATGACTTGCAGCCAAAGCCGGATCCGCAAAAAGATTCACCGGACAAGCCGAAGGACGAAGAGCCAAAACCAGACGAAGGCCAGCCAGTCAAGGCTGGGCAGATGACGCCGGACGAGGCGAAGCGTTTGCTCGACGCGCAAAAGGGCAACGAGCAGTTATTACAATTGAAGCCGCAGGAAAAGCCCAAGCATCCTTCGCGGACAATCAAAGATTGGTGAGCCATTCTCCCTCACGGGTCACTATCAGGACACGGTAGCAATTTGAGCTGAAAATCTGGTTAATATTTTTTCGAGTAGGTTAAACACCAACACCGAAGCACGGTCGGCTGCACGACTACCCAATCTTGCCGGCGGTCTGGCTGTCAGGCCCGCGAGACAACGTCTGGCTGAATTACTTCTTCGGCTCCGGCAAATAAATGACGTGGGTCGGCTGCGTGGGCGCGTAGGCATTGCGCTGGATGACGTCAGCACGATTGAAAGTTTTGTAATCCTTGATCGCCCCGACGTGCGCGATGTTCACGTAGTTGCGCAGCACGCCTTTGCCGGTCTTGGTGCAATCGCTGAAGTGCGCTTGCGCGTAGCCGAGGCCATTGCCGGATAGATTGGAGGAAAAATATTTGAAGCCGGAAATCTTGTTGGTGTCTTTGGAGTCATCACGCAACCAGCCGAGGAAAACCACCGCGTGACCACCCGCCGGCGTGCTGCTGTAACTCAAGAAATCGCCGGGGCGAGCCTCTTCGAAATTCGTGATGCGCTGGCCCAGACCGTAACTCGTCACGGCGCGCGCTTCGGAATCACCTTTGCCTTCGATATACCAAAATTGCAGCGCGTTGAAGAGGTCGCCGAAAGTCATGCCATTGAAATCATCGGGATCTACGCCGCTCTGGATGTTCCGCAATTTCATCGCGCGGATGAACACTTCAAACGTGAAGCCGCAGCAATAACTCACGCGCGAGCCATCGGGATACGCCTTAGCCACGACTTGTCCGCGATACCATTGGTCCTGCGTGACGCCATTGTAGATGTCGTATTCCCACGGTTTCCAACTGCAATGATATTGATAGGTGCCATCGAGCGGGTAGCCGGAGATGACTTTTAACACGAACGGATTCAGCGAGCCATCGGCGTCGTTGGTGACCATGTCCTCGCGGGCGTAGGCCTTGGCGAGCGCTTTGTCCACGGGCGAGAAGCCGCGTTCGTCCACCGGATAAACGCGCGGGATGTAAGTAGACTTGCGCAGACCAGGATTCGCCTCGCGCGGAGGGATGGAATTGGCGGCGGATGCGGTGGCAACGGCGGGAGCTACGGACGAAATGGTTGCCGCTGGTTTGGTGCAAGTGTCGCAGTTGGTGCTTTGGCAGCCAGCGAGAAGCACTCCAGCAATTGCTGCAAAAAGAAAGAAAATGGTTTTCATATTGATAATTTATTTATTGCCGTTTTCTTCAAGGAAGACAACGAACTGATTTGAATTTTATTGAGCAAGCGCTCGATAAAAGCGTTGCGGAAAATTTGTCGCAGACGAATCGCTAAACTGTCCGACGCCGTTTGTGAGAACTAGGTTGGTCAATACTTCCCATGTGCCAGATAAATTTGTAGCAACCTGAATATCTACAGACTGCCCGAAGAAGTTTGTGATTGCTACCCGTGAGACGGAATTTGAAACGACGACCTCTCCCAACTGAGGAGTGAGATCAAGTTTGAACACCGTGCCGCTACCATAAGCACCGCCGATGGGTGCTGTGCTGTAAAATGTGGCACCGCTCAATGTTAATCCGGCCGTAGCGACATAATTAAGTCCTCCCTCATTGTTTGTGCCGGCAAAATTTGGCGTAAAACTTTTTAAGACTGCATATCCAGTTCCATCCACATTGACCTTGAATAATGTTCCGTTATTACCAGTCCCACCATACATGGTGGTTCCATAAAGTGTATTGCCGCTTAACGTCAAAGCAGATTCAGGGATTGCCCCGTCTGGACTTCCGGCAAATGTTTTGAGGACCGTGTAGCCATCACCGTAAATTGAAATTTTGAAAATAGTTCCCCAGCCGTTTGTTCCACCACTTATTGTCGTTCCATAAAGCAAGCCGTCTCGACAAATCAAACTCCCCATCGGACTCATCCCATCCTGATTCTTCGAGCCATTCGAATATGGTATTGGAAAATTCTTAAGCACTGTAAAACCGCCACCATCAGTGTTCAGCATAAACACGGTGCCATGACCAAAACTGCCGCCGTTGGGAGTTATTCCGTAAAGTGTGCCACCATTCATAGTCACTCCCGAATATGGGCTTGCTCCATCTGGGTTGACGTCTGAAGCAAAATTGGTATTGGGAATCGTGGCTAAAAACTGTTTTAGGAGCGAATAGCCCGACCCGTCTGTGTTGATTTTAAAAACTGTTCCTCTGCCATTTGTTCCACCACCGTGTGAAGTCCCGTAAAGCGTGTTACCACTTAAGATCAAATCGCCTTGCGGAGATTCCGGGTCGGAATTTGATAAGCCGCCAGCAAACAAAAAGTTTTTTAGCACCGCAAAACCAGAACCAGAAACGTGCATTTTGAAAACAGTGCCGCCCCCATAACGCCCCGAACTCGTTGTCGTCCCATAGAGGATGTTGTTAGACAAAACCAAGCCACCTTGTGGCCATGCTCCATCATTATTGGTGTATGGATAATTTGCGCTACGAGCTGAAAAACTTTTCAAAATCGTGTAGCCGCTGCCATCCGTGTTCACTTTGAAAACCGTGCCATTGCTCGAGCTTCCGCCATAATAGGTCGTTCCATACAACGTATTGCTATCCAAAATCAAACTTGAATTTTGGTTTCCAGGTCCGGGACTATTCGTAAAAGTGTAAATCAAACTGAAAGATTGAGCATGAGTCACCCCTGCCAATATGGTGAATGCCAGGGCGGCTATTATTGGTTTTAGGAAGAATGTAGTGAACCTCATGATGGTAATTTGCGGGTCAATGATTAAACAATGCAATGAATGCTGCTATTGCTGAAAGGAATGCGGCAATCATCGACCAGCGGGCAGCGTCTGCAGATTGTTGCGCAGCCCGTCGCAATGGTTCTGTGCGCCTGATTTCCAAAATATGCATGGCCACATGTCGGTTTTGAGAATGCTCGCGTTCTGTAACAAACTCAAAAAGCTTTTCGTCAGGCATCTCGTTAAATTGCTTGAATAAGTCAGCATTCATAAAATATGCGTGTTTTATAGCGGAGCATTGCTTGCATTGGATTCGCTCTCTTGGTGCGATTATCCGCCGGTTTAGGGTGAGGGCAATAATTTATTTCGTTCCGCGCAATTTGAGCGTGCGCGTTCGGGCGTGCTTGGCGCATACTCGCGGCCAATGAGGTTGCTTTTCGTTGCGGATTTACATTACGCGCTCAAGCAGTTCGACTGGCTAGTTGCCAACGCGACCAACTATGACCTCATCATCATCGGCGGCGATCTGCTCGACCTCGCGTCGAGTCTGGACTTCGATGTGCAGATTGTAGTCGTGGAAAAATATCTTGCCCGCATCCGGGAGAAAACCCGCCTGATCGTCAGCTCTGGCAATCACGACGGCGATTCGCGCAGTGCGGCGGATGAATCAGTGGCGCAATGGATCCAGGATTCGCGCACAGACGGTTTGTGCGTGGACGGTGATAGTTTGCAATTGCCCGGCGCCTTCATCTCCATCTGCCCGTGGTGGGACGGTCCGGCTTCGCAGGCGGAGTTGGAACGGCAACTGGCGGAACATGCATCGAACGTCCAAGGTCGTTGGATTTGGGTGCATCACGCGCCGCCAGCGGGTTCACCCGTCTGTTGGTCGGGGAAAAAATTTATTGGCGATGAAGTTCTGCTGGCCTGGATCAAAAAGTATCAACCGGACATGGTCTTGAGCGGCCACATCCACAATTCACCGTTTTATCCGGACGGCTCGTGGGTGGATCGCATCGGCAAAACGTGGGTCTTCAATCCCGGCAAACAAATCGGCCCGTGTCCGACGAACATCATCCTCGACCTCGACGCGATGACTGCGGAATGGATTTCGCTGGAAGGTAAATCAGTCCGACAACTGGCCGTGGCTAATCGTTGATTCTTTCGGACGGACGCGTGCACTGGGCTGGCGATGCATGAGCGCTTCCAGCACTTCATCCACCATGCCGATATGATCGTGGTCTTCGAATTGATGCTTCACGTTCACGAGATATTTATTAAGCGCATCCACACGTCGCGCGAGCAATTCAGCGATGTGCAAGCAGAGCGCAGGCGAGGAATTGAGTAATTCGCGCGGCTGGCGAACGATGTAAAACTTGCAAGGTTTCGTGGCGCACACGGAAGCGGTGTGAGGACCGCCGAGGAGAACCGCCATTTCACCAAAAACCAAACCGGGTTGCGCCGCCGTTGCTACGCGCGTGTCGTCCTTGAGAACGTCCACCGCACCTTCGACGAGAAAATAAAGTGCGCCCGTAGTTTCGCCTTGGTGAATGACCAGTTGGCCAACGGCGTAATCGCGCTCTTCGTGTCCTTGTAACGCTGCTAAGATAGAAGACATCTTGCCTGCAAACTAGCGACTGACTCACTCCGTGTAAACGGCAAAGCCAGTTATTCTAACTGACGTTCCAAGTAGGCATTCATCGCGGAGAGAATCTGCGGGTCGAGCGTGACCTTATGTCCGCGCGGCTCGCGATCCATCATGAAAATGTCATCGCTGCCCAGCTCCGCAAGCCGTTGGCGTAAGACTGTCATCTGGTGCAAGGCATCGGGCGCTTCGCTGCAATTGATCGTGAGAAACAACGGCGTGGTAGCGTTGGTCAAGTAATCCAAAGCACCATGATTACGCCAGATTTCGAGACTATTGGTGCGCACACCCCAAACTTTTTCATAGCGCGGAATCATGTGATCATCCGTCAGCAAATTGAGATAGGTGAATCGCCCCGACATTACGACCGCGCCTTGCACCGAACTGCTGACACCGAGATTTTCCCCGCGCTGATCAAATTCCTTTTGGCCTTCAGTGGTGACCAGCATCAAAGCCATGCCACTACCTCGCGAAAAACCGACGGGCGCAATCTTGCCGTTCAAGCCGAGCTTGGCTCCTTCAGCACGCAACGTGCGCACGGCGGCTTTGATGCGAACCGCGCAATCCGGCATCGCATCCAGCCCTTTGTAAGGCGGCGCCACGGGATGATCCGCCATCGCCACGGCAAAACCTTCCGTGGCCGCTGCGTCGAGAATCGTGTCGCTGCAAATGGAAAGCGAGGTGTTGCCGTAACGATTCTGGTTATCGCAGGAAAATTCGATGAGCGCGCCCACCGGCGACTTCGGCTGCGATGGATAAATGATGTCGAGCGACAGCGGCCGATTCGTATCGGCAAAATACAGCACGTCACGTTTCAAACGGCAGCCTTCCGGCACGATGAAGATATGAGCGGAATCCAGCTTGTAGTCGCCGAGCAATTTCTTGGCGCGCACATCATCGCGCAGCTTGCCGAGATCGCGATTGATGAAGGGTGCGCGTGCCTGCGGATGTTTGGCGAAGTCTAACGTCGCCACGAGAAAACCCGACGCCTGAAAATCTTTGAGGATCGCCGCGTCACTCTCCGTGCCGACTCGCGGCGTAGCGAGATTTTGCAGATAGATTACAACCGGCAGTGGCGCACTCGTCGACGCCGGTTCTTGTGTTTTTAACTCAAGCAGATTGCTTGTCACCATGCTCGACCAAGATTCTGATGCGGCGAAAAGGAATTGCGCCGAAGCCAGAAGCACCAGACACGGCGCTAGAGTTTTTTGCCTAAAACGGTTTTGTAGAGTGGCAGCACTGGCATTGCACACATAGCGCCACAAAAGAAAGCTCCAGAGGACTGGAGCACTCCATGACGCGTTGCGTTGTCGGTCGCCTACAAAAACGCGAAGCGTCTTGGAGTGCGGTAGTCCCCTACCGCTTTTTGCGGCGGCCTTCTTGCAAATTGAAACCGTCATAAAATTTAATTCCGATCGGGCAGCGTGCTCAGTGTTCCATCCAGCACCACGCGATTGCCGGGCTTGGTGACCAATTCGATTTCCTTCCCACCACAACGCACCGCACAAGGCTGGCCAAGTTTGAAGCGGATGACGGCGTGCGTCAATTTGCCGGCGCGCCACGTCAGATCCACTTCAAATCCGCCGCGCGCACACAAGCCGTTCACCGAACCGTCTGGCCACGCGCGCGGCAAAGCTGGTAATAATTCCAAAATTCTAACTACCGACTTCTGGTTTCTGACTTCCGTGTTCTGACTTTGCAGCAACATTTCTGCAACCCCCGCGCAGGCGCCAAAATTTCCATCAATCTGGAACGGGCCGCACAGATCAAACAAGTTTGGCAACGTGCGCTTTTGCAGCAAGCCGCTGAACTGGCGGAAGGCGACATCACCGTAGCCGACGCGTGCCCACAGCGGCATGCGCCATGCGTAACTCCAGCCCGTGCTACCATCGCCACGCCAATCCAAAAGTTTTTTCGCCGCAGCAAAGATGTTTGTGTCCGCCGGCGTTATGTCGTTGCCGGGATACAAACCCCACAGCGGCGACATGTGGCGATGGTTGTTGTTTGGCGCATCCCAATCCGCCTGCCATTCTTGAAGCTGACCATGACTGCCAACTTTATTCAGCGGCAATTGTGCGCGTAGTTCGGTGAGTTGTTTCGCAAAATCTTTATCCCTGCCCAGCAAGTTCGCCGCGTCAATCGTCCAAGTGAACAGCGAACGCACCAGTTGATTGTCCATCGTCGGTCCGGCGACGAACAGCGGGCGATTCGGCGGCGTCTGCTCGGGCGAATGCGACGGGCACGTGACGAGATAGCCTGTGTTCGGATCTTTCACCAGAAAATCCACAAAGAATAATGACGCCGATTTGAGCGCCGGATAAGCGCGTTGCTTCAAAAACTTTTTGTCGCCCGTGAAAAGAAAATGTTCCCAAAGATGTTCGCACAGCCACGCGCCACCGGTGGGCCAGAAACCATCCACGTTGTTGATGGGCGCCGCGCCGCGCCAGAGATCGGTGTTGTGATGCACCACCCAACCACGCGCACCGTATTGCGCCTTGGCCGCGCGCGCGCCGCTGATGGAGAGATCCTCAATCAAGTCGAACAACGGCTCGTGCGTCTCGCTCAAGTTACACAGTTCGGCGGGCCAATAATTCATCTCAGCATTGATGTTGAGCGTATATTTGCTCTCCCACGGCGGGTTCAATTCTTCATTCCACACGCCTTGGAGATTTGCAGCCTGACTGCCGGGACGACTGCTGGCGATGAGCAGGTAACGACCATATTGAAAATGCAATGCCGCGAGCGCGGGATCATTTTCCAACGGTGACGTTTTTAATTGGCGCTGCCGTTCGTCGGTCGGCAAATCGGCGGCGGATGTGCGCCCCAAATCTAAACTGACGCGGCGGAACAGTCTCTGGTGATCAGCGAAATGGTCTGTCAGCACGTCCGAGAATTTCCGCTTAGCCAAACGCGCCAACGCTTCCTCGCAACGCGCCGCCGGATCGGCAGAAATGTCCTGAAAATTCTTGAAGCTTGTGGCCGCGACCAATTCCAACGTAGCGGAATCGGCCCGTTCGACGGTGATGGCATTGCCGTGGATGGAAATTTTTCCACCAAACGCAAAGACCCGAACGCGGGATTCAAAGCGCAAGCCGTCGGATTGCACGCGTCCGCTTAGGATCAGGTCGGCAGTGGCGCCCCAGCTTTCCCGTTTGCCCAGTTCGGCACGCGTTTGGGAATTCGTATGCGGGCTGTCCATGTTCAGCGTGAAACTCACCCGCCCCGGCTTCGTGGCAGAGAGCATCACGCCGATCATCCGGTCGGGGTAACTGGCAAAGGCCGAACGCACGAATTGCACGTCGCCGACTCGGTAACTCACGGTGGCAAGAGCTGTGTCGAGATTCAACTCGCGGCGATAGTGGGTCACCTTTTCGTGGCCGGGAAATTGGAAACGCAAATCGCCGAACGGCTGATACGGCATCTGGCGCACGGGATCGCTGATGGCTTTTTCTTTGGCCAACTTGCCCGCCTCCGCAGTTTGGCCGGCGAAAACGAGGCGACGAATTTCCGCTAACTGGTCGCCCGCGCCAGAGCGAACGTAATCATGGGGAGCACCGCGCCAGAGCGTGTCTTCGTTGAACTGGATGCGTTCGCTGGCGGTGCCGCCAAAAACCATCGCGCCCATGTAGCCGTTGCCGATGGGCAAGGCTTCGGTCCATTTGGTGGCGGGCTGCGCATACCAAAGGCAAAGGCGATTGGTTTCTGCACCAGCTACCAGTGTAGCGGCAAAAAACACGACAGCTAAAAGTGAAACGCGTGGCATGATGCGGAAATAATCACCGCCATCAGGCCACGCGTCCAAGATTTTCGCGAACAACTTTTGCTATTTCGCTTGAGAAAAGTCCCGTGTTTGCCGTTTAAAGATACTTCGCCAGAATCGGCTTCAGTTCCGCGATGGTTTTCTTTGGCCAGACTTTACGGTCGGTCATGATGGCATTCTTCAATGCGCCGTGGCACGGCCAGTTCGGCGTGGCAGGAATCTGCGGAATGACTTTGGCCACGATGGCTTTGGCGGTGGCGGCATTCTTCATCAGATTGGCGACGACCATCTCTACGGTGACGTGCGCTTCGTCCACTTTCCAGCAATCGTAATCGGTGATCATCGCCATGGTAGCGTAGGCGATCTCGGCTTCGCGGGCGCACTTGGCTTCGCCGAGATTGGTCATACCGATGACATCGTAGCCAAGTTTGTGGTTGGTGATGGATTCCGCACGGGTGCTGAACTGCGGGCCTTCCATGTTCACGTAAGTGCCGCCGTCGTGCACGCGCGCTTTCAGGCTGCGCGCGGCTTTCAAGATGAGCTGGCGCAACTCTTCGCAGATCGGATCGGCAAAGGCGATGTGGCCAACGATGCCGCGACCGAAAAAGGTGTGTTCAAAATCGCGCTTGGTGCGGTCGAGAAATTGGTCGGGCAACACGATGTCGCAGGGTTTGTATTTCGCCTGCAACGAACCGACGGCGCTGACGCTGAAAATCCACGCCACACCCAGCTTCTTCATGGCCCAGATGTTGGCGCGATGATTCAATTCGCTCGGCAGAATGCGATGGCCGCGTCCGTGGCGCGGGAGAAAAACCACTTCGCGCCCGGCGAGTTTGCCCGTGAGAAAATCGTCTGAAGTCGCGCCGAACGGCGTTTTGACCTTCACCCATTTTTGCTCGGTGAAACCTTCGATGTGATACAAGCCGCTGCCGCCGATGATGCCGATTTTAGAGTGTGCCATGCAGGGATTTTTAACCGCGAAACAACTGAAACACACGAAAATAAACCGATTCATTCTTGGCATTTTCTCCGCTGGCATTTCGGCAAAATTGGATTAGCCTGCGCGCATGGAACTGTTCAATAAAATTTTGAAAATTGCCGTCGAGGGCAGCGCTTCGGATATCCACATCAAGGTCGGCACGCCGGTCGTTTTCCGCATTAGCCGCGAACTAATCACGATTGATTGCCCGATTCCCACGGAACAATGGCTCAATAACGTGGTGAACACGATGACGCCGACGCACATGAAGAAAAAGTTGGAGGAAGATCGCGAAGTGGATTTTTCCTACAACCTGCCCGGCTTGGGCCGCTTCCGCACAAACGTCTTTCAGCAACGCGGCACTTGGGCGCTGGCCATGCGCCATGTGAAATCCACGGTGCCTAGCTTTGAACAACTCGGTTTGCTCGACCAGATCAAGTCTCTCGCTGAATCGCCGCGCGGCATCGTGATGATCGCGGGTTCCACGGGTTCCGGCAAATCCACGACGCTGGCCGCGATGATCGAACACATCAATGCGAATTTTAAAAAGCACATCATCACGCTGGAAGATCCGATTGAATTCGTCTTTGAAGACAATCAATCCGTCATCGAACAGCGCGAAATCGGTTTGGATTCTGCGAATTTCTACGGCGCGTTGAAACACGTTCTGCGCCAAGACCCGGACATCATCATGCTCGGCGAAATGCGCGATGCCACCACGTTCACCGCAGCCATGAGTGCGGCGGACACGGGGCATTTGGTTTTCTCCACGTTGCATACGACCACGGCGGCGCAATCCATCACGCGTATTTTGGATTTCTTCAAAGCGGATGATCGCGAACAGATCCGCCGCCAATTGGCTGGCTGTTTGCGCGGCGTGATCTGCCAACGCATGGTGCCGACAGTGGATGGCAAGATGACGCCCGCGCTGGAAATCATGACGAATTCGCCGCTCATCAAAAAAATGCTCGAAGATAATCGCTTGGAAAAACTCACGGCGGCCATCGAGACCGGCGTGGACGACGGCATGTGCACGTTCAACCAATCGCTCTTCAATCTGGTGAAATCCGGGCGGGTTTCCGAAAAGGAAGCGCTCGCCAAGGCCAGCAATCCGCAGGCGTTGGAGATGAATTTCAAAGGCATCTTCCTCAACGAAGGAGGTCGTATTGTCGGCTGATGGATTTGCGTGGCATTTCGCACCAAAAACGTGCGTTGACTTAATCCCGACCAAAAGTATCGTTGATTTGTCATGTGGGTTTCTAAAAAAACTGATTACGCGTTGCGGGCTTTATTCACGCTGGTGGATAATTACGGCGGCATTCCCATTCCCATCCGCGAACTGGCGCGACGCAATGACGTTCCCAAGCGGTTTCTTGAGCAGATCATGCTCGACCTGAAGACGCAGGGATGGGTCAGTAGCGTAGCGGGCATTCGCGGCGGCTACATTCTGGCGAAAAGCCCGATGAAAATCACGATGGGCGAAGTGGTGCGGCATTTCGACGGTATTTTAGCGCCCATTGAGTGCGTTTCCGTCGCGGGCTACAAGCGCTGCTCGCAGGAACCGGTGTGCCGTTTCCGCCGCGTTTTTCTGGACGTGCGAAATTATGTGGCGGGCGTCATGGATCGTTCCACGCTGGCGGATGTGGCCAAAATCTCCCCGGTTTCCAAGCAGGAGGTCGCGGGCAGTTTTACCGGCGGCGAAGGCATCTAAATTTATTTTCCAAAAAGCAGTTGACTAAATCGGTTCCCTGCCGATAATAACGACAAGTTGAGTCGCTATTTGATCGGCAGCCAAAGTTGAATTACCAACTTTCAACGCGCTGAAAAAAGTGATGCGTTCAGCCTAGTGGCTGAACTTTTTATTTGGTTTTAATAACGACACATTGAGTCGCTATTCAAGAATTTGAACAATATGAGCGCCGTCACCCATCACGCTACGGAGCAGGCCGCTGAAAAAGCGGATTGGTTAGAAGTTGTCCGGCAACAGGTCGGCTCACTCCGCTTCGGCGTGGTGCAGGTCATCGTCCATGATTCGCAAGTGACGCAGATTGAAAAGACCGAGCGCGTGCGCTTAGCGAAACCGCAAAAAATTTAAGCCGACCGGAAAACTGGAGGCACACATCCTAAACCTTATTACTACGCTGACCAAAAAATTGGAAGCAAAGTGAAACCAGAAAAAATAAAAATGAAATTACGACAGTTATCCGTGGTTGCTCTGCTGGGTTCGCAAATCGCTCTGCCAGTATTCGCGGCGGACGATGCGACGCTGGAAGCATTGAAACAACAATTACAAGCGCTCGACCAAAAAGTCCGCATCTTGGAACGCGAACGCGAAATCGACACCGAAGCCGCGACGACGAAATCTCTGACCGCACCGAAAATCACGCTCGGCGCAAGCGGGTTTAATTTCAGTTCCGGCGACTCCAATTTCGTAGCGCAGTTGCACGGCGTTGTGCAGTTCGATAACCGCACGTTCTTCAATGATGGCGGGACGCGCGGTAACGACGGCTTTTTGATCCGCCGCGCCCGTCCGATTTTCTCCGGCACGATCCAACGGGATTTTGACTATCTCTTCATGCCCGATTTCGGCGGCAACACGGTGCAGATTCAAGATGCTTATCTGACCTACCGTTACAGCCCCGGTTTTCAAGTGCAGGCGGGTAAATTCAAATCACCCATCGGTTTGGAACATCTGCAATCCGATCCGGTCACACTCTTCAACGAACGCTCACTCGCGACGTCGCTGGTGCCGAATCGTGATTTGGGTTTGGCTTTGAAAGGAGATCTGTTCAAGAGCACGGTGAACTACGCCCTCGGCGTCTTCAACGGCGCGCCGGATTTCTCGGGTTCCACCACCAACCTTTCGTTTCAAGACAACAAAGCCGTCGTCGGCCGCGTGTTCTATCAACCATGGAAAAATTCCGACGTGAATGCGCTGCGCGGCTTTGGTTTCGGGGCGGGCGGCAGCTACGAAAACGACCATCCGGCGACAAATTCCTTTACCGGTCTGAGTCCTGGATTTTCCAGCGACGGCCAGCAACGGTTCTTCGCCTACAACTCTGGCGTGGTGGGGGATGGCGTGCATTGGCGCTTCTCGCCGCAAGCTTATTACTACTACGGCCCGTTGGGTCTGCTCGCGGAATACGTCGTTTCTGATCAAAAAATCCGCAAAGGCGTGCTGACGACCGACGTGCAAAATACGGCCTGGAATATTACTGGCTCATGGTTGCTCACGGGTGAAGATGCCAGCTATAACGGCGTGACACCGCGCCATCCGTTCGACCCACGCAACGGCCAATGGGGTGCGTTCCAGGTGGTCGCTCGCTACGCCAGCCTTGATGTAGATGACAGCGTTTTTGCCGGCAAAGTTTTTGCTGACCCAACGAAATCCGCTTCCGGAGCGAGTGCTTGGTCGGTCGGTCTGAATTGGTATCTCAACAAAAACATCCGCGCCAACGCGAGCTTCTCGCACACGGTGTTTGACGGCTACACTGGCGGCAAACCGGCGGTGGCGGCGCAGGACGAAAATGTATTCTTCACCCGCTTACAATTGGCATTTTAATCGCAACGCAAAAAATATTTAACCACTTATGAAAACCTTTCTGAAAATTGTTTTAGCCTCGTCGCTCGCGCTTTCCGCCAGCGCGAAAGAAATCAAATTACTCAACGTCTCCTACGATCCAACCCGCGAACTTTACACGGAATATAACGCGGCGTTCACCAAGCATTGGAAGACGAAAACGGGCGATGACGTGAACATCTCCCAATCGCACGGCGGCTCCGGCAAGCAGGCGCAAGCCGTCATTAACGGACTCGAAGCAGACGTCGTGACGCTCGCCCTGGCCTACGACATTGATGCAATTTCGACGCAGGCCCGCACACTGCCAGCCGATTGGCAAAAGCGTTTACCCAACAACAGCGCGCCTTACAGCTCCACGATTGTTTTCCTCGTGCGCAAAGGCAATCCGCTCGCCATCAAAGACTGGGACGACCTGGTGAAGAAAGATGTCAAAGTCGTCGTGCCGAACCCGAAAACTTCCGGCGGCGCGCGCTGGGCATATCTCGCCGCATGGGCTTACGCGAGCGAGAAGAATAATCATGACGATGCCGCCGTGCGCGAATTCATCAAAAAGCTCTACAAGAACGTGCCCGTGCTCGACTCCGGCGCCCGCGGCTCCACCGTGACCTTCGCACAACGCCAGATTGGCGATGTTTTGCTCGCTTGGGAAAACGAGGCGCATCTGGCTTTGAAAGAATTCGGGGCGGATAAATTTGAAATCGTCACGCCGTCGTTGAGCATTCTCGCAGAGCCGCCCGTGACCGTCGTGGATAAACAAGCCAAACGCCACGGCACCACCGAAGTGGCGAAAGATTACTTGAGCTACCTCTACTCTGATGAAGGTCAGGAAATCGCGGCGAAAAATTTCTACCGTCCGCGCAACGAAGCCATTGCCAAAAAATACACGGCGAATTTCAGCGAAGTGAAATTGGTGACGATTGACGGCGAATTCGGCGGCTGGACGAAAGCGCAGAAAACGCACTTCGCCGACGGCGGCACGTTCGACCAGATTTATCAGCCGTAACCTTATTTCTCGCGTAACGCGTGGCGGTTGGTCCGTCCAACCAGCCGCCACTTTTAGCTCTAACGAAAATATAATTATGACCACCACCGCTCTTTTCGAAACTCGCACCGCACCCGCTCGCCGGCCGCGCCGGAGCCTCGAAGACCTGCTCGCGCCGCTCGAACGTATCGCAGCGACGTCGTCCAATCTCGTGGCGAATCACGACGCAAAATTTGAAGTCGGCGGCGAGCAATACGAACTGGCGCGCTATCTTTTCGTCGGGCCGCGCGGTGGCGATACGCCCATTCGTATCGGAATTTTTGCGGGCATCCACGGCGACGAACTCGAAGGCGTGCACGCGCTGATTCAATTCGTTCAACTGCTCGAAGCGCGCCCCGAATTGGCCACTGGTTATTACCTTTCCATTTATCCAGTCTGCAATCCGACGGGCTTTGAGGACAACACGCGCCATTCCCGCAGCGGCAATGATTTGAACCGCGAATTCTGGCGCAATTCCAGCGAACCCGAAGTGCGGTTGCTCCAAGCCGAACTCCAATCGCGCTCGTTTCAGGGTCTCATCGCGCTGCACACCGATGACACGAGCGACGGCTTTTATGGTTATGCGCAGGGCGCGACACTCACCCGACATTTGATCGAACCCGCGTTGCGCGCGGCGGAAAAATTTCTCCCGCGTAACGAAGCCTCCGTAATCGACGGTTTTCCCGCGCGCAACGGCGTCATCCGCGATTGTTTCGTTGGCGTTTTGTCTGCGCCGCCGAAAGTGCGGCCACGTCCGTTTGAAATTATTTTGGAAACGCCCGCCGCGCCGCCGGAGTATCTAAAACAGACGGCTTTTGTCTCTGCTCTACAGACAATTTTACTCGAATACAACCAGTTCATCGCCTACGCTCCGAACCTTTAAATCGTGGTCAAAAAACACATCAGGCCAAAAAAAATTCGCGTGTTGCCGGGCTTCAAATTGACGCTCGGCTTCACCGTTTTTTATCTGGGACTCATCGTGCTTATCCCGCTCGCGGCGGTCTTCTGGAAAACCACGTCGCTGACATGGGGCGAGTTCTGGCAAACCGTCACGATGCCCACGGCCATGGCGTCGTATCGCCTGACGTTTGGCGCTTCGTTTTGCGCCGCGCTGGTGAATGCTTTCTTCGGTCTCATCGTCGCGTGGGTGCTGGTGCGTTATAATTTTTTCGGCAAAAAAATTATTGATGCGCTTGTGGATTTGCCGTTCGCGTTGCCCACGGCGGTAGCGGGCATCACGTTGGCGGCCCTGTATTCGCAGAACGGTTGGATCGGTAAAATCCTCACCCCACTCGGTATCAAAATCGCCAATACCCAAGTCGGAATTTTCATCGCACTGACTTTCATCGGCCTGCCGTTCATCGTGCGCACGGTGCAACCGATTCTCGAAGATCTCGACACGGAACTGGAAGAAGCCGCCGCGAGTCTGGGCGCGAATCGCTGGCAGGTTTTCTGGCGCGTGATTTTTCCGATGCTCGCGCCCGCGCTGCTCACCGGCTTCGCGCTTGCCTTCGCCCGCGCGCTCGGCGAATACGGTTCGGTCATCTTCATCGCCGGTAATATTCCGATGAAAACGCAGATCACGCCCGTCATCATCATGCAGGAATTGGATATGTTTGATTACGCGAAAGCCACGGCCATCGCCGTCGTGATGCTCGTCGTTTCCTTCGTGCTGCTGCTCACCATCAACGTGCTGCAATGGTGGACGAATCGCCATAACACCCACAACCTCGCATGACGACGGCCGCGAAAAATTCTCCCACCGCGCGCTCCGGCGGGCAACGCCACACGACGAGCGAACCGCCCTGGGTGCGCGCGCTGCTCATCGGCATCGCGCTGGTGTTCTTGGGTCTATTTCTGTTCGTGCCGCTCGTCTCGGTGTTCGTGCAAGCGTTCGCCAAAGGGCTGGGCTACTACTTTCAAACGATGCGCGATCCGAATGCCTGGAGCGCCATCAAATTGACCGCCCTCGCCGCCGCGATTGCCGTGCCGTTGAATTGCGTCTTCGGCGTTTGCGCCGCGTGGGCCATCGCGAAGTTTGATTTTCGCGGTAAAAATATTTTACTCACGCTGATTGATCTGCCGTTCTCGGTTTCACCCGTCATCGCGGGGATGATTTACGTTCTGGTTTTTGGCGCGCAAGGTTGGCTGGGACTTTACCTGAACGCCGATAATCCGAAATTTCCGTGGCTTGCGAACTGGTTGAATGAGCACAACATCAAAATCATTTTTGCCGTGCCCGGCATCGTGTTAGCGACGATTTTTGTGACATTCCCGTTCGTCGCGCGCGAATTGATTCCGCTCATGCAGGCGCAAGGTCGCAGCGAAGAAGAAGCCGCCCGCGTGCTTGGCGCGAGCGGTTGGCAAACCTTCTGGCGCGTGACGCTGCCCAACATCAAGTGGGGCTTGCTCTACGGCGTGATCCTCTGCAACGCCCGCGCCATGGGCGAATTCGGCGCCGTCGCCGTCGTCAGCGGACGCATTCGCGGTCAGACGAATACGATGCCGCTGCACATCGAAGCGCTGTATGACGATTACAATTTTACCGGCGCGTTTGCCGTGGCGTCCCTGCTCGCGTTTCTCGCGCTCATCACGCTCGCTTTGAAAACGTGGGTGGAACATAAAAACGCCGCGCTGACCGAAACGGAGATCACCAAATGAGTGTCGAAGTCATTAACGTCACCAAAAAATTCGGGAGCTTTACCGCGCTCGACAACGTCAGCCTCAAGGTCAATTCCGGCGAACTCGTTGCCTTGCTCGGCCCCTCCGGTTCCGGCAAGACCACCCTGCTCCGCACCATTGCGGGCTTGGAATTTCCTGACAACGATACCGCCCAGGTTTTGTTCTACGGCGAGAACGTGACTAGCATTCCCGCCAGCGAACGCAAAGCCGGTTTTGCCTTCCAACATTACGCCCTGTTCCGCCACATGACCGTGTTCGAGAACATCGCATTCGGCCTGCGCGTCCGGCCCAAGGCGACGCGTCCGCCGGAAGCGGAGATCCGTGAGCGCGTGGAAAAATTGCTCAAGCTCATCCAGCTTGACCCGATGGCCAAACGTTTTCCCTCGCAGCTTTCCGGGGGGCAACGCCAACGCGTCGCCCTCGCCCGCGCGCTCGCGGTGGAACCGAAAGTTCTCCTGCTCGACGAACCATTTGGCGCGCTCGATGCGAAAGTCCGCAAAGAATTACGCCGCTGGTTGCGCCAGTTGCACGATGAAATCCACGTCACCACGCTCTTCGTCACGCACGATCAGGAAGAGGCGCTGGAAGTTTCCGATCGCGTCGCCATTTTGCGCGCCGGTCAGATCGAACAGATCGGCACGCCGGAAGAGATTTACGACAAGCCCGCTTCGCCGTTTGTTTATGATTTTCTCGGCAATGTGAACTTGTTTCATGGCCGCATGAAAGACGGCGCCGTCGTCATCGGCGGAACGGAATTTGCCACACAGGACGCAGCGGGCGAACAGGATTCTGAAGCCGTCGCCTTCGTGCGGCCACACGACATTCGGGTAACCCGTCAGGCGACTGGCCCCGCGCTTGCCGCGACCGTCATCCGCTCGAACGCCGCCGGGCCGGTGGCGAATCTGGAATTGAAACGCGCGGACAGCGGCGAAATTTTCACGGTGCAATTGAGCAAGGAACTGTTTCAGGAATTGTCGCCCAAGCCCGGCGAAGAGGTCTTTGTGGAATTGAAGAACGTGAAGATTTTCTCCGACGATTATTCGATTTGAACTTAGTTTGAACTCCGGCGCGCGCTTGCCTATCGTATCGCGCATGGCCGACAAACATTACCGCAGTCTCATCAAAGCCGTCTCGTGGCGCACCACCGGCACCATTGACACCATGATCGTCTCGTATCTGGTGACGGGGAAATTCAAGTTGGCCCTGACTATCAGCGCGGTGGAATTATTCACCAAGATCGGCTTATATTACGCACACGAACGCGTTTGGGAAAACCTAGCCTTCGGGCGCGTCAAAGAAGCCAAGAAAGAAAACACCAACTTCGAGATTTAAAAGTTGGGGTGGCCAACGGGACTCGAACCCGCAACAGCAAGCTCCACAAGCTTGGACTCTACCATTGAGCTATGGCCACCAACCAAGATTCAGACGATAGATTTTTTACGTCCCCGCGTCAAGTTTGCCCTTCCTGCAAAGGTGTCTTCATAAAATTAGCCACCAAGACACCAAGGACGCCAAAGGGAAAATAAATAGGGCAGCGGCGCGCCGCTGCCCTACAGATTTCAGCTTTGAATTGATTATAACTTAGCCGCGACGAACTGCGCCAACTTCTGGGCGTCCGCGTTGAAGGCGCGGATGCCTTCGGCAGTTTTCTCAGTGGCCATGGCGTTTTCGTTGAAGAGCCAGCGGAATTTCTTTTCGTCGAGCGGCAGTTTTTCGACCTTGGATTCGCGGGCAAGTTCGGGACTCAACTTGCGCGTGAGCGGCGCTTCGGTCTTCTGCAAGTCTGCCAGCAGATTCGGGCTGATGGTGAGGAGGTCGCAACCGGCGAGTTCCTGAATTTCGCCGACGTTGCGGAAGCTCGCGCCCATGACTTCCGTGGCGTGACCAAATTTTTTGTAGTAGCTGTAAATCTCTTTCACGGAAATCACGCCAGGATCTTCCGTCGGAGCGAAGTCACGTTTCTCTTTAGCCTTATACCAATCCATGATGCGACCGACGAAGGGCGAAATCAGTTTCGCCTTGGCCTCGGCGCAGGCGACAGCTTGAGCGAGGGAGAACAGGAGCGTGAGGTTGCAATTGATGCCGTCGCGCTGGAGCACTTCGGCAGCGCGGATGCCTTCCCAAGTGGAGGCGAGCTTGATGAGAATGCGTTCGCGGGCGATGCCGTTGGCTTCGTAGAGCTTGATGAAATGGCGGCCTTTGGCCACGCAGGCGTCGGTGTCGAAGGAGAGATTCGCATCCACTTCGGTCGAAACGCGACCGGGAACAATCTTCAAGATTTCCAGACCGAACTTGATGGTGAGGTCGTCAATGACGCGGGCGAGCAAATCCGCGCCGCTGGCTTTGGCCTTATTGTCGGCGATGGCTTGATCCACGAGGAATTGATACTCGGGCATCTGCGCAGCCTTGAGGATAAGCGAGGGATTCGTGGTCGCATCGCGCGGGGCAAATTGTTTCAGCGAGGCAAAATCGCCGGTGTCGGCGACGACGATGGTGAATTGCTTGAGTTGTTCGAGTTGGTTGCTCATAGAATTTTGAATGCTTTGGCTGCGCTTACGATACGCAGCCGCCACGCGTTGGCAATTCCTTTGCGTGGTCGCGACGGGAAAATTTATCATCGTCCGCGCAAGTCCCGCTCATGCGGCGGAGAACATTTTTGACACTCCCCGCGCTTCGCTTAAACTGGCCGCGAATTTCATATGGCCACTTATTACCTCGCCTGCGACCTGGGCGCTGACAGCGGACGCGTCATTTTGGGCACGCTCGACAACGGAAAAATCTCCATCGAAGAACTGCACCGGTTCCCGAACGGCGCGGTGAAATCGGCGGGCGCATTGCACTGGGATTTCAACCGGATTTTGGAGGAATTAAAAGTCGGCCTCAAGCGCGCCGCTGCCAAAAATCTGCCGATCGCCAGCATCAGCACCGATTCGTGGGGCGTGGACTATGTGATCTTCGACGAACGCGGCCTGCCCGTGCTACCCGTGTGGCATTATCGCGACTCCCGCACTGTGGCCGGCGTGGAAGCGGTGAAGGAAAAAGTTGCCTGGCCGGAAATCTATTCAGAAACTGGCATCCAATTCATGGCGCTCAACACGATTTATCAGATCGTCACTGAACCCAAAGAACGCCTCGCCAAAGCCAAACAGATTTTGCTCATCGGCGATGCCGTGAATTTCTTCTGCTCCGGCGTAGCGCGGAATGAAGTTTCCAACGCGAGCACCACTCAGCTTTACAATCCCGCGCACAAATGCTGGTCCAAACGACTCTTCACCGCGCTCAGCCTGCGCGAAGATTTGTTCGCTCCCATCTGCACGTCTGGCACCAAACTCGGCCCGTTGAAACCGAATCTCGTCAAAGAAACCGGCCTGCCACCCATCGAAGTCATCGCTACCTGCTCGCACGACACCGGCGCTGCCGTGGCGGCTGTGCCCGCGAGCGGCGAGAATTGGGCCTACCTGAGTTCTGGCACCTGGTCACTCATGGGCGTGGAATGGCCACAACCCGTCATCAACGACGAGAGCCGCAATCTCGGGTTCACCAACGAAATCGGCTACGGCGATTCCGTGCGCTTGTTAAAAAACATCGTGGGCCTGTGGCTCATTCAGGAATCGCGCCGTTACTGGGTGAAGCACGGCAAAAAAGTTGAATTCGCCGATCTGGAAAAACTCGCGGCGGAAGCGAAGCCCTTCGTTTCGCTCATCAATCCCGACGACGCCCGCTTTCTCAGCCCCGATGACATGCCGAAGAAAATCGCGGAATTTTGCCGCGACACGAATCAGCCCGAACCCGCTGACATCGGCGCCTGCGTGCGCTGCATCTACGAAAGTCTCGCGCTGTTCTACCGCGTTACGCTGCGTAAATTGGAGCGGCTCTCCGGCAAGAAGATCGAGAAATTGCACATCGTTGGCGGCGGCAGTCAGGCGGGCATGTTGAATCAATTCGCGGCTAACTCGCTGAAGATTCCCGTGCTCGCGGGCCCAACGGAATGCACTGGCTTGGGCAATATCCTCATCCAAGCCATCGCGCTCGGCCATCTGGAATCACACGAAGCAGCGCGCGAAGTGGTGCGTAATTCTTTCGAATTGAAAGCCTACACGCCGCAAGACGCCGCCCAGTGGGATGCCGCTGCCGCGCGATTTGAGAAGCTCTTAAGTTGAATGGAAACAGGCTAAGCGCCTGTGCCATTTTACTTCTTGGAAGTTACGAACTCCACGTGCCGCTCGATGCGGTTGCTCGCTTCGACAAGCTGTTCATAGCTCGTCGCAAAACACGCGCGGCAAAAACCTTTGCCGTTCTCGCCGAAGGCGGAACCGGGAACGATGGCGACCTTCTCCGTTTGCAGCAGGCTGATGGCAAAGTCTTTTTCACCCAGGCCGGTCTGGCTGATGTCAGGGAACGCGTAAAACGAGCCGCGCGGCAGGTGGCATTTCAATCCAATCTCATTGAACCGGCGCACGATGAAATCGCGGCGGCGATGATACTGGTCGCGCATCTTTTTCATGGCGTCCTCGCCGCGCACGAGCGCCTCGATGGCCGCTTCCTGCGCGATGATGGACGCGCAGAGCATCGAGTATTGATGCACCTTCATCATCGCCTCGATGAGCGTCGCCGGGCCGCACGCATAGCCGATGCGCCAGCCGGTCATGGAAAAAGCCTTGGAAAATCCATGCAGGAAAATCGTGCGCTCCTTCATGCCGGGCAGGCTCGCGATGCTCGTGTGAACGCCCTCGAACGTCAGCTCGGAATAAATTTCGTCGCTCAACACGATGAGATCTTTTTCCACGGCGAACTTCGCGATGGCTTCGATCTGCGCGCGGTCGCACGTGCCGCCGGTGGGATTGCACGGCAGGTTGAGCATCAGAATTTTGCAGCCCGGCTGCCACGCGGCGCGGAGCGCGTCCACGGTGAGCGCGAAGCCGTC
>CAIWFB010000224.1 GCA_903911825.1 uncultured Verrucomicrobia subdivision 3 bacterium
GTTTGGACGAGTCGCACCTGCAAAATTTCCGGCAGGAACTTGCGCCCGGCGGCGGGCTGTCGTCGTATCCGCATCCGTATTTGATGCCGGAATTCTGGCAATTTCCTACGGTCTCGATGGGTCTCGGCCCGATCATGTCGCTGTATCAGGCGCGGTTCAACCGCTACTTGCAAGCGCGCGGGCTGACGAATTGGAAAACGGAACCAAAAGTCTGGGCGTTCCTCGGCGACGGTGAATCGGATGAACCCGAATCGCTCGGGGCCATCACGCTCGCCGCGCGTGAAAATCTCGACAACCTGATTTGGGTGGTGAATTGCAATCTGCAACGCCTCGACGGGCCAGTGCGCGGGAATGGTAAAATCATTCAGGAACTCGAGGGTCTGTTTCGTGGCGCGGGTTGGAATGTCATCAAAGTCATTTGGGGCACCGAATGGGATGACATCCTCAAGCGTGATAAATCCGGGCTGTTGCTCAAGCGCATGGAAGAATGCGTGGACGGCGATTACCAGAAATACATCGTGGAACCCGGCAGCTACACGCGGAAACATTTCTTCGGCAAATATCCGCAATTGCTCGAACTGGTGCATCACCTGACGGACGAGCAGATTTCAAAATTGCTGCGCGGTGGCCATGGTGTGCGCAAAATGTTTGCGGCCTATCAGGCGGCAAACGATTGCAAAGGTCAGCCGACTGTCGTGCTCGCAAAAACCGTCAAAGGCTACGGCCTCGGCGAAGCGGGCGAAGGCAAAAATATTTCGCATCAGCAGAAGAAAATGAACGAGAAGGAACTCCGCGAGTTCCGCAAACGTTTCAACATTCCCATCAGCGACGATGTCATTGCCGACATGCCATTTTTCCGCCCCGCGCCTGACAGCGTGGAAACGAAATATCTACTCGCTCGCCGCAAAGCGCTCGGTGGTTTTATTCCCTCCCGCGTCGTCAAGCCTGCTGCGCTTTCCGTGCCGAAGCTGGATCAATTCGCCGAGTTGGTAAAAGGTTCTGCGCGCGAAGCGTCCACGACGATGGCGTTTGGCCGTTTGTTCAGCCTGTTGTTGCAGCACAAAGGAATTTGCAAAAATCTCGTGCCGATCATCCCTGATGAAGCGCGCACGTTCGGTTTGGATACGCTCTTCCGCGAGATCGGAATTTATTCCTCGAAAGGTCAGCTCTATGACCCGGTGGACAGCAAATCCCTCTCGTGTTATCACGAAGCGAAAGACGGCCAAATTCTTGAAGAAGGCATCAGCGAAGCTGGTGCGATGTCCTCGTTCCTCGCGGCGGGCACGGCTTACGCCACGCACGGCGTGACGATGGTGCCGTTCTATATTTACTACTCGATGTTCGGTCCGCAACGCGTGGGTGATCAATTCTGGCTCGCGGGCGACATCAAGGCGAAGGGCTTTTTGCTCGGCGCCACTTCCGGTCGCACGACGCTAAACGGCGAAGGCTTGCAACATCAAGATGGCCACAGCTTGCTGCACGCCAGCACGATTGCGACGTGCCTGCCATATGATCCGGCATTCAGTTACGAACTTGCCGTCATTGTCACGGAAGGCTTGCGCCGGATGTATGTCGAACAGGAAGACATTTTTTATTACATCGCCGTTTACAATGAAAACCACTCGATGCCCGCGATGCCCGCCGGTTCTGAAGAAGGCATTCTGAAAGGCTTGTATAAATTTAAGTCTGGCGTCGAAGGTAAGAAAATCAAAGCGCACATTTTCGGCAGTGGTTCCATCATGCAATCCGCGTTGAAAGCGCAGGAAATTCTCGCCGAAAAATACGGTGTCAGCGCCGATGTCTGGAGTGCGACGAGCTACAAGTTGCTGCGCACGGATGCCATTCGCACGCAGCGCTGGAACATGTTGCACCCGACCTTGCCCGCGAAGAAAAATTACGTCGAAACCTTGCTCGCCAAAGAAGTGGGCGCGTTCGTCGCTGTCTCTGATAATATCCGCACCGTTTGCGATCAGATTGCGCCGTGGGTTCCGGGTGGCTTGTTCACGCTGGGCACGGATGGTTTTGGCCGTAGCGATACGCGGAGCCGTTTACGTCGGTTCTTCGGTGTGGATGTAGAAACTACCGTCATCGGCACGCTCTACGCGTTGGCGGAGAAAAAACTGATCGATCGCAAAGTCGTGGCGCAAGCCATCAAAGATTTGGGTGTGGATCCCGAAATGGTGCAGCCGGAGATTATTTGACGGAATTGCGGCTTGTCATCGAGTCGCGATTCTGGTTTTATCTGCGCCCCACAGTTGGCAGGATAGCTCAGTTGGTAGAGCAGAGGACTGA
>CAIWFB010000225.1 GCA_903911825.1 uncultured Verrucomicrobia subdivision 3 bacterium
AATCCCCGTGATCATGATTCCCGAACGGAGCTTGTCAGCGGTGGTCACCGTGGCGCGGACGTTGCTGATCGTGATATTTCTCAACGCCCCGACTTTCACGGGCGAGCCGTCCGGTTCGGGCGTCTGGTAGGCCGCCCCTCGATTGCCCAAGCGGATGAATAGCGGCCCCTCCACCCGATCCATGATGATGTTTTGAATCAATATATTTTCCAAGGTTCCGCCATCAACGCATTCGAGCTTGATGGCGCCCATTCTGACATCCCGCATCACAGAATCAGAGACGATGATATTCCTAAAGCCGGCCCGGGATGAAGTGCCGCACTTGAAAGCGGCCGTATCGCTGCTGATGACACAGTTTTTTACAAAAATATTTTCGCAGGGTTTCCCGAAACTGCTCTTGAGACAAACCGCGTCGTCGCCCGATGAAATGTTGCTGTCCGCGATGAAAACGTCACGGCATCCGTCAATGTCAATTCCGTCATTGTTTTGATTGGCCCGATGGCTGATGTTCACGCTCCGGATATGGACGTTGTCGCAATCTACCAGATGGACACCCCAGGATGCCGGGTTATTCAGGTTCACATTCTCCAACTGGACATTTTGACACCGATAAAATCGCATCAACATGGGTCTGCGCCCGAGTTCTTTTTGTCCGGCAATTTGAACCGGGAACGCGTCCGGCTGCCCGCGCCCGTCAATCATGCCGGGCCCTTCAATCCCAACATCAATCGCCTGATCCGCCACAATCAGCGCTTGAATGTATTCTGAGGCGGTTAATACCTGTCCGGTTGGAACTTTTTGGCTGGCGACAACTTCTCCGGAGCCCGGATTACTGGTGGGATAGTCCGCCAAGGAACGGCTCCCCAGCAACGCGGCTCCGCCTTGCAAAGACAGCCGGACATGACTTTTAAGATAAAGCGTTCCCGCAACGAATTGACCCGCTGGAATCAACACCCTTCCGCCACCCTGTTCATGGACTTGATCAATCGCCTTTTGGATCTGGACGGTGTTGATTGTCCTGCCGTCAGCAATCGCTCCGTAATTGGTTATTGAAATATCATCTGCCGTCGCCCGTGAGAGCAGTGAGACAAACAAAAACGCAGCGCACAAGCGACTAACAGTCTGGTCTGCTTTGTTGAGCTGCACTTCAAACCTCCCTGTGCCGGTGATTGGCCGCGCCCGCGCCGCTTTGGGTTTCATGATTATTTTTTGGTGAGAGTCATGGACGTGCCGGTGGTAATAAACTGCACGTCCAACCATGGCGTTGGGTTGGACGATTCGCTGGTTACCGTGATGGTGGCTTGGCCGGCGGGCATGATGTAATTGTTTTTTTCAACTGTTAACTCACCGAGCTGATGCCAGTTTTCGTCGTAGAGAATTGCCTTGTCGCCGCCGGTGTATTGCAGGAACTGGCCGCTGCCAACGGCACCCTGCACACGGAGTTGTCCGGAGCCGAGGTGGATGACGGGATTCTTCAGCGCAATGGGGATTTCGCCCAGCGCGGTGAGCTGCTCAACCTTGACCGCGGCATTCCGGCCGGGTGGAAGCTGGCCAAAACCAATCTCGACGGTGCGGACATTTGAATAGTCAGCGCTTTTGGTTTCCATGCGCCAGCCCCAGTCGCTGCTGGCCCAGGAAACCTCACCGTTGGGAATTTCCACATAGCGCCGGCCGGTAAAATCAATCGGCACCACATAATCGCGGCGTGCCAGTTTCACCAGCAGCAACGCGCCGCTGTTGTCGCCGGTCACCCACATGCCCAACCCGCGACGGCGGGTCATGTCCAAGGATACATTCCAGGAAGGGAGTTTTTCGGTTTCGCGCCGGGGGTGCTTTTCGACCTCGATCCGTCGGGAGTTGTCCGGATTGGAGGCCGTGAGAACGAGCGTGTTACCGTCAAGGTGGATGCTGGTGTCACCGGCGGCGTGGATGGCCTGCGCGTTGGTGGGTTGGAGCAAAATATTTCCTGCTGCTGCGCTTCCTGAACGGGATGCGGGCGCGTCATTGCCCGCGACGAAAAACTCGGTCGCAGTCCTTGCCTCTGGAACGCTCCCCGCTTTCGCCTGTTCCGCTGTTTGATAAAATCGAAGGATCGGTCGGTCCGAAGGCCGAGTGGATTAGCGACAACTTTGCTTTCAAGGGCATCGACGGCAAT
>CAIWFB010000226.1 GCA_903911825.1 uncultured Verrucomicrobia subdivision 3 bacterium
AGAAGGGGCCACGTAGGGCGGGCTGGTGTCTTAAGGCGAGGCCGTGACAAGGCGAACGACTCTTGGTGAGGGGCTGCAGAAAAAACGGCATTGAAAACGGAGCGGCCTTCACAAAAAACCGTTCCAATTTTTTTCACTTCGTGAAACAAACTGACTTCGACCGTAGGGAGCTAAACGATTCCAAATCCTCACCGGCCAAATTTCTAAAACGGCGAAGCGGCGGGAGTTGGCGTGCCGGATGCCTGCAAGCTGGCGCAACGATAGCAGCGCAATGGGCGATTGCGCGGCCGCTGGGGACAGCGGCGCTATCGGTGTGACAGTGCCGACGCGGGACTGCACACAACGCCATTTTGTGGAACAATTATTCCAGGCTAGGGTCTCGGGGTTCCCTAGCCGTCCGGAATAAATGTCCGCAGGGTCATCCACAAAATGTGTTGTGTTCCGGGCCGGAAGCATCCGCCATGACAACGGAGCCGCGGAGCCAAAGCCGAGCTGGCCGGTGTTCAATGCGGGGGCGAAATCGCGAAGCGTGAGCCAAGTTCTCTGACTCCCCGCCGCTGGAACGGAGCGGAATGACGGCCAGTTCCATGGCAACATGGGGGGAACCTGAGACGGCAGGCCGCGAAGTCCAGCGGCGGGGTATCAGACTAATTTATTCAGGCATCAGCATCGCCGGACATTTTCCTAGCACAGCCTGCGGAGCGACGGAAGGCTGGCCGGTGATGCGACTATTGCTGATGTCTTGCCCGTGCGAAGCTCGCGGGCTAATTCCGTTGCTTGGCCGGACGTAGTCTCGCGGCCATTTTCTGGTTTTCATGTGGGGCTGCGCCCGAGCGCGATCAGCGAGAACCGGAAACGCAGTGACGGTTCGAGCCGCGCGAGGAGCGAAGCGACGAGGTCTTGCTTAATATTTCTTCGGGGCGCGTCCGCTGGAACTTTGACGGTCTCGAATGATTTGCTGACTTCGGAATGAGCGAAAGCATCCCGCGAAATCTGTGCAGCGGAGTGCGGCAGCGAATGGAGAGGCGGCAAACAATCGAGTCCGTCACGGACGCGGGCCGCAGCGGGCTAACACTTGGCGCGGTGCGAGCCGCACCGGCGAGCTGAGCGCAAGTGTCGGCTCGGTGCAGCCACGGGGAAAATGCTGAAACCTGAAATCCTGAAAGCTGAAAACAAAAAAGGCGAACCGGAAGCATCGCGACGGTTCGCCGCCGCGAGTCGCGCAGCGACGAGGGTTCAATGCCTGCCAGCGCGCTGACGCATGGCGAACCTAGACTGTGGATCGCGCTGAAACCGTTCGCGCACCTGAACCGCTTTACGCGTGCGCGCTGGAGCGAAAGGCACGCCGACAGTTGCCATTCGTGCGCCTGCGTGGCGTGCCGGTGCTCGTGACTGACAGCGTTAGCTGGCAGCACGAGCATGAGCGTCAGGCATCCGCGCACGCGCCTGATGTGCGGCTCAATTCTCCGAGCAGAGCGAGCAAACTTTACTCCGCACAACGTGAACCAACCAATTCGTGTGCCGGTGCGCGTTCCAATTGGTTGAGCACGCTAAGTGCTCGCCGCACTGGCGAGCAGTGCCGCGCGAACTCATTTCCCTGCTGAGCGACGCGAACTGATTGAAGCGGTAATGCAATGAGTCGCCTTATTAGCTCAGCACCTCTCTTTGAAAATTTACTTCTAAAAGACACTTTTCATGGATGGTTGAACTTAGAGGTTCTATCCGCTTTAGAAGTTTGTCGGCTAAAAAATCATACTGTTCTTGTGTGAATGCCTCCGCTGGTCATAATTTTCTGGTGCGTTTGTTAATCAACAGCATCAACGATAAGTGCAACATGTTGTGCATCTCAATCTGTTTGGCCGTTTTATCTTTTTCTGCTGTTGGTGAAATTCAAGCGGCTGACCAAATTATCCAAGATGATTCTCCTTATGTCTGCCGCGTCTGGAGGGCAGAAGATGGGTTACCTCAAGAATCAGTTTGGGCAATTACGCAAACCAGAGATGGTTATCTTTGGGTTGGCACGGGTGGCGGTTTGGCACGATTTGACGGGGTGAGATTTGAGCTATTCGGAATTCAAGACGGGCTACCTAGCATGCAGATTCGGTCGTTGCTGGAAGATCACAATGGCGCTTTATGGGTCGGGACAGCAAATGGTGTGAGTCGCTATCTGCATGGAACATTTACCAATTGGACCCGGCGTGACGGGTTAGCAGGTGAATCGGTCACCCAATTAGCCGAAGACGGGGAAGGCAGCATCTGGATTGGTTCTAACTTAGGTTTGAGTCGGTGGAGAGACGGCAAAATTGAGAATATTACTGGTAAAACTGGTATGTCCGAGGCCGATGTTCGTGCGGTGATTGCGGATGAATCGGGCGTCATTTGGGTTTCGTTGGTGAGCCAGGGACTGATGCGATTTGATGGAGAAGCACTGGTGCCTGGTCGCTTCCACGATGATCTGCACCAGCTAAAGCCCTATCGTTTACTACGAGGTCTACATGGAGACATCTGGGCGGCAACGGTGGGTAAAATTTACTGCATCGGTGAAACAAACTGGAAAGTCTATGGTGCTGCTCAAGGATTACCG
>CAIWFB010000227.1 GCA_903911825.1 uncultured Verrucomicrobia subdivision 3 bacterium
TCACCGACATCTACGCGACCGCGATGGATTACAGCGCGGAATCGGAAACCACGCAGGCCTTTTTTGCCACCGTGCAGAACAAGCTCCACTTCGCCATTCACGGCCGCACGGCGGCGGAGTTGATCGTCGGGCGGGCCGACAGCAAAAAGGAGCGGATGGGGCTGACGACGTGGAAAAACGCGCCGCACGGCAAAATCCTCAAGCCCGATGTCGTCGTCGCGAAAAACTATCTGACCGAAAAGGAACTCAAGGCGCTCGACCGCATCGTGACCATGTATCTGGACTACGCCGAGGATCAGGCCGAGCGCGGCATTCCGATGACGATGCAGGATTGGGCCACCAAGCTGAACGCGTTCCTCAAGTTCAATGAGCGCGACCTGCTGGATCATCCCGGCAAGGTCAGCGCTGAAGTGGCGAAGTCGTTTGCCGAAAGTGAGTTTGAAAAATATCGCATCGTGCAGGACCGCCTGTTCGAGTCCGACTTCGACCGGGCCATTAAAAAACTGCCGCAGAAAGGGGGCAAGCCATGAGCAATCAAGCCAGCTTTGCCCTGCGCAGCCGCAACCCGGATGTGCTGACGTGCATCGCCAACCTCTCCAACGACGAGGTGTTCACGCCGCCGGAGTTTGCCAACCGGATGCTCGATACGCTGGCCGAGGCGTGGGCGGCGAACCACATGGGCGCGAACCTCTGGGCCGACCAGACGGTGAAGTTTCTGGATCCCTGCACGAAATCCGGCGTGTTCCTGCGCGAGATCACCAGTCGCCTCACCCAGGGGCTGGAGCAGGAGATTCCCGATTTGCAAAAGCGCGTGAACCACATTCTTACCCGGCAGGTGTTCGGCATCGGCATCACGCAAATCACCAGCCTGCTCGCGCGGCGCAGCGTGTATTGCTCCAAGCACGCCAACGGCGAGCACTCCATTGCCAAATCCTTCGCCAGCGACGAGGGCAACATCTGGTTCAAGCGCACCAAACACACGTGGGATGAAGGCAGGTGTCGTTATTGCGGTGCACCACGCGAGATTTTTGAGCGGGGAAGTGCGCTTGAAACGCACGCTTACGCATTCATTCACACTGATAACATCAAGATTCAGTTAACCGATATATTTGGAGGAAATATGCAATTTGAAGTGATCATCGGAAATCCGCCATATCAGATGACGGACGCGGCAGGAGGGGGCGTAGATGCTTCGATCTACCACCTATTTGTTGACCAAGCAAAGCGACTCGACCCCAAGTTCGTGTGCATGGTGATTCCAAGTCGCTGGATGGCTGGTGGTCGCGGAGTTGGTGACTTCGACGGCTTTCGCTCCCGCATGCTGGGCGACCACGGCACACGAGAAGTTGTTGACTGGGAAGTTATGAGTGAAGCTTTCCCTGGCGTAGATTTTGAAGGTGGGGTCTGCTATTTCCTATGGGACAAGCATTACAAAGGCTCGGCAAGAGTTAAGACAATCCGAGGCGACTCGGTTGTTGAGTCAAACCGGATGCTCGATGAATTTGATGTGTTCGTCAGAGATTCTGAGGCAGTTGGTGTTTTGCGAAAGGTATTGGCTCACGGAGAAAAATCGATCAGCGAGATTTTGACGAATACTGAGCCATTCAAGTTCGAGTCGAATTTTACGGGATACAGCTTAAAAAAACGGGCTGATGATTTGCCAATGTATCTCATCTCGGGTGGTAAGCGCATAATTGGTTATGTCCGGCGTGACGAGATAACTAAAAATTTGGACCTAATCGATACTTGGAAAGTTCTAGTTGCGCGTGGCTACGGCGAACGCGGAGCAAAGCCTGCGAACGTCCTCGGAAAGCCTTGGATCGCTCCTCGAAACTCAGTTTGCACCGGATCTTTTATGTTTTTCTACGTCGGCTCTGAGGCGGAAGCTAAAAGCCTTCAATCTTACTTCGCTACCAAATTTTTTCGTTTCCTCGTCTCGCTCCGCAAAATTACGCAGAACGCTTTTCGATCAACATACACCTGGGTTCCAGCACAAAGTTGGAACCAAACCTGGACTGACAAAGCACTCTTCAAAAAATACAAGCTTACGCAGCAGGAGATTGATTACATCGATTCGGTAATAAAACCGATGGATCTGAGCGCAACGGCAGAAAATGAGTAAAACCATCGAGGAAATCCTAGCGCCGAAGCCGGAAGCCCGGCCGCGCATCTACGCCTACTCGATTGACGACAAGGCGCACGCGGGCTTGCTCAAGGTCGGCCAGACCACGCGCGACGTGAAGCAGCGCGTCGCCGAGCAACTCAAGACCGCCAAAATCAAGAATTTCAAAATCGAGCTGGATGAAGTCGCCGAGCGCGACGACGGCACTACCTTCACCGACCATGAGGTGCGCGCTGCCCTGACTAAAAAAGGTTGCGAGAAGGATGAGCTGGAATGGATGCGCTGCACAGTCAAGGACGTAAAGGCCATACTCATCGCGCTCCGCAGCGGGCAGGCCATCGCCGGCACGCGCGACCAGAATTTCCATATGCGTGCCGAGCAGCGTGGCGCCGTGGACAAGACCCACGACTATTTTCATTCCATCTGGAAAGAGGACATGCACGCCGTCCCGCGTTTCCTGTGGAACGCCAAGATGCGGTTCGGCAAGACCTTCACCAGTTATCAGCTCGCCAAGAAGCTCGGGGCGAAGCGCGTGCTCGTGGTCACGTTCAAGCCTGCCGTGGAGGATGCCTGGCAGACGGACCTCGAATCGCACGTTGATTTCGATGGCTGGCAATACCAGTCGCGCAGTTCGGGCAGCGATCCGACGAAAGTTTCCGCCAGTAAGCCGCTCGTTTATTTCGGTTCATTCCAAGATTTGCTGGGCCGCGACGATGCTGGAAACATTAAGGTCAAGAACACGTGGTTGCACAAGGTGAAGTGGGATTTGGTTGTGTTTGACGAATATCACTTCGGTGCCTGGCGCGAGACAGCCAAGGAATTGTTTGAAGGCGAAGAAGAAGCGGTAGCTAAAAAGGAGGCCAAACTCGAATACGCCGCTGGCTTGGAAAACGTGAACGAAGATCTCACGGTGCTATCCGAAAAGGAAACCGAGTTCCTGCCCATCACCACCAAGGCTTACCTGTATCTTTCCGGCACGCCGTTCAAGGCGCTGGCCACGGGCGAGTTCATTGAAGAACAGATTTTCAATTGGACCTACACCGACGAACAGCGCGCCAAAGAAGAGTTCGCGAAAAAGAATCCCGGCAAGTGGAATCCTTACGGGGCATTGCCGCAGATGCGGCTGCTCACCTATCAGATGCCCGAAGAACTGGTGGCAATCGCGAACGCAGGAGAATTTGATGAGTTTGACCTAAACGCCTTTTTCGAAGCTTCAGGCACGGGTGACAAAGCGCAGTTCAAACACAAGAGTGACGTGCAGAAGTGGCTGGACA
>CAIWFB010000228.1 GCA_903911825.1 uncultured Verrucomicrobia subdivision 3 bacterium
CAGAGCGGATTTACATCCGCTGCCACAATCAACGCACTTCATTCAGAGCGAACTCACGTTCGCTGCCACAAAAATGGAGTGGCAGCCGATGTGAATCGGCTCTAACCAAATCAGAAACCCTCCACCCACCCGAACGTTCTCAAACTTCATGCAGAGCGGATTTACATCCGCTGCCACAATCAACGCACTTCATTCAGAGCGAACTCACGTTCGCTGCCACAAAAATGGAGTGGCAGCCGATGTGAATCGGCTCTAACTAAATAAAACCCTCCACCCGCCCGAGCGTTCTCAAATTTCAAACAGAGCGGATTTACATCCGCTGCCACAAGATATTTCAACCGAGCGGCGGACGCGTCAAATTTCCAGCATCCGGCGCCAGTGCCGCAGCATACTGCTTCCAAAATAACGGCCAGAAATCTTCGGCCAAGGGATGGAGCGTGGGGTAGCCCGGCACAATCGCTCCAGTATAAGGCCACTCTTGGGGTGCGCCCACCAGTTCCGCTCGCCGCGCATTATCAGCGATATAAAAACAGACTTTACGGAAAGCCTGACGTTTCCGCTCGGTTTCTCGCAAGACGTGGTCATGCGCCTGCGGCTGAAATTCATGCGGACGCAGAAGGCGTCCCAATTGTTCGCGGAGAAATTTCATGCCATTGCGTTGGTCGCTGGCCAAAGTCAGGCCCATCCAAACCAGATGCAGATGATCCGGCATCAGCGTGTAGGTGGGGCAAAGTAAGTTTTCTCGGGCCGCCGCGTGCAGCATCATTTCCCGAAAGCGCGCATGCAACGATTCAGTCAACCAACCCGTGCCACGTTCACGGATCGTCAGCGTCCAGTGAACGACTGCATTGCCCTGATAATGTTCTCTGGCCAAACGCGGCAGAAAAAAACTCCGGTTAATGCCTCGGCCAGAATATGGCTTGGACAGGTTGTCTGAACCCGGTGACATAGGGGGATTTTAGAGCCGACTCACGTCGGCTGCTACTTTAATTTGTGGCAGCGAACGTGAGTTCGCTCTGTTTGAAGGGTGAGGGCGTGCGGGTGGGTGGAGGTCTATATTTTGTTAGAGCCGAGCTTACGTCGGCTGCTACTCCATTTTTGTGGCAGCGAACGTGAGTTCGCTCTGTTTGAAGGGTGCGGGGTGCTCGGGTGGGTGGTGGTCTATATTATGTTAGAGCCGAGCTTACGTCGGCTGCTACTTCATTTTTGTGGCAGCGGATGTGAATCCGCTCTGTTTGAAGGTGGCGGGTGCTCGGGTGGGTGGTGGTCTATATTATGTTAGAGCCGAGCTTACGTCGGCGGCTACTTCATTTTTGTGGCAGCGGATGTGAATCCGCTCTGTTTGAAGGGTGAGGTCGTGCGGGTGGGTGGAGGGTTTTATTTAGTTTGAGCCGAGCTTACGTCGGCTGCTACTTCATTTTTGTGGCAGCGGATGTGAATCCGCTCTATTTGAAGGTGGCGGGTGCTCGGGTGGGTGGTGGTCTATATTTTGTTAGAGCCGACTCACGTCGGCTGCTACCGATAAAAATAAAAACCCCGCTGGCGGAGCCAGCGGGGTTAGTGAAACTAAGTTAGCTTATTTGTTCTTGCGGCGGAACAGCAAGAGCGAGGCACCACCGAGAGCGGCGAGAGCCATCGTGCCGGGTTCCGGAACCGCAGCCACAGGAGCCACCAAACCGAGGGTGAAACCAGGGCTGAAAGGGCTCGTGGTGCCGAACAGTGAAGGTGTGGAAACACCAGCGCCGTCACCAGCAGTCAACAAACCAGTCACAGCCGATTGGCCAATGAAACCAGCCGTCTGCGGGCTACCACCATTATACCAAGTCATGAGTTCAGCGATGGTAGATCCGATGTTAGCCGACCAACCAATCACAACGAAGCGACCAGTTGCAGCACCACTGATATTATTCAACGTCAAGGCAGCAGAACCGAACACTTGTCCAGCGCGAGTCGTGCCGTTGGTGGCGTAGCCCTGAAGCGTCCACGAAGCATCACCAAATGCATAGGTAGAACCAGTGTTACCAGTGATAGCAGTTGCAGAACCGCCAACATTCGTAGCAGAAGCGGAGTCAAACAGTGCGTAATAGAAGCTTGCGCTTCCGGTATTGATGACAGCTAAACCAGTGGCAGCACCACCAACGACGGTGTTCGTCGAGATTTTGGTGCCAGCAGCGGAGGAGTTGTTGAAGTTGACCAAGCCCTGAGCGCTTACAGAAAGCGTTACAGCGGCTGTGACTGCCAACAGTGCGATTGTTTTTTTCATTTGTTTTGGTTATTGATTATTTAATCAGGTTATTAGGGATTACAGAGACTGGATCCAAGTGCGGGTGATACCATCTTGGTTACCATAGAAGAAACCACCACCGACAGGGATTTGGGGTTCCGGAACTTGAGCCGCATCAGCAGCGTCACCGAAGCCAGAAGCGAAACCAGAGTCAAACGTGTATTGATTGAAACCAGTTTGAACTCCACCAGCAAACTTAGGAACGAAAACATAGTTACCGTCCAAAGAGCCCGCAGCGTTAGTGAAGCCCAAAGAGGTGGAAATACCACCACCAACAGGGAGAACAGAAGCAACCAACGTGAGAACCTTGTTTCCAGGAACGGTGTTGGTCGTGGTGCCGGGCAAGCTGTCCACAGGAACTGTGCCGACATAGGTGATGTTGTTAGACACACCTTGATTGTTGAACAAGAAGGCCGTTCCAGGAGCCAAAGTAGGAGCAGGAACACCAGCTGCGTCAGCCGCGTCACCCACACCGCTCGGGAAACCAGAGTCAATCGTGTATTGGGTATAGCCAGTGCCGTTCCAGAGGAACACGCCAGAACCGTCATAGATACCGCCGGGGTTCTGAATGACGTTGGTCAAAGAATTACCACCAGAGAGGTTCAACTGAACCGCTTGGAGAGTGTAGTTTGCAGGAACAGCAGAGTTGATATAACCCACAATGTTCTGTGAGTAAACTTGCGCTTGGGAAGAAATGACGGATGCAGCGAGCGCGGCTGCAGCAATCAGTAGTGTTTTTTTCATTTGTTTGTAGTGTTTTTGTGTTGTTTCTTAACCGTATGCATGGGCAATTTCGCAGAGGAGGGTCAAAGGGTCAACAATTTTTTAAACTTTTTTTGAACACCTTTCGGACAAGAAAAAAAAGCTGACAAGAAAAAAAGCTGAAAAGCTGAAAAGCTGAAAAGCTGACAAACTAACAAGCTAACAAGCTAACAAGCTAACAAGCTAACAAGCTGAAACCTGAAAGGCTGAAAGCTTGGGATTTCGCGGTCTGTAGTGCCTGCCCTGCTTGGTGGCTTGGTGCCTGGGTGGTTCGATTCGGGCGGGAGGTTTGTTTATATGTTGGAGCTGGTGGGGGCGGTGGATGACTGGTGGCGGGCGCGCAACAAGTGATTGCGGGCACACAACGGGTTGTTGCGGGGGGATAACGAGTCGTCCACCGCGCGCAACGACTGGGGGCAGGCCCGCAACGAGTCGTTGCGGGGGCACAACGGGTGGTGGCCCGCGTGCAACGGGTGGTGGCGCGGGCACAACGACCGATGGCGGGCAGGTAACGACGGTTGGCGGGCGCGCAACGGCTTAGCCAACGGGCGCAACGGGTGGAAAATGAGGATCGCTTGTGGTGTTTAGAGGCAGTTTTGGTGGTGAAGCGAGGGCAATTTAGCGTCGCCAACCCGCAGCTTAGGGCTGATTTAATTGAGGATTATTCCTTTCGTCACTTTTTTGAAAATTTCTCTTGAAGGACACAAGAGGTGGTGGGAAAATGACCAAGTTACCACCATTAGTGGTGGTGACGGGACTTTTTTAGGGTCTAGGCAAGATTACATCGCCGGACTTTGGTTTAATGGTAGTGGCAAGTGCTTTCTCCAGTTAAAGCTGGGGATGAACCAAAGAAAGGTGGTGAATAGGAATGCCAAAGCAAAATCCTAAAAAAGTAGCAAAAAAACTGCAGACGGTGATGGATGCCTGGGAAGCGCTTCGTGCCACGAAGTCGTTCGCCGGGATGACGCTGGAGCAGTTCAAGCAGAAGGTGTTGGCCTCGCAGACGGCGCGCGTGCAGTTGCAGACGTCGCAAAATCTGGCGAAGGAACATCTGGCACTGCGCCACACTACGGATGCGGCCAACTGGGAGTTGGCGCAACTGGTGGTGAACTCGGTCAAGGGTGATCCCGAAGAGGGTGAGACCAGCGGTCTGTATGCCGCAATGGGGTATGTGCCGAAAAATCAGCGGCGAAGCGGTCTAACCCGTAAGGGTGAAACCACTCCGCCGATTGTGGTAACCGCAACGCCTAAATAATAGGCCCGCTAGCTATCAAGAGCCGAACCCTTGCACGGTTCGGCTCCCTTTTTTTCGGGCAAGCCCGAAAAGGGATGCTTGGTTTACTTAAACCAAGGAAATTTTTGAATCCGCGCGAAGGCGCAAGGCAAAGATTAGCTGAACGGTGAAATATTTCAAGGGGTGAAAATAATATTTTTTATGTTTTTGCAAGTTTTTGCATGAAGGGGATTACTTGGGGGGAGTTTTAAGTTTTTGGTGGTTGGTTTTTAGTTGGGGAAGAAGGTTTTAACCACGGATTCACACGGATGGACACGGGGGGGCGGGTTTAGTTAGAGCCGAGCTTACGTCGGCTGCTACCAGTTTTATTTGTAGCAGCGAACGTGAGTTCGCTCTGATTGAGGTTTGAGGGCGTGCGGGTGGGTGAATGGTTTGGGGAATTGATTTGAGCCGAGCTTACGTCGGCGGCTACAAGGATTATTGAATGAATTCGGTGAAGGCGGGTTCGGGTGGGGTGGTGAAATCGTAGGGGCGGTCGCGCCAGGTGAATTGGAGGCGGACGGCGTGGAGGGCGTGGTTGGGGAGGAGAAGGCGGGTGCGTTGTTCGTCGGTCAGGCGGCTTTCGACGAGGGCGAGATAGAGGTCGGGGTCGCCACCGTAAATTTTATCGCCGACGATGGGATGGCCAAGATGGGCGAGGTGGATGCGGATCTGGTGTTTGCGGCCGGTGCGGGGGAGCAAACGTAAGAGGGTATATGGTTGAGAGTTGAGAGTTGAGAGCGGGGAATGGTCGCGCGAAGGGAGCGAAGTGGGCGACGGAGCTGGATTCTGAAAAGAAGAAGCCAACGTAGGGCAGCCGTCTCGGCTGCCCCCAACCGCGGCAGGCGAGACGCCTGCGCTACTTTCGGAGAGAGAGAAGTCGTGGCCGCTGCTAGACGAGTTTGGACGCGTGAATCGTTGCTGCACGAAGAACTCGGTTTGGGCGGGGGCGCCGTCGGGGCGGACGCAGTCTTTGATGGCCACGATGCTGGCTTCGTCTTTACCCAACGGGGCGTCGATGATCCCCTGCTCCGCCGCGACGTGGCCGTGGACGAGGGCGAGGTATTCTTTTTGCACGAGGCGGGTTTCCCAGACTTGGGCGAGTTCGCGGGCGGCGACGGCATTTTTGGCGAGGAGGACGAGGCCGGAGGTTTCGCGGTCGAGGCGGTGGATCAGGTGGGGGACGTTGGTTGAGGGTTGAGGGTTGAGAGTTGAGGTCCGTTGCAGATGGATGCGGGCGCGGCTGATGAGGCTGGAATATTCGTCGCCTTTGGTGGGGTGGCAGACGAGGTCGGCGGGTTTGTGAACGACGAGGAGGTCGGCGTCTTCGTGGATGATGGTGAACAGTTTTTCCAAGCGGACAATATTTTGCCACAGAGACACGGAGAAACACGGAGAAAAAAGCTGACAAGCTGACAAGCTGAAATGATGAAATACTGAACTGAGGTTTTAGCCACAGATGGACGCAGATCAACACAGATGGGCGGGGGGAAAACTGAAAACTGAAAAGCTGAAAGGCTGAAAGTTGAGGGCGGGACCTGCTTGGGCGATGAAACGCAAAGCCGGTTGACTTCGGAGTTCGGCATTCCTCATTCTTACAGGGAATAAATGCGTCGCGATTGGGTCATCGTTTTGCTGCTGGTGGGAATCACGCTTGGGCTTTACTGGCCGACGGGCGGGTTCGACCTGATTTATTTTGATGATCCGCTGGTGTTGACGGAGTGTCCGGCGGTGCAAGCGGGGCTAACGTGGGCGAGCGTGAAATGGGCGCTGACGAGCGTGGTGATCGCGAATTGGCACCCGGTGACGAATCTTTCGTTCCTCACGGTGGCGCACTTTTTTGGCGCGACTCCCGGCCCGCAACACCTGGCGAATGCGCTACTCCACGCCGCGAACGCTGCCCTGCTCTTTCTGGTGCTACGCCAATTGACGGGAGCTACCTGGCGCAGTGCGGTGGGGGCGGCGATTTTTGCGTGGCATCCGCTCCGCGTAGAATCGGTGGCGTGGATGGTGGAACGGAAGGATGTGCTCTGCGCGTTTTTCTGGCTGCTGACGTTGCTGGCGTGGGGGCGGTGGGCGAAGGCCCGGGGCGATGTCGGAGGCGAGAGGTGGGAGGGAAAAAAAGCTGAACCTAAGACCACCTCACCCCAGCCCTCTCCCCCAGAGGCGGCTTACTGGCTCGCCTTGGTTTTCTTCGCGCTGGCGGTGTTGAGCAAGCCGATGGCGGTCACACTGCCGTTCGTCTTATTACTGCTGGATGTCTGGCCGCTAAAACGATTGAAGATTGGCGATTTACGATTGGCGATTTGGAAGCCGCTGGTGAGCGAGAAAATTCCGTTCTTCGCGCTGATGATTTTATTTTGCGGGGCGACGTATTGGATCCAACACGACTACGCAGCGATGACGCCGTGGGAAAAACTGGGGCTAGCTCCGCGTCTGCACAACGCGATCGCGGGCTACGTGGCGTATCTGGGGCAATTGTTTTGGCCGTTGAAGCTGGCGGTGATCTATCCGTATCCGAAAAACTTTGACGGGCTGACCACGGTGGTAAAAGCAGCGCTGCTGCTGGCGATTTCGCTGGGCTGCCTGACGCAACTGCGACGTCGCCCGTGGCTGGCGATGGGCTGGGGCTGGTATCTGGGCACGGCCTTGCCGATCATCGGCTTGGTGCAAGTGGGCGAGCAAGCGATGGCGGATCGTTACACGTATCTACCGCTCATCGGACCAGTGGTGGCGCTGGTGTGGACGGCGGCAGAATTTTTCGCGAACCGGCGCGGCGGAAAAATAATTCTGACGGCGGCGAGCGGTTGCGTTTTAGCGGCGCTGCTGGGGTTATCCGCGAGACAGATTTCATTTTGGCGCGACACGATCACGTTGTTCACCCACAACCTCGCGGTGACGCCGGACAACGCTTCGGCGCAATTCACGTTGGGGCTTGGCTACGAGCACGCGGGCGAAACCAATCAAGCCATCGTCTGTTACCGCGCCGCGAAGGCGATGGAGCCGGGCGATTTTCAGAACCGGCGCAATCTGGCCAACCTGCTCACCCTGACCGGCGAACTGGCGGCGGCAGAAGCCGAATATCAGGCATTGCTGGCCGCAGAACCAGAGCAATACCAAAACCATCAGGCCTACGCCGGATGGTTGACCGCGCAAGGCCGGGCGGACGAAGCGCGCGGGCAGCTCGAAACCGCCGTGCAGCTGAATCCGGCCGCCACCGAAGCGCTCAACAATTTGGCGTGGGCTTTGGCGACTGATCTGCGCCCGGAAATCCGCAATGGCCAACGGGCGACGCAACTGGCCCAACACGCTTGCGAGCTGACGCAATTTCAGAAGACCATCTATCTGGGGACACTCGGGGCGGCGCAAGCCGAGGCGGGCCGGTTTGACGAGGCCATCGCCACCGCGCAACGCGCTTGCGAACTGGCGCAGAAAAATGGGGAAACTAAATTGCTCACACGCAATCAGGAATTGTTGGAGCGCTATCGGCGGCACGAACCGGCTAGGGAATGACGATGAAAAGCCCGGCCAAACACGTTGGATTTTTGGATCACCTCCGGGGCGTGGCCATTCTGGCGGTCTTACTGTTTCATACCCTCGGCCTGGTCTTCGGCTACGACGTGCTGCCGTGGCGGGGTTGGTTCCGCGATTTTTCCGCCGCCGAATCCTTCGGGTATTTTCTACCGCTAAGCATTGGGAACATCGGGGTGCCCATCTTTTTTGTGGTCAGTGGATTTTGCATCCACTTGAGTTTTCAGTCGCAGGGGAAACAGTGGGGCAGCTTTATCTGCCGCCGGATTTTTCGCATTTACCCGGCCTACCTCGTCGCGCTGCTATTTTTCACGGTGCTGTATGGCCAATATTTTCGCTTGGACGGCTCCAGCTCGCTCCTGTGGACGCAACTGCTCAGCCACCTCTTTTTGGTGCATAATTTTCAGAACGCGACGATCGGCGGCATCAATGGTTCGTTTTGGAGCATCGCCATCGAAGCCCAACTCTATCTGCTTTATCCGGCCCTGCTCTGGCTGGTGGCTAAACTCGGTTGGCGGCGAGCGCTGGGTTTGCTTGCGGGCATGGAAATCTTGATCCGCGGCACTTGGGGGCTAGCGGACACCCTGCAAACGACGGACACGCTGCTCAAAGCCTGCGCTTGGAAATTGGCAATTTCACCTTTGGGTTACTGTTTCAGTTGGTCGCTCGGCGCGTGGCTCGCCGATGCCCATTTGAAAAATCAGCCGTTGCCGCTCGCCAAAACGTCGCCGCTCTGGTGGGTCGGGTTGGCGAGCCTCAGCTATTTTGTGAAGCCGCTGGATAGCTTTCGATTTTTATTATTCGCCGTTGCGACGGCCGTGACGATCCGCCAGTTTTTGGCAGAACCGGAGCAAAAATTCTCCACTCCCAAAGCCGCGTTGACGCTGCTCAAGAAAATTGGTTTGTGGAGTTACAGCCTTTACTTGATTCACCAACCCCTGCTCCAAATTTATGCCTACGCCATCAATTGGGCGGTGCCAGCGGAAGACCGATCGGTGCCGGTGGCCTGGCTATTGAATTTGGCAACTTGGCTACCCATCATCCTCTTCAGTATTTTACTGTATGAACTCATTGAACTTCCCGGCATCGCCTGGGGCAAACGTCTGATTCAACCCGCCAACTTGGTGGTTAATTCCAGCGTCGTGTCAGAACAATCGCCCCAGCCGATTCAGGCTGGCAGTCGGACGGGCCGACTTTGGCTGATGATAAGCGCATTATTACTTTTTGTGGGGGGAACCTACTGGATCAATGCAAACCTCGTTCCGCGCGCGCCGGGAGCTGATAATAATCTGGCGTGGTCATTGGCCACGAACGCGGATGCCGCCAAAAGGAACGGTGCGCGGGCGGTAACTTTGGCCGAAGCTGCCTGCCAACGAACGCACTATGCGGAAACTATTTATCTGGGCACGCTGGCGGCGGCTTACGCAGAGACGGGCCGATTCGACGAGGCCATCGCCACCGCGCAACGCGCTTGCGAACTGGCGACTAAAAATGGGGAGACCCAGTTGCTCGCACGCAATCAGGAGTTATTGGAGCGCTATCGGCGGCACGAACCGGCCAGGGAATAAATTGAATAAGGAAACCAGGAAAAGAGGAACGAATTTCCTTCGTGTTTTCCCGCTTTCATTATGGATCAAACCCCGCCGAAGCGGCGATGGCGTTTGGCGTATTCTTCCAGCGCGTCAAAGAATTGGGCGCGCTTAAAATCCGGCCAGAACGTGGGCGTGATGACGAGTTCGGCGTAGGAAATCTGCCAGAGGAGAAAATTGCTCACGCGCATTTCGCCGCTGGTGCGGATGAGCAGATCGGGATCGGGCACGTTGCGCGTCCAGAGATGGTCGGAGATAACTTTCTCGGTGATGTCGCCGGGCTCCATTTTGCCCGCTTTCACTTTTTCGGAAATCTGACGCACCGCATCCACGATTTCAAGGCGGCTGCCGTAACTCAAAGCCATGATGAGCGTCAGGCCGTTATTCTTGGAAAGGGTGGCGATGGATTTCTGCAGATGTTCCTGCACGTTATCCGGCAGGCGATGAATCTGACCGATGACTTCGAGCCGGACGTTATTTTTGTTCAGGTCTTTCGTCTCGGTCTTGAGGTAGTGAACGAGATATTTCATCAACGCATCCACTTCGTCTTTAGGACGGTTCCAGTTCTCCGCAGAAAAGGCGTAGAGCGTCAGATATTTGATGCCGACTTCGCCCGCCGTGCGGATGATTTCGCGCGCGGAATCCGCGCCGCGACGATGGCCCTCAATGCGCGGCAAGTGACGCGACTTGGCCCAGCGGCCATTGCCATCCATGATCACCGCGACGTGGCGCGGGAGATTCGCGGCGGCTTCGGCACTTAAATTGGAGGCGGGAGTGCTCATTTGTTTCCCCGCAGATTACGCGGATGAACGCAGATTGCAGAGACTAAAATAATCTGCGGAAATCTGCGCTATCTGCAGGCGGACTAAACAAAAATGGTCTGTTCGCGACCGGGGCCGACGGACGCGATGAATAACTTGGCGTTGCTCAATTCCGCGATGGCCAAAACGTATTCGCGCGCCTTCTTGGGCAGTTGCTTGAAGGTCTTGCACCTGTCGGTCGGCGTGAGCCAGCCTTCAAACTCGACGTAGATCGGCACGCATTGCGCGAGGATTTCCGCGTCATTCGGCATGTAATCGTATTGCGTTTTGCCGTGGCGATAGGCGACGCAGACTTTGATGTTTTCCACCGTGTCAAGACCGTCGAGATTGGTGACGGCGATCTCATCAATGCCATTCACCATCGTCGCGTGACGGGTGGCGACGGAATCAAACCAACCGCAGCGGCGGGCGCGGCCCGTGGTGGCACCAAATTCGCGGCCCATGCCGTGGAGCAGATCGGAAATCTCCTGATTCTCCGTCGGCAACGGGCCTTCGCCGACGCGCGTGGTATACGCTTTCATCACGCCCACAACGCGGTCCATGCGATTCGGCGGCACGCCGGAACCGGTGCAAGCGCCGCCGGAGGTGGTGTTGGAAGACGTCACGAACGGATAGGTGCCGTGATCGATGTCGAGGAACGTGCCCTGCGCGCCTTCAAATAACATATCTGCGCCGTGGCGAATCTGTTCGTGCAACAACACGACGGTGTTTTGCACGAAAGGTTTGAGATATTGACCAGCTTTGTCGTATTCCGCAAAAACGGCCTTGAACGACAGCGGTTTGGCCCCGAGCGATTTCAGCACGAGATTATTTTCTTTGATGCGCGCCTCGAGCTTCACCTTGAGCTTGGCGGAATCAATCAAGTCGCTCACGCGTAGACCGACGCGAGCGGCTTTGTCGCCGTAAGCGGGACCGATGCCGCGCTTGGTGGTGCCAATTTTATTTTTACCTTTGAGCACTTCGCGCTGGCCGTCCAGTTCGCGGTGATACGGAAACACGACGTGGGCGGTTTCGCTCAACACAAAATTCTTGGGCGTGACGTCGACGCCATTTTTCTTGAGGCCTTCCATCTCGCTGACGAGGCCGATGGGATCAAGCACCACGCCGTTGCCGATAACGCACAATTTATTTTTGCGCAGAATGCCGGACGGGATGAGGTGCAGGACGGTTTTCTTGCCATTGACGATGACGGTGTGGCCGGCGTTGTTGCCGCCCGCGTAGCGCACGACGACTTCCGCCGTTTCCGTGAGCACGTCAATGATTTTGCCTTTGCCTTCGTCGCCCCATTGAGCGCCAACGAGAATTGTGTTTGCCATAAATTTTTTAATTAAAACGGCGTTGCAGCAGCAACGCCCTACCGGCCGACAATAAAAATCCCCGGACGAAAATCCGGGGCAAAGCGGCGGGGTCTTTGCGGGAAGAAGCTAGAAAAGCGCGGCGGCAAAGTCAATCCGGCAAACGAATCGTTAGCCACAGCTGGACACGGGTCGGAGGCTAAAACAGCTTCGGTTTCAGCGGCGCAAACGTCATTCGATGAATAGTGCAGGCGCCGTGTTGCGCAATCGCCGCCAGATGTCTCGCCGTGCCGTAACCTTTATGAAGCGCGAAGCCGTATTCAGGAAACTGCCGGTCATACGCCAGCAGCAAGCGGTCGCGCGTCACTTTGGCCAGCACGCTCGCAGCGGCGATAGAGTAACTTCGCGCATCGCCTTTGACGATGGCCGTCTGCGGCACGCACAACGTCTTCACCGGTCGCCCATCCACGAGCGCGTGCGGCGGCAAGAGTTTCAATTTGCCGAGCGCCTCATTCATCGCGCGATGCGTCGCTTGCAAAATATTGATCTCGTCGATTACTGCCGCGCTCACCTCGGCGATGCCGAATTCAACCTCTCCACAGGAGGTGATGAATTCAAAATACGTTTCGCGCCGCGCTTCGGTGAGTTGTTTGGAATCGTTCAACCCCGCGAGTTCCGCCGGCAACCCCACGTTTCCCCAGCGCGACGGCAGGATAGCCGCAGCCGCCACGACCGGCCCTGCCAACGGTCCCCGACCCGCCTCATCCACCCCAGCGATACGCGCGACGCCCGACTGCCAGAGCGGGCGCTCGAATTCAAAACGGTCGGTAGCTTGAACAATCATGTTTGGAAACGAGAAAATAAAAATGCTTCGCGAGTCACGATGCCGAAACTTTTGTTTGAGGTATTTATCAAGGTTGTTTTAATCCTCGCGATCAGCCTATCGGCTCTACCCAACTCTGTCGCCACGAAATTTACCGCGTCCCGCCGCGCGAGCCGCATCACTTCGCCTTAATTCCAGGCCAAGCTACGAACCCAAAAATGGAGCGGGTCGACAGATTTTGCGTTTCTGACAACCGATATCGTAAAACTTTTTCCTTTGGCGATATGGGTTAGAGGAGTCGTCGTAGCGATGGAAAGCGCATTGACGCGGCACACTTCAATCAGCAGAATCGCAGGCAAATTATGAAAGTGTCCGCGTTAACAAAGGAGCGGTCCGCGTTTTCAAATCGTAGCGTTTTAGTTCCAACCGTCGATCAAGTTATGGTTGAGGAACGCGCCGCGTCATTTGGCAAGCGGAGTATAAAGGCGGCGGCTAAAATGGCTGGCCTCAAACTCACCGTCAGCATGTGCGACCTCACCACGCTCGAAGGCAAGGACACGCCCGGCAAAGTTGCCTATCTCTGCCGCAAGGCGCTTCAGCCCATCGAGGCGAAATACGATGTGCCGAACTGCGCCGCCGTGTGCGTTTATCCGAACATGGTGCGCTACGCGCGCAAATTTCTCGGTGACAATTCACCCGTGAACATCGCCGCCGTCGCGACTGGTTTTCCCAGCGGGCAATATCCGTTGCGCACCAAGCTCGAAGAAGTGCGCCGCACCGTGGCCGATGGCGCGGATGAAATTGACATGGTCATTGACCGCTGCGCCTTTCTCGCCGGCGACCACGCAAAAGTGTTCGACGAAATCGCCGCCACGAAAGAAGCCTGTGGCGCGGCGCATTTGAAAGTCATTCTAGAAACCGGCGAGCTCGTCACTTACGACAACGTCCGCCTCGCCAGCGAAATCGCCATGCAAGCCGGCGGAGATTTCATCAAGACCAGCACCGGCAAAGTTTCGCCCGCCGCCACCATGCCCGTCACGCTCGTGATGCTGGAGGCCATTCGCGATTATTTTTTCGCCACCGGCATCCGGATCGGCATGAAGCCTGCCGGCGGCATCCGCACGTCCAAGCAGGCGCTCGCCTATCTCGTGATGGTCAAGGAAACCCTCGGCGACGACTGGCTCAACCCACAGATGTTTCGCTTCGGCGCGAGCACGCTCGTCAACGACGTGCTCATGCAGATCGTGAAAAACGTCGAGGGAAATTATCAGGGGGCGGATTATTTTTCGCTGCCTTAATAAAACTCGCATCATGGTTGAAAATCAGACATGCGATAAAAAATCTCTGCGCTTCGTCACGACGAAAGCGGATTGGCAGCAACTGGCCAAAGATTGCATCGCATTTGCGAACGCTGCGGGTGGCAAATTGTTGATTGGAATTGAAGACGACGATGAGTTACCGCCACCAGACCAACAAATTCCAGATTCACTTTTGGAGCAGGTTGTTAAAAAAGTTAGCCAGCACTCTCTAAATGTGAGGCTCGCCCCGAAGAAGGTTACTGCCTCGAACGGAGCGGAGTTTCTTGAATTGACCGTTTCCCGAAATCCTCAAAGCATCGCTTGCACAACCGATGGAAGATATTTTCTGCGTGTGGTAGATGAAAGTAAACCGCTACCACCGGATGAATTGGGGCGGTTGCTGTCAGAAAAACAAGCCTTTACATGGGAATTACAGACCGCAGGGCGAATTCGCAGCACGAATTTTGACGAGGCCAAGCGCGCCGCATTTTTGAAAGCGGTTCGCCAGTCAGACCGGGTTACGTCTTTCGTTAGGGAAAAAAGCGATGAGGAGATTCTCGATTATTATTTTTTTACGAAGGATGGCTTTTTTACAAATCTTGGAATCCTTTGGATTGGTCGCCGAGAAGACCGGGCGGCATTGCTTCACGCACCCGTCATTCAATTCATCAAGTATGATGAGTCTGAACGTAAGGTGAACAAGATTGTTTGGGATGATTTCAGCTTGAATCCCAAGGAATTGATTGAAGCGGTCTGGTCAGAAATCCCTGACTGGAAGGAAAGTTACGAATTAAGCGATGGGCTGTTCCGCAAGAATATCCCTCATTATGACGAGGTGGTGATTCGTGAAATGATTGCCAACGCGCTCGTTCATCGCCCCTACACGACACGCGGAGACATTTTCTTGAATCTATTTTCGGACCGGCTGGAAGTTCATAATCCGGGATTGTTGCCACTAGGTGTTACGCCTCGCAATATTTTGCACGTCTCTCAAAAGCGAAACGAACATCTAGCCAGGGTCTTTTACGATTTGCGGTTGATGGAACGCGAAGGCAGCGGGTATGACCGGATGTATCAAGCCCAGTTGGAAAACGGAAAACCTGTGCCGGTTGTCATCGAAGGAGATGATCGTGTGGTAGTGTTGGTCGAAAAGCGGATTGTCCGCCCAGAAGTTGTCGAATTCATCAGCAAGGCCGTTGAGCAATATGAACTGACGCAAAAGGAATTGATCAGCCTTGGACTGGTCGCGCAGCATGGCAGCTTTTCGGCGGTGGAATTTTCTCGCATTCTAAATCTTACCGAACCGCAAAGCATCAGGCGCTGGCTTGGGCGACTGATAGATTTGAAACTTATCCAGACGAAAGGCCGAACGAAAGCGACTGAATACTTTGTTGACCCTGAGATTTTACGGGCAATGTCTTTCAAAGGCCCAACCACATTGAGGCGAATTGAACCGCACCGTTTACAAGAACTCGTCCGGCAGGATTTGCTGATTTATGACGCGTCTCGAATCGGGGAAATTCATTCACGCATCGGTCAAGAGATCCCGCGCCACAAATTATTCAAAGCGCTTGAAAATTTGATTAGCTCGGGAATTATCGAGAAAAAGGGGCAACGAAAATACACGCGATATTCTATAAAAAAATGATGTCCAATAAATTCATAAATGCGCACGTTATGCGCATAAAGTGTGTCTAAATTGTGTATAACCCTTGTAATTTAAGCCGTTAATCGCGTCCAAAAAATCATAAAGTCATAACATTATAATTTTATAGCGTCATGAAAACCAAAACCAAAGCTGTGAAACTTTCTCCCAAGCGTGCCGTTGCCGCCACAACCCACGCCGTCGTGCCGCTCAAGGAACGCCGGCTGAACTTCGGCAACAAGTGGGACTTTGCGCCTGCGCCGGAGGATTCCAAGAATTACGTCATCGCGCCACAGCACGAGTTATTCATCAATGGCAAGTTCATTGCGCCGGCGTCAGGGAAATATTTTGAATCCGTCAATCCGGCCACGGAACAGACGCTCACGACGATTGCGGCGGCGAATGCACAGGATGTGGATTCGGCGGTGAAGGCGGCGCGCAAGGCTTACGACAAGGTCTGGAGCAAGATGCCGGGACGTGAGCGCGGCAAGTATCTGTATCGCATCGCGCGCATCATCCAGGAAAAGGCGCGCGAACTGGCGGTGCTCGAAACGATGGACGGCGGCAAGACCATCAAGGAAAGCCGCGATGTGGATTTGCCGCTCGTGGCCGCGCACTTTTTTTATTACGCGGGCTGGGCGGACAAGTTAAAATACGCCTTCCCTGGAAAAACACC
>CAIWFB010000229.1 GCA_903911825.1 uncultured Verrucomicrobia subdivision 3 bacterium
ATCATGGTCGGTGAAATGCGCGATTTGGAAACCGCGCAGATTTCCATTCAAGCGTCACTCACAGGTCACTTGGTCTTGAGCACGCTGCACACGAATGATTCGCCCGGCGCCGTCACGCGTCTGGTGGACATGGGCGTGGAACCGTTTTTGATTTCCTCGACGCTCATGGCGGTGTTGGGTCAACGTCTCGTGCGCACGAGCTGCAAGAATTGCCGCACGCCGTTCGAACCAACGGAACAACAACTTTCTATGCTCGGCCTCTCGCCGCATGACTTGGGCGACAAAGTTTTTCATTACGGGCGCGGCTGTTCGACGTGCAATGACACCGGCTACAAAGGTCGCAAAGGGATTTACGAATTGCTGGTCGTCAGCGATGCCATCCGTAACCTCATCAATGAACGCGCGCCGACCATCGTCGTGCGGCAGCGCGCCGTGGAGTTGGGGATGGTCACCTTGCGCGAAGACGGTTTGCGGAGTATTTTCGACGGCGAAACGACGATTGAAGAAGTGGTCAAATACACCTGATTTTCTGCCATGCCCAAGTATAACTATGTAGCGCTCGATGCCCGTGGTAACGAAACCAAGGGTTCCATCGAAGTCGGCAGCCAGAACGAGGCCATTGGTCGCGTGAAGGAAATGGGCCTGTTCCCGACCAAGATCACCGAGGGCGACAAGGAAGATAAATCCGCCGGTAAAAAAGCCGCCAAAGGTAAGCCCGCCAATAAAGCCAAGGGTAAAAAAGGCGGCGGGATGAACATTAATCTCGCGATCCCCGGTTTCGGCGGCAAAGTTAAACCCAAAGTTCTCACCACGTTTACGCGCCAGTTGGCGACGCTGGTGGATGCCGGTTTGCCGCTCTTGCGCGGTTTGCGCGTCTTGGAAAAACAGGAGCGCAGTCCCGTGCTGAAACGCATTTTGAGCGAATTGGCGACGGCGATTGAAGGCGGTAGCACCTTTTCCGAAGCACTGGCGCAACATCCTAAAGTTTTTAATCGGCTATTCGTCAACATGGTCAAAGCTGGCGAACTGGGCGGTGTGCTCGAAGTCGTCTTGAAACGTCTGGCGGAATTTTCCGAAAAAGCCCAGAAAATCAAAGGTAAGGTCAAAGCCGCGATGTTCTATCCCGTCGCCGTGTTGGTCGTGGCCGTGGGCATCATGATTTTGTTGATGACGTTCGTGGTGCCGAAATTCAAGGACGTTTTTGCGGGCATGGGCATCACGTTGCCCGGTTTCACGGTTTTCGTTTTGCGCTCCAGCGAGATCATTAAGGGAAACATTTTGGCGGTGCTGGGCGGTATGGTGGTGGCTTATATTTTATTCACCCTCTTCCTCAAGACCAAATTCGGTCGGTTGGCGTGGGATAAATTCGTTTTGATTTGTCCGCCGATGGGTCAGGTCGTCAGCAAAGTGGCGATTTCACGTTTTTGCCGCACCTTAGGCACCTTGGTCACCAGCGGCGTGCCGATTTTGCAAGCGCTCACCATCGTCAAGGAAACGGCCGGTAACATGGTTATCTCCAACGCCGTGGTGAAAATTCACGAAAGCGTCAAGGAAGGTGAAACCATTACCGCCCCGCTAGAAAGTTCCCGCGTCTTTCCCCCGATGGTTGTCAGCATGGTGGATGTCGGCGAACAAACCGGTGCTTTGCCAGAAATGTTGTTGAAAATCGCGGATAACTACGACGAAGAAGTGGATAACGCCGTCTCGGCCATGACCTCGCTGCTGGAACCCATCATGATTGTGTTTCTCGCCGTCATCGTCGGCAGCATCGTAATCGCGATGTTCCTCCCCCTCATTGCCATGATCGGTGGTATGACGGATGATGGCCCCAAAGGCGGCAAAGAATAATCGGACTAAAACCTCGGTTAAAACATTTTCCAGCCCCAAACTTGACAAAAACGACGCCCATGAGTAAATACATTGTATTCACATTGCATGGGCGAACTATTTACAACTGATCCGATATGGAGTTCGATTGGAATAATCCGCCTTTTGAGCTTGGTTCTTTGATCCAGCGGGAAGTGGAAGAATCGTTTGAAGATCCGTTTGCGGTTCGGCTGATGCCGGATTCGCCCCGGTTTGGGGTGCAAGCACGGTTTTTCAACTTAGGCATGTCGGCTAGCGGAGTGGGAGTTTATAGCGTCTATCGCACCAACGGGAAATTGATCCGGGTGTTGTTGGCGCGTCCGTTTGAGCCAGAGGAGCGGTTTTTCTACCAGAAAAAAATGGATCAGACCCTTGCGTAGTGAATTGAATTTATTATGCAAACGTTTGCCAATTGGGAAGACGTGCCCCTTTTTGATAGTGAGGAGGCGGAAGCGACTTTTTGGACCGAGAACCGGCCCGATCTGCGGTTGATGGAGGCGGCAGTTTCGGCCAATGCCGAAGTTTCCGAATCCGTGACTGTCACCTTGCGCTTTGATCCCCGGATGTTAGCGCGCATCAAACGCCTAGCCCGCCAACGTTACCTCAATTACCAAAGCATGGTGAAACAATGGTTGAGCGAACGCATGGAACAAGAACTTCGCGAAAGATAATTCAATGAAAACCACCCTTAAATCTCAAATACGCCACGGCTTCACGTTGATTGAATTGCTCGTGGTCATCTCCATCATCGGCGTGCTGGCGGCAATCACCATTCCGGCCCTGAGCAAGGTGAAACAAGTTCAATATCGTAAAGCCGCGCTCGCCGAACTGAAGCAGCTTGAGGCCGCGATTGAGAATTTCAAGGCTAAGTATGGCGCTTATCCACCGAGCAACCGGAATATTTCAGGGGCTGGCTACGACCCGCTGAATTACCCGCCGCTTTACTACGAGTTGAGCGGCGTCACGCGGGATGCGTCCGGAAATTACACCACTTTGGATGGAGCCTCGACGATCAGTGCGGCCGATTATTCTGCGGCTTATGGCGTGGCTGGTATTATCAATTGCACCAAAGGCAGCGCAGAAGACAAGGTGGATGCCGTCAATTTTTTAACTGGTCTTAAGATAAAAACCAATGATGCGGTTACCAATAATTTGAAGCGGACGACCGTCATTCTAACCTCGGTGGGTGGCCCGGACGATAACTATACGCCCCAACCTTTGAACGCTTCTGGACTGAACCCTTTCCGTTACAACTCCACGAACCCCACAAATTCCCCGAACTCCTTTGACCTTTGGGTGGATTTAGTGATCGGCGGCAAAACTTACCGCATCAATAACTGGAGCACCCGTTGAACGGCTATGCGCGCCGCCTTGAAACAACTTTGGAAGCGCTCGCTGGCGATCGAATGGCATGAAACCATTTGGCAACCCGTCATCACCGTGCGTCGCGTGGTGCGTCGCCGGACGACCATAAAACCATTGCTCACCCAAGCACTTTTGAAGCATCCTGACAGACGGAATTACTTGTCTAAAGCTATGAAAACCTCAATGAATTGGTCGCGCCGTCCGCGCGCCGCCTTCACCCTCGTCGAACTTCTCGTGGTCATCGCCATCATCGCCGTGCTGGCGGCGATGTTGTTGCCGGTGTTGTCCCGAGTAAAAATTAAAGCGCAGGAAAGAACCGCTCGCATCGAAGTGCAAGCCATCGCTACGGCCATCGTCGCTTATGATTCGGCCTATAGCCGTCTGCCGGTTTCCAAAGAATTGCAGACCACTTGGGGCAGCGCTGGCGATTACACTTATGGCGGTTCCGTTTTTCAAAATCAAGCGACCACCCTCAACGCGAATTATTTCACCAATAATTCCGAAATCATCGCTATTTTGATGGACATCACCAACTACCCCAGCGGTGCGGCCACGGCGAATAATGGTCATCAGAAAAACCCGCGCCAAAACGTTCTGCTCAACGCGAAAATGACCAGCGATGCGACGTTGCCTGGCGTTGGTCCTGACCTCGTCTATCGCGATCCGTGGGGCAATCCCTACATCATCAGCTTGGATTTGAATTACGACGAAAAGTGTAAGGACGCTTTTTACTCGCTGTCCACGGTGGCGAACGCTGCCGGTGCCAACAGCAATCCCGGCTTGGTTGGCCTCGTGAATCCGGACACCACCTTGAATAACTTCCAATACCAAGGCAAAGTCATGGTTTGGTCGGCCGGTGCGGATAAGAAAATTGATCTCAACACGCGCGCCAATCAAGGTGTGAACAAGGATAACATCATCAGTTGGCAATAATCCTGAAAGCCTGACGTTGTGAACATCGCTCGCCGTCCATCTGGTTTTACGCTCATCGAGTTGCTCGTGGTCATCTCGATCCTTGGCATCTTGGCGGCGATTTCCGTGCCGGCGCTCAAGGACTTGGGCAAGTCCAACCTACAAGCCAGCGCCGCCCGTCAGTTATTGGATGACGTGGGTCATGCCCGGCAACTCGCCATGAGCCAGCGCACCACGGTTTACATGGTGTTTTTGCCGACGAATTTTTGGGGCAATCTGGCCAGTTCTACTTGGTTCAACAGTTTGAGCAATGTCCAGCGCACCGCTTTCACCAATCTGTGCGACAAGCAGATGTTGGGTTATGCCTTTGTTTCGCGCGGTCGGTTAGGCGATCAACCCGGCCAGCACCAATGGAATTACCTCTCTTCCTGGCAAGCCTTGCCGGAAGGTTCTTACATCAGCGGCTTCAAGTTTTTATCCCAGAGCAGCCCGCAGCTCCCGCTGAAAATCCCGCAATGGCAGATCGACCATCCGCATCCTGACAACAACTGGGTCTATAATTTTGCCACCAATAGTTTTCCGTTTCCGACCGAAGATGCCGCCTCTCTCTCGCTGCCGTATATCGCCTTCAACCATCTCGGGCAATTGACTTACGACGGTTTGAACCTGGCCGTCCGCGACGAATACATTCCCCTCGTCCAAGGCACCGTGGGTTACGGCGCTAATCCGGTGACAAAAACTCCCGTGCCCACCGTGGTGAATCCAGCGGATATCACCGAACGCCCGCCCGGCAACGGCACTAACATTGCCTACAACATCATCCACATTGACGCGCTCACCGGCCGCGCCACGCTGGAACAATTCAAGATGAAATGAAATTTTCCCCGGCCAAACCCTTGCGGACGACGGCGGCTTTCACGCTGGTGGAAATCGCCATCTGCCTCGCCATCATCGGCGTCGCGCTGGTGGCAATCATTGGCGTGCTGCCCATCGGCATGAATACGCAGCGCGATAATCGTGAAGATACGATCATCGGTCAGGACGCCAGCGTGTTGCTCGAAGCCATCCGCAGTGGCGCGCGCGGCATGGATGATTTGACGAACTACGTTTTTGCCATCACCAATTCGGCGGCGGTGTTTGATACAAACGGTTTGTTCGTCGGGCAAAATATTTACGGCTTCACCAACAGTGCGCCCAGCTATCTGACGAACGGCCTGAACATCATCGGCCTGCTCTCGACGCCGGAATTCACGCGCGGCTTCGGGGGTGAACCGATTCCCAATGTCTATCGCGGCGGCGTGAGCAATCACATCGTCGCCTACGTCCGCGCCTTGAGCGGCATCGCGGCCGAAAAACCTCCGCAGAACAACGACATCATGCGCGATGACGCCTTCAGTTACCGCGTCCTCTGCGTCAATGCCCCGATGGCGGTGGATTCCAATTCCGTCAATCAAGTTTACACCCGCAATCTCGGCTTCAATATGCGGGAACTGCGCATGACGTTCTTCTGGCCGCTGCTACCCAACGGCAACACGGGCAAAGGTCGCCAAACTTTTCGCGTGAATGTGGCCGGGCAAACCGCGCAAGTCTTCACCAATGGTCTGGATTTGTATTTCTACCAGCCGCAGTCCTTCACCAACGCGCCGCCCGTGCCATGAAAACCACCCCCGCCCAATTAGTTTCTGTGGCTGCGCCGCCAAGTGTGGCTGACGCCGGGTTAACCGCTGCGGTTAGGCCGGGAACCGTCACGGTTAGCCGCGAAGCCGCTAACGTCGCCAGTGAAAAAACAAACATAGACACCTTAGCCCCAAAAGTTGGAACTGTAATCGGCACCATCGGAAGTGAAGTCGGCACTATTAGGAGCGAAGCCGGAACTATTTTTAGCTTAATAGGCACCATAAAAACTCAAACCGGCACCATTTTAACAGAAGCCGACACCGTTCAACCGGAGATTTTCACGATAATTGCGAGACCGACCACAAAAAGACGGAGTTTGCATGCTTTTTCGTTGGTGGAAGTATTATTAGTCGTCTCGCTGCTCTCGCTCATCATTCTGGCGTTGATGAATGTGTTCAACGCCACGCAAACCGCGTTTCGCGCCAGCCTCACCCAGACCGACGTGCTCGAAGGCAGCCGCGCCGCCATGCAGCTTATCACTACTGATCTGCGGGGCATCACGCCCTCGGGCGGGGTGAGCAACTCTTTTGGCGCGGTGAATTTTTCCGTCATCGCCAATAATAATTCTGCTTACACGCCGCTGCGCCAAAGTTTGCCCGGAGCCACGGTGCAGCGCACGAATCTGTTGAACTATTTCTTCTCGCTCGGCCGCCAGAATCAAAAGTGGATCGGCGTCGGCTACATCGTGGACACCACTTCCACTAGTCCGCTCTACCCGCTTTACCGTTTTTACCGCGAGACGAACACCACCACGTCGCCGCGCGTTTTATTTGATGAATTTGCCAATGCCGTCGCCAATGCCCAGTGGACGAACATGAGCCACGTCATGGATGGAGTGGTGCACCTAGTCGTGCGCGCCCACGATACCAACGGCATGTGGATGAATTACAATTACACGAACGCGGCGAATTTCACGCTCGTCTCGCCCTATCCGTCCTACGGCGAATCGCAGTTCTACATGTTCAGCAACATGGTGCCTGCCGCCGTGGAATTGCAACTCGGCGTGTTGGAAGATCGCCCGCTCGCCCGCGCCGAATCGTTGCCCTTCCAGAGCGTTGCGCAATCCAACTACCTCGCGCAACAGTCGGGCCGCGTCCATGTATTCCGTCAGCTCGTGCCGATTCCCAACGTTGACCCCACGGCTTATCAATGAAACTTCCTCACTCATTTACGATTTGCGATTCACGATTTACGATTTGGAAAAAATCGGCGATGGGCGATCGGGCTCGGCGGTGTGAGGCCCTTGCGGCCAATCGCCAATCGCCAATCGTAAATCGTAAATCGGGTGTCGCCCTCGTCATCACGCTCATCATGTTGTCCGTGACGCTCGTCATGGCCATTGCGTTTCTGGCGATTTCCCGGCGCGAACGCAATTCCGTTGGCACCAACACCGACACCACCGTCGCCCGGCTCGCGGCGGATTCCGCGCTGGCCGCGGCCCAAGCCCAAATCGTGGCGAACATTTTGACGACGAACGCCGCGATCTATGATTTTCATTTGATGGTCTCCACGAATTACCAGAATTCAGCAGGCTATTTCATCGGCAGTCAAAACCCGACGAATGTGAATTTCGATTTCCGCAACGTGGATGGCGCGCCCTTGAACGCTGCTGATTTTGAACAGAACGTCGCCAACCTCCTGTTTCTCCCGCGCGTGCCGGTGGCCATCTATAATCCAGCCACGGGCTCCAACGAATTCCGTTTCTACCTCGACCTCAATCGCAATGGCCGGTTCGAGACGAATGGGTTCACGGCGGACTTTGACGCGTTCAATCAGCCGACGAACTTCGCCTTCAAAGTCGGCGATCCGGAATGGGTCGGCCTGTTGGAACATCCGGATGCGCCGCACGGCCCCAATAATCATTTCGTAGCGCGCTACGCATTCCTCGCCCAGCCCATCGGCAACTCGCTCGATTTGAATGCCATTCATAATCAAGCCGTCACCAAGACCGTGAATCCATCCGTGTTCGGCGGGGTGAACGACGGGTATTTTCGCAATCAAGGCGTCGGCTCGTGGGAATTAAATCTGGCGGCGTTCTTGGCGGACTTGAACACCAACATCTGGAGTGCGGATAATCTCTTTGGCGCGGGCTATTACCAATACAACGAAGCGAACGGCTACAACTTCAATCGCGGCGTGGCCTTCGACGACGCGCGCGCGTTGCTCTCCTACCGCTACGGTTTTAATTACGCCAACCTGGCCTCCGCCAATTTTGTGATGGGCGGTTTTGCCAACACCATTTTGCAGCAGGACAACATTGATATTTACAGCGATGGCCCGCTGCAGATCACCACCACGAACATCAACGAGGCGTTGCAGAAAGATAGTCCCGCGCTTCCTTGGGTGGGCGCAAATAATCCGGCTAATTTTTATTCGCTGCCTTCCGAATTGTTTGATCCCACCAAAGTCACCGCCAATTTCACCAACCGTTTGCAGGCTGCCGGCACCGGCAACGCCAGCTACGACCGCTACACGTTTTATCGGTTGCTCGATCAGCTCGGCACGGATTCAACTTCGGACGATTCGCGGATGAATCTGAACTACGACAATCTCGTGGCCACCAATGCCTTCACCGGCACCGTGGGCGCCACGAACCTGATTGATTGGACGCCGCTGGGCTTTTTCACCAACGCCGCCGACCGATTGATTCGCCTCTCCAGCGCGCGCTGGCTGGCGCAGAATTTTAACTTCTACACCAACACCTTTGGCGCTTCCACGACCAAGGCGTTTTCGCTCACGAATATTCCGGTGTATGTGAACGGCCATTTTGTTTACACGCCCACCGTCAACCGGCTGCTCCAGCTCGCGGCGAATATCTACGACGCCTCCACCACGAATTTTTATCCCTCAGTTTTTCGCCCCGTCTTTCGCGTCGTCCTCAACGGCAGCTACCGCGACGTCTATATCACCGACTTTACCTTTGAGACTGATGTGGATCCCAACACGGTGGGGCTGTCCGGCAATACGTTGCAACCCTACACGCTGCCGGATGAGGTTAATTTGTTGGCACTCAGTCCCAGCCTTAATTTCGTAAACATTTACGGCGTGCCGTGGATTATCGGAGCCAAGAAAAATCTGCCGAACTTCAATCGCTTCTACATGCTGAATAATGTGCAAGTGACCCGCAAATTGCAGGTTCGGCGTCCGTCCGCCGCAATCCCCGGCGCTACCGAAACGAATCAGATGTTTGTGATGAGCATCACCAATCAGTTCGGCGTTTCCTTCTGGAATTCCTACAACACGAATCTGGTGAGTCAGCAGGCCGGTGGCTTCAGCGTGGTCGTGCGCGACAAAGTCAGCCTGACGCTAAGCAATGGCGCGGCTCCGGGTGCGAACTGGCCCATCGCGACGCCGCAAGTCTTTACCTTCTTCCGCAACGTCAATCTCTGGCCGGGCAGTTTCTGGGGCGCCACGGCGCAAGATTTTCAAGCCAATGCTCCCGACGCCAATTCCTTCATCTATACGAATTGGAATAATGCGTATCTGCCGGAATCCATCTTTCGCGCTTCCTTCAACAGCTTTGAGCCCGTGACCAATACGCCGCTTTGGGAAATCAATAACCCCACCGTGCCGCCTTTCCCGCAATTTGGGTTGTATGCCACGAATCATATTCAGGCGTTGATCGTGGACGGCACGCGCATCGTGGACTATGTGCAGTTGGATGGCCCTATCAGCAACCGAGACTTGAGCGACGAGTTGCGCGACAAGCCAGCCACCGATGCGGTTGCCATGAATAACGGCACGGCGATGTGGGATACCAATGCTTACGGCAATGTCCTCGTAGTCGGGGCGCCAACTAAGGGCGTGGTGAATCAAATCTCCAAATCACAGGATTCAAATTTTGCTA
>CAIWFB010000230.1 GCA_903911825.1 uncultured Verrucomicrobia subdivision 3 bacterium
ATGTCGCGCGAAGGCCGCGAAGGAAGCGAAGAAGAAAAACTAGAATCCAAACCTTAAAGTTCCTTCGCCCACTTCGCGGCCTTCGCGCGACATTTCCGGTCATCATCGCTTTTGCCGATGTTGAAGATTCATTTTTTCAACTAACACTTCAGCAGCTGGTTCGTTAACTTAATGGCACCTAACCCACCAACCATTATGGCCACCGAAACCAAACCTGCACCGGAGCCGCTAAATTGGAAACGATCGCTGCTGTGGCTGGCGTTGGCGGTGGCGAGTTTTCACGCGGCTTACACCTCGTTGAAATATCCGGCGGCGGGCTTGCTGATTTTTGGTTACGCCTACGGCCTCTTCCGGCTCACGGATCAACCGACGGTGCGACGCGCCTTTTATTTCGGGCTGGCGACGGGCATTCTCTGCTACGCACCGCAACTCGGGTTCTTCTGGCGCATCTTTGGCCCGGCGGCAGTGGTGCTGTGGCTGATTCTGGCGTTTTGGATCGGGCTATTTGCGGCGATTGTCTGCGGTAGCTTCCGGCGCTGGGGCAAAACTCGCGCCGCGTGGCTGATTCCGATTGTCTGGACCGGCATCGAATATTTTCGCAGCGAACTCTATTACCTAAAATTTTCGTGGCTGAATGTGGGATATGCACTGCCATTCCCAATTTTCGGAATGTTTGGGGCTGGTTTTATTGTTCTCTTAATCACAGCGATATTTTTTATTAGGCCAACTCTAGGTAAAGTCACGTTTTCCGAACTTTTAGCGCTAATTGGAATAACGGCAATCCTCGCGGCGCTTTTACTTCCAGCGTATTCAGGCCCACCTCGTCCAAAAGTTTCGCTAGTCGGAATACAAATGGAATTCCCCTCCTCTGGCGTGCTGACCAAAGCGCTCGACAAGGCGCTAGCCAAAAACACCAATGCCGCCATTTTCGTGATGAGCGAATACACGCTCGACGGCGGCGTGCCGGATTCGTTAAGGAATTGGTGCCGGGCGCATGAGCGCTTCCTCGTCGTAGGCGGCAAGGAATTCGTAACAAACGACGTCTATTACAACACCGCCTTCGTGGTGGGCACGAATGGCGACCTCGTTTTTCAACAAGCCAAGAACGTGCCGATTCAGTTCTTCAAGGACGGCCTGCCCGCCACAAACCAAGCCGTGTGGAATTCGCCGTGGGGCAAGATCGGCATCTGCATCTGCTATGATCTGAGCTACACGCGCGTGACGGATGAACTGGTGCGGCAAGGCGCGCAATTGCTCATCGTGCCGACGATGGATGTGGAAGACTGGGGACGGCATCAACACGAATTGCATTCCCGCGTTGCGCCCGTGCGAGCGGCGGAATACGGCGTGCCCATCTTTCGCGTGGCGAGCTCGGGCATTTCCCAAGCCATCAACGGCAGCGGCCAAGTCGTGGCGCAAACGACCATTCCCGGCAGCAGAGAAATTTTCTCGGTGCAACTGCGTTTGCCCCGGCAAGGTTCGTTGCCGATGGATCGCTGGCTCGCGCCGCTCTGCACGGGAATCACAGTTCTACTCACCGCTGCTCTGCTTTGGTTGACTTGGCGGGACAAAATGCGCGCCCCTAAAGCTTAGATTCCAACTAAGGCGAGTAGTTCCGACGTTGCATCGCCGTTTCATCTGTGAAAATCTGTGGCGAAAGATTTTATCACTGTGGCTACTGAAACGTTACATTTTGAGAACGCGCGCTTCGCGCAACAACTGTTCAATCACGAAACGCTGAACCTGCAATCGCTGGAAAAAGAGATCGGCGTGAAGGCGACGTCGCGCGAAGGCTGGATCAAACTTGAGGGAGCGGCGGCGGATATTGAGCGCGCGAAACAGCTCTTTTCCTCGCTTGAAAATCTACTCAAAGCTGGGTCGCCGGTGAAGGATCGTGAGTTCACACACGCGGTGAGCGTGGTGAAGCACGAGGGTGGCACGATGCTCAAAGACATGGTCAGCGACCGCGTGCAGACGCACGAACGTCGCCCCGGGGTCATTGCCAAAACGGTGGGCCAAAAGAATTATATCGGGACGATCCGTAAGCATGACATCACGTTCGGCATCGGGCCGGCGGGCACGGGGAAAACTTATTTAGCCGTGGCGATGGCGCTCTCGGCACTGCGCGAAGGGAAAGTGGCCCGCATCATTTTGACGCGTCCAGCCGTGGAGGCGGGTGAAGCACTCGGTTTTTTGCCGGGCGATCTTTATGAAAAAATTACGCCGTATCTGCGACCGCTGCACGATGCGTTGCAAGACATGATTCCCGCCGAGGAAATCCAAAAGCACATGGAGCGCAATACGATTGAAATTGCGCCGCTGGCTTACATGCGCGGGCGCACGTTGAACAATGCGTTCATCATTCTCGACGAGGCGCAAAATTCAACGACGGAACAGATGCTGATGTTTCTTACGCGCTTGGGACATGGTTCCAAAGCCGTCATCACGGGTGACGAAACGCAGGTGGATTTGCCGTCGCACAAACTGTCCGGGCTGGCGGAGGCGCATCGCGCGCTGAAAAATACAGAGGGCATCGGCATCATGGAATTTTCCAAGCGCGACGTGGTGCGGCATCCGCTGGTGCAACGCATCATCGCCGCGTATGAAGAACATCGCGGGCTGGCGAAAGTAAAATGAAGCTCGCCATCGCCAATCGTCAGCGGACGAAAAAAATCAACGCGCGTTTGCTGAAGCAGATCGTGGGTGAATTGTTAGCGGAACTGGAATTGGACGAGGTGGAATTAGGCATCGCGCTGGTCGGCGCTAAAGAGATGGCGCGAGTGAATTGGGATTTCCTACGGCACGAAGGCTCTACGGATGTCATCACGTTTGACCATTCGGAAAAACAGACCAAGAAAAGCGTTCACGGAGAACTCTTCGTCTGTGTGGATGACGCCATTGCGCAGGCCAAGGAATTCGGCACGAGCTGGCAAGCCGAAGTCGTGCGCTACGTCGTCCACGGCGTGCTGCACTTGCTGGGCTACGACGATCTAAAACCAGCGATGCGCCGAGAAATGAAGCGCGAGGAAAACCGCTTGGTGCGCCATCTGGAAAAGAGCTTTTCACTCGCACAACTTTCCCGCACCGCTAAAATCAAGGCGTGAGAAAAACTTTCTTTGCTCGTTGGCGCAGCAGCTTCTTCACCGGCTTGGCGGTGACGTTGCCAGCCATCGTTTCCATCGCGGCGGTGGTCTGGCTGTTCCGCACGGCTTCAAATTTCACGGACACCCTGCTCTTCTTCCTGAAATTTTTTCTGACCAAGAAAGAAATCTACGAGAACGGCGAAGCGGGGGCGATGTTCTGGTATTGGAGCTTGTTGGCGTTTGTCTTAGCGGTAGTTCTGATCACCTTGGTTGGCTTACTAGCGCGTTACTACATCGGTAAGCGACTCATCGAATGGCTGGACATGGCAATGATGAATGTCCCGATCTTGAATAAATTTTACGGCGCCATCAAACAGGTCAACGAAGCGTTTTCGGGCAATAAAAATTCTTTCAAGACGGTAGTGCTGGTGGAATTTCCCAGCGCGGGGAGCTACTCGGTCGGGTTCATCACGAATGAGGCGCAAGGCGAAGTGCAGAAAAAATCCGGGCAGAATCTGGTCAGCGTGTTCATCCCCACGACGCCGAATCCAACATCGGGTTTCATGGTGCTGGTGCCGGAAGAAAAAATCACGAAGCTAGAGATGAGTGTGGCTGATGGCATCAAATACATCGTCAGTCTCGGCTCGATTGCGCCGGAACAATTGCCGCCTAAAATCAAATGATCGAATCCGCGCACGGCCTCATTTTGCGGACGCGCCCGCTGACGGAGACGAGCCTCATCGTCAATTGGCTCACCCCGGATTTAGGGCGGATTTCTACGGTGGCCAAAGGCGCGCGACGGACGAAATCAAACTTTGCTGGGAAGCTAGATTTGTTTTACGCGGCGGATTTTTCTTTCACCCGCAGCCGCAGCTCGGAGTTGCATAATTTACGCGAAGTTAAATTGCAGGAAACTCACGGCGCGATCCGGGAAGACTTGCTGAAATTACAGCAAGCGGCGTATGCGGCCAACTTCATCGTGCAGGCGACGGAAACGGAAGCGCCCTTGCCAGAAATTTTTGAACTGTTCCAAGTTTTCATTCAGCGATTGTGTGTTCAGCCAATGAAGTCTGAGGTTATTTTCAGCTTTGAACTGAAATTATTGCACGAACTCGGGCTGGCGCCGGATTGGCAGGAGGCGCGTTTAACGGCGGGCGCCAAAAAAATTGTAGAGCTCTGGCTGAGGAGCGAGGAGTGTTCCATTTCACGATTAAAATTGAGCGCGCCGCAAAGAGTAGAAATCAAGCAGTGGTTGCATGAATTTTTGATTTTAAATGTGGGTAAGGTGCCACGCGGACGGGAATCTGCGTTAGGCGAAAATTGAAATCTTTCGTCCCAGGCAAACCGTGCTTATATTCACAGCAATCGGAAATGATAATCACCGTAAAAAAGTTCATGTCCAGCGTGCGGGTGCAACTGGTGGCGAGCGTCTTCTTGTGGATTTCCCCTGAGAGGGTTCGCTTTTCTGGACCACTG
>CAIWFB010000231.1 GCA_903911825.1 uncultured Verrucomicrobia subdivision 3 bacterium
CAAGTTGGGCGCGAACTGAAACTCAATCACGTCTAGGCCGGAAGAAAGTAGCGCAGGCGTCTCGCCTGCACCGGTGCGCTCACCCGGCAGGCGAGACGCCTGCGCTACATTGTTGATCGCCACATCAAACTTACTCTGCTTGAAGCCCAAATCGTCGAGCTGCTGGCTCACGGCTTTGGCGAGTTGCGGAACGATTTTTTTACGCGCAGCGGAAAGCTTTTTGCCCGCGCTCAGGATCTCCGCATCCAGTTTTTCCAGCGCGGCGTTGAGGCGCGCGAGTTCGGCATCGCGACTTTCGAGCGCGTGCAGTTTTTGTTTCGCTTCGTCACCGAACGCGATGACCTCGGCGAGCGTAGAACCATATTTGCGCTTGAGCGTGTGGAGCAGATTCAGACGCTCCTCCACTTCCGCGAGACGCGCGGGATCCACGTCCACCTTGTCGGCGTAGCGGGAAAGCTCGGTCTGCAACTCGCGCAACGTCTCCGTGGCTTGCGCGTGCAATTCCGTCAGATTCGCCGCGCCCGCATCCACGCGCGTCAATTCCGCCAACACACGACCGATGACACCCGACTGCGTGAGGAGCGAACTTTCGTTCTCGCTCAACGCGTCGAGTGCGGCCTGACTTAATTGCAGCAACTTCGCGGCGTTACTACCGCGCAAAAATTCTTCCTCCACCGCCGCTTCTTCATCGGGCGCGAGGCGCGCGGCGGAAATTTCCTGGACTTGAAACCGCAGCAGATCGAGCTGCTGAGCGTAAGTTTTCTCGTCAACGATGAGCGCCGCTTTTTCGTCGGCCAACACGCCGCGCCGCCGCACCAGTTCGCCGAAGGCGTCGCGTTCTTTTTCCAGACCGCCGAACGCATCCAAAATCAATAGTTGTTTGCCCGCGTGCAGCAACGACTGGTGATCGTGCGGGCCGTGCATGTCCACGAGCCATTCGCCGATGCTGCCGAGCGTGGCAAGCGTGGTGGCGGAACCGTTGATGAACTGCCGATTCGTGCCCGCGCTGGTGAACGTGCGCTTGAGCACGAGCTGATGTTCCTCGCACGGTTCGAGGCCGTTCTCTTCCAGAAAAATTTTGAGCGGGGCGCGCAGTTTTTTGACATCAAACACCGCTTCCACCGAGCAACTGTCCTCGCCGCTGCGGATGAGCGTGCGGTCGGCGCGTTCGCCCAGCACCAGATTGAGCGCGCCGAGGATGATGGATTTGCCCGCGCCGGTCTCGCCCGTGATGACGTTGCAACCCGGCTGGAGTTCCAGCGTGAGGTCGCTGACGAGAGCGAGATTTTTGATGCGCAGCGTGGTTAACATGGCCGAATTACGAGCCACAGATAAACACAGATGCGGACAGATTGAAAAAGGAAATTGATGCCTATGGATTATTTTTAATTCGTCAGGTTTTTTCGCGGATGAATTGGAGGCGCGCGTCCGGGACGTTTCAAAAATATTGTAGTGGCTTGCGTCATCGCGTTCCCGCTCAACCTGACCCTCTTCCCGCTAAAACGCGGGGCGAGGGAAGGAAATCGGCGCGTCACCAAATGACGGCGCGTTTCTCGGGGGCGAGCCAGAGGGGGCTGCCTTCCTTGATGTCGAAGGCTTGATAAAATTCCGCGACGTGCAGCAGCGGGCCATAGGCGCGGAAGCGTCCGGGCGAATGCGGGTCCACGGTGATGAGGCGTTGCTGTTCGGCGGGGCGGATGTTCGTGCGCCAGATCTGGGCGAAGGAGAGATAGAAGCGTTGTTCGGGCGTGAAGCCATCGAGGTTCTGGCGGGCGGCAGGATTTTTGGTGAGGGCGCGTTGGAGGGCTTCGTAGCTGATGTTCACGCCGCCGAGGTCGGCAAGGTTTTCGCCGAGGGTGAGTTTGCCGTTCACGTGCAAGCCGGGGAGGGCTTCGAAGCTGTTGTATTGTTCGACGACGAGTTGCGCGCGGTCGTCGAAGGCTTTCGCATCGGCTTCGCTCCACCAATCGTTGAGATTGCCGTCGGCGTCAAATTTGCGGCCTTGGTCATCGTAGCCGTGGGTGATTTCGTGGCCGATAACGACGCCGATGCCGCCGTAATTGACGGCGTCATCTTTGGTAAGGTCGAAGAAGGGCGGCTGAAGAATGCCAGCGGGGAAGACGATCTCGTTCTGGTCGGGGCTGAAGTAAGCGTTGACGGTTTCGGGCGTCATGTGCCATTCGCTGCGGTCCACGGGCTGGCCGACGCGGGCGCTTTCGCGGCGAGATTCAAAGGCGGCGGCGCGGCGGTAGTTGCCGAGGAAATCGTCGCGGCGCACGACGACACTGGAGTAATCGCGGAATTTGTCAGGGTGACCGATTTTGACAGTGAAGCGGGCGAACTTGGCGAGGGCTTTGGCGCGCGTGGCATCGGTCATCCACGGAACTTTCTCGAGGCGGTCATGGAACACGGCGCGCAAGTTGGTGACGAGTTCATTCATGCGGGCGCGGGCGGCGGGGGGGAAATATTTCTCGACGTAAAGCTGGCCGAGGGCTTCGCCGATGGTGCCGTCGATGACTTTGGCGGAACGTTTCCAGCGCGGTTCCGGCTCGGGCTGACCGCTCAGGGTTTTGCCGAAGAAATTAAAATTCTCCTGCTCAAAAGCGGCGGGCAAAAAGGAGGCGCTGCCGTGGACGAGTTTCCAGCGGAGATAAATTTTCCATTCGGACAAGGAGCGTTGCTCGACGAGGTCATTAAGGGCGGTGAAGAATTCCGGCTGCCCCACGATTTCGTAAGCGGGCGTCCCGAGGCCGACGCCGGCGAAATAAATATCCCAATGCAACGCCGGCGTGCTGGCGGTGAATTCGCTGCCGGAGAACTTGTTGTAATTCTTGTTGGGGTCGCGCAATTCCACGCGGGAACGGCTGACGCGCGCGAGGTCAGTCTCTAGCAAAACCAACGTGCCAGCATGCGCTTCGGCGTCGGCAGGTTTTTCGCCGAGCAGTTCGAACATGCGCTGGACGTGGAGGCGATAGGCGTAAAGTTTTTCGGCGAAACTTTCCTGGAGATAATAATCGCGGTCGGGCAGCGAAAGACCGCCTTGGCCGAGGTCCACGCAATAAATCGAGCTGTTCTTGGAATCGGGACCGACGCCCGCGCCGAACATCCCGCCAATGCCGCGTTCATGAAAATCTGCGAGCAAGGCGATGAGGTCGCGGGACGATTTAATGCGATCAATGCGTTTCAAATCATCGGCGATGGGCTGGATGCCAAGGGCTTCGATGCGATTGGTGTCCATGGCGGACGCATAGAACGCCCCGACTTGTTGGCGTGGCGTGAGATTGGTGCCAGAGCTGGCTTCGGCGGCGGCGGCATCGAGAATCTCGTGGATGAGATACCAGTTGCGTTCGGCAAGTTCGGAGAAAGCGGCCCAACGAGATTTGTCGGCGGGCACGGGATTATTCTTCACCCAGGAGCCGTTGGCGTAACGGTAGAAGTCGGTGCCGGGGTCCACGGAGCGATCCATGTAATCCACGGAGAACGCGGGCACGCGCGGGGCGTCGGCCGCAGGCGCGGGCTGCACCGCGATGAGTAAACCCAAGACCAGTGAGGAGAAAATTGTTTTATTCATAATGCACGAGCGAGGCGATAATACGCCTTTGCGGGCGGCTGGCAAAGCGGAAGTGCATCAGAGCGCAACGGATGAAAGTCCCGGGAGCTCAAGGCGAATTTTGCGTCAGGGCACGACGGCGGTTCGGCCCACCGCGAGACCGTTCAGGCGGCTTTGATCAACTTATCCATGTGGCGAATCCGCTCGACGAGCACTTGCATGACGTGCGTGGCGAAGAAAGGATTTTGCTGGATGAGGCGTTGGAAACGGCCAGCGTCCAATCTGGCAAGACTCGCGGCTTCGCGAGCGACGACGGTGGCGCCACGGGGCGATTGGTCGATGATGGCCATTTCGCCGATGATCGCGCCGCGCACAGATTGTTCGACGACTTGGCCGGAAACGATCACGTCGAGCGTGCCTTCGAGCAGAACATACATGCCATCGGGCGCATCGCCGGCGGAAAAAAGCGTTTGCCCCGGCGCGAGGCGCACCGGATTGGTTTCATGCGAGAAGAGATTTGCCGGATTCATCGGGAGGGAGCTTAAATTACGACGGCGTGCCGCCCAAGTTACAATCCGGTGACACGGAAGTTCCGTTGCTTGCGAGGCGGGCATTGATTATTTTACGGCGCGCATGGCATTCACCGAATATTCCGAATCGTCCCAAGGCGTTCAGCTCCTGCAACGGTCGCTGGCGCGTGGACGGCTGGGTCATGCCTACCTCTTCACCGGCGACCAGATGGACGGCCTTGAAACCATCGCGCGCACGCTGGCGAAGACGTTGAATTGTCTCGCGCCGATCCGGACGGATGGCAACGCGACGGATTGCTGCGATGCGTGTGCGAATTGCCGCAAAATCGGCGAAGACATCCACAGCGATGTGCATTGGGCGCGGCCAGAATCGAAATCGCGCATCATCACGATAGATCAGATGCGCGACCTGATGCAGCAGATCCAGCTCAAGCCGACGGAAGCGGGCTACAAGATCGCGGTCATCGCGGGCGCAGATCGGCTGAACACGCAAGCGGCGAATGCCTTTCTCAAAACGCTCGAAGAACCGCCGCCAAAATCCATTCTGGTGCTGCTCACCACGGAGCCCTCGCGCCTGTTGGAAACGATTTTATCGCGTTGCCTGCGGCTGAATTTCTCGGCGGAAACGGCGCGGGCGCTTTCAGCGGAACAGGCGATGTGGTTGCAAAAGTTCAGCTCTGCCGCGTCCGGCGAACAGAAGAGTTTACTGGGGCGCTATCGGTTGCTCGATGCGTTGCTGCAACATCTCAACGGCATTCGCGCGCAGGTGGACGAGACGTTAAGCGCCCGTTCGCCGCTGGAAAAATACGATGACGCGGAAAAAAATCTGCGCGAGAAGTGGGAAGATGAGTTGAAAGCGGGCATCGAAGCCGAATATCGTCGTCAACGCGGCGAAGTGCTGTCGCTCTTGCAATGGTGGCTGCGCGATGTGTGGTTGCATTCGCTCGCGGCGGGCGAGGAATTGCTGCATCTGCCGCAGATCTACGGCGCGGATGAAGTCGCCAAACGAATCACCACGCGGCAGGCGCAGGAGAATCTCGTGGTGCTCGAACAGACGCAGCGCCTGCTCTACAGCAACGTGCAGGAAGCGCTCGCGCTCGAAGTCGGCCTGCTGAAATTGCAGCTCTGACGCAATGAAACCGCTCACCGCGCTGAAACTCTTCACGCTCGCCTTCGGACTCTTCCTCGGCCTATGCCTCTGGAAATTCGGTAATCCCGTCATTCTTGATCACAAAATCCCCGCACCAACTTCGCTGGCAGAACTGCTGAATGACCCGTGGCCGACGCATTGGGCGCGGTGGTTTCTACTACCGCTCGTGGCGTGGGGTGGACTGCTGGCTCTGGCGGAGAAATTTTCTTGGCCACAATCGCGCTGGCTCTGGCAGTTACCGCTCGGTTGGTTAGGATGGCAATTCGTCTCCGCTACCCAAACCGTGGACGCAACGTTGACCGAGGCGACGCTCTGGCAATTTTCCGGCTGTGTGGCGTGTTATTTTGTCGGCGCCTTTATTTTTTCACGCGAAAACCGCTGGCGGTGGTTGCTGCCCGGCGTGCTGGCGGCCTTCACGTTTTGCCTGATTCGCGGCGCCGAGCAGCGGCTTTACGAATTTCCCACCAATTATCAGGTGCTGACCGAGGGCGAACGTGGTGGCTGGACGAATTTTCCGCCGGAAACCCTCGTCAGCATGAAGGCCGATAACGTCATCATAACAACGAACGGAGTGGACGTGGCGAATCCGGTATTCTTAAAGAAATTTGCGCAAGGCCGCGTCGCGGGAACGATGGTTTATCCGAATGCGCTGGCGGGCGTCATCCTCCTGCTCTGGCCACTCGCTTTAGTTTTAGCCTTAGGCACCACGCGAGCCATGAAGCCGCTAATTCGTTTCGCCGTCATCGCGATGACCGTTTTTATGGGAGGAGCGGTGTTATTTTGGACGGGTTCTAAATTGGGTTGGCTGATCGCCATCGCACTGGCGGGGCTTTGCCTGTTGCGACTGGATTGGTCGAAGAAACTCAAGATTACAGCCATCACTTTGGTCGTGCTCGGCGGGCTGGGCGTTTTTACCGTGCGCTTCCATAATTACTTTGCCGCTGGAGCCACCAGCGTGGGGGCGCGGTTTGATTATTGGCATGCCGCCGTCCAAACGACCACCACCAAACCGATCTTCGGCAGCGGGCCAGGAACATTTCAGCGGCCTTACGCCCATCTCAAAGCGCCCGAGTCCGAAATGGCGCGCCTTACTCACAATGATTACCTTGAACAATTCTCCGATTCTGGCGTTATCGGGGGTGCGACGTTTGTGGCTTGGATTGGATTTGCGCTGTTGGCGGCAGGCAAAAAACTGTGGCCAGGCAAAGAATGGGTTATGTTTGCCATCTTTATTGGACTACTGGGTTGGTTTTCGCAAAGTCTTGGAGAATTCGGACTGTATATTCCGACTTGTTGGCTAGCTTTTACGTTATTGGGCGGATTGATTGGCGGAAAGCGGATTGAATTCGACAATAAACCAGCAAACCGCTAGTCTTCCCACATGAAAATTTTGTTCCTCAATGGACCAAACTTGAATTTACTCGGCACCCGTGAACCCGAAGTCTATGGTCGCCTGACCTTGGCGGACATCGAAGCCGAAGTTCGCCAGCGGGCCAGCCAGTTGAAAGTAGAAGTGGACTTTCGCCAGACCAATCAAGAAGGCGAACTGGTTAACTGGATTCAGGAGGCCAAGGGAAAATTTCAGGCAATTGTCATCAATGCTGCTGCTTACACTCATACGAGTGTGGCTTTGCGTGACACCATTTCCGCCGTCGGTGTGCCCACAATAGAAATTCATCTTTCCAACATCCACGCTCGCGAAGAATTCCGGCATAAGTCGCTGATCGCCCCCGTTTGCAAGGGCCAAATCTGCGGGTTCGGGGCAAAATCATACATTCTAGGACTCGAGGCAGCCATTTACGTTAACGCATGACCAAAAAACACATTTTTTCACCGAATAACTTTTGAAAAAATGGACTTGACCTTCGGCCAACCAGAAAATAGGATAGCCTTCGAAACGGAATTTTAACTGGATTGGAATTCATTTTCCAGCCTGTTTTACCAACTTGGCCATAAAAAAAGCCAGCTTATTTAATTCTTTAACGAAAACGCATCGTGGACCTAAAAGATATCAAAGCCATCATTGATTTGATGAAGAAAAACTCCATTACGGAGTTCGAACTAGAACAACAAGATTCCAAATTGCGCCTGAAACGGGGACTGAATGGTGGTGGCGCAATCCAGTCTGATGAGTTAGTGCAATACACTCCGGCGATCCAAACGATTGCGCCTAATTTATCCGCCCCGCAGGTTCCCATTACCCCGGTCGCTCCGGTGGCAACTGGAGAAATCGACCTCAAATCACCAATGATCGGAACCTTTTATCGTTCATCATCGCCAGAATCTGGCTCCTATGTTGAAGTTGGCTCGGAAGTGAACGGCGAAACGGTGGTTTGCATCATCGAAGCTATGAAAGTCATGAACGAAATAAAAGCCGAGATCAAAGGTGTTGTTACCCAAATCTTGGTGGAAAATGGTAAGCCGGTAGAATTCGGCCAACCGCTCTTCAAGGTTCGTCCAATCTGATAGCTCCAGTGCGTTTCGGTCTTAACTGCATCTTGCCATATCATGTTTGAAAAAGTTCTGGTAGCTAACCGCGGGGAAATTGCCGTCCGCATCATCCGCGCCTGCAAAGAATTGAATATCCGCACCGTGGCGGTTTATTCGGAGATTGATGCTAATTCCATGCATGTTCAGATGGCTGACGAAGCCATCTGTATCGGTAAAGCAGCTTCCTCTGAAAGCTATTTGCGCATTGATCGCATCATTAGTGCGGCCGAAATCGCGGATGTAGATGCCATTCACCCAGGTTATGGGTTCCTTTCAGAAAACGCCCACTTCGCGGAAGTTTGCGAAAGCTGCAACATTCGTTTCATCGGTCCCAGCCCCCGCGCCATGAGCGCTTTGGAAGATAAGGCTGTGAGTCGCGCTTTGGCAAAACGCGCCGGAGTAGAAACGCCTCCCGGATCGGAAGGCATCGTGGAAAACGAGAAAGATGCTCTCGTGGTGGCCAAAAAGATTGGCTATCCGGTGATGATTAAAGCTGTCGCCGGTGGCGGCGGACGTGGCATGCGCATCGCGCACAATGATATTTCACTCGTCAAAGGTTATCACACAGCTCGCTCGGAAGCGGAAAAGTGCTTCGGCAACTCCGGTGTTTACATCGAGAAATTCATCGAGAATCCGCATCACATCGAAATCCAGATCCTCGGCGATAACAAGGGCAAGATCATCCACCTTGGCGAACGCGACTGCTCCGTGCAACGCCGCAACCAAAAATTGATTGAGGAATCTCCTTCACCGTTATTGGAGAATAAATTCCGCAAATTACGCGATAAAATCGGTAAAGCAGCTATCCGTATCGCCGAAGCCGCGCGTTACACCAATGCCGGCACGGTGGAATTCATCGTGGACGACAACGGCAATTTCTATTTCCTCGAAGTCAACAAGCGCATTCAAGTTGAACATCCGGTGACAGAAGAAGTCACGGGCATTGATTTGGTTCGGGCCCAAATTGAAATTGCCATGGGCGAACCGCTCCGTTATTCGCAGAGCGACATCACCATGACGGGGCACGCAATTGAGTGCCGCATCAACGCCGAAGATCCGTTCGGTGATTTTCGCCCCAGTCCTGGCCGCATTGAGATGTATTACCAACCTGGTGGACGCGGCGTGCGCGTGGATACTCATGCTTACGCGGGCTACACCATTCCGCCAACTTACGACTCCATGATTAGCAAACTCATCGTGCGCGGCAAAGACCGGCGCGATGCGATTGACCGCATGAATCGCGCGTTGAACGAATATCTCATCACCGGTGTAAAAACGACCATTTCGTTCCAGCAAGCCATCATGCAGGATCCGAATTTCCGGCGCGGCGTTTATTCCACCAACTTTGTCGAACAATTACTCGGCGGTGCGCGGCGGGAATTGATCGAAGAAAAATCTTAATTTCCGGAGAACCTCAACTAAAACCAGACCCGCTGCGGCGCGTCTGGTTTTTTGTTTTAGAATTACATTTGACAGCACCCCCTCCCCGTTTATCTTGAACCGCAACATTATGTCCGACATTCCTCAGCCCAATCCGACGCCGTCGCCCATCCCGACGGGTGCTGTGCAACCGCCGAAAAAAGAAACCGGCAAAGTGCAGCCGAAGAAGGAAACTGTCCGCATCAATTTACCGCCGAAACCCACCGCCGCGCCGACCATCAAGTTGCCGACGTTGCCGCCTGGTGGACCGACCGGTGCGCCGAGCGCTGCTCCCGCCGCCGCGCCCGCTGCTGCCCCTGCCCCTTCTCTGGTGAAATCTGCTGCTCCAGCGGCGGCGAAACCCGGTGCGGCTCCTGCCACTGCGGCGGGTGCACCTCGTCCGGCCGTTGCGCCTCGTCCGGCTGCTCCCGTAGTCCCGTCCATCAAGACCGTGGACAAAGTTTTGATTTTTGGTGCCGCCGTGGCTGGGCTTGTGGCATTTGGTTTTGGTCTTTACAACCATTTGTGGGTTTTAAAACCCATCGTTGAAAATTTTCAACCTTGATAAAAAATTTATGGCCTCTCCTCTAATCGTCACGCTCACGCAAGATAACTTCGAAGCCGAAGCCCTCAAATCCACCACGCCCGTGCTCGTGGATTTCTGGGCCGAATGGTGCGGTCCCTGCAAGATGATCGCCCCCGTCCTCGACGAATTGGCCACCGAATTTCAGGGCAAAGCCAAAATCGGCAAAGTCAACATCGACGACCACCAAGGTCTCGCTGCGCAATTCGGCGTTCGCGCCATTCCCACGTTGCTCATCATCAAGAACGGTCAAGTCACCGAACAGATGGTTGGTGCCAAGAGCAAACGCGACCTCAAGGCCAGCCTCGATAAAGCCACCGCCGCTTAAAATAACTTTTCAACGAACGGCAAAGTGGAATTGAATCCGCTTTGCCGTTTTGCTTTTTACGTTAACTTCCTCCCATGACTTTATCTGAAATCCTCACCAACGAGGAACTCCGCCGCCACGAATTTCCCGTCACCCGCGAAAAAATCTTCCTCGCGCATGGCGGCGTTTGTCCGTTGCCGCGACGCGTCGCCCAAGCCATCACCGACTGCGCCACGCAAGGCACGCTTGGTGATCAGGAAGCCTTCGTCATGCACCGCATCGACGACGCCCGCAAGCTTGGCGCGCAATTGCTGAACTGCCAGCCCGACGAAGTCGCCCTCGTCGGCCCCACCTCGCTTGGCCTAAGCTTCGTCGCCGCTGGTTTGAAGTTTCGCAAGAACGACAACATCCTCATCTACCACGACGATTATCCCTCCAACGTCTATCCGTGGATGGCGCTCGCCGCGCAAGGCGTCAAAGTCCGCCTCATCAACACCCGCGGCCTCGGCATCATCCGCACCATCGACGTCATGGGGCAAGTGGACGAAGAAACCAAACTCGTTGCCCTCGCCTCCAACCATTTCATCAGCGGCTACCGCATCGAACACGAAGCCATCGGCAAATTTCTGCACGAACGCAACATCCTGTTCTGCCTCGACGCCATCCAAACCCTCGGCGCGTTTCCCACGCCCGTGGACCACGTGGATTTTCTCGCCGCCGACGCACACAAATGGCTCCTCGGCCCCTGCGGCGCGGGCGTGCTCTACGTCAAAAAAGATCAGCAAGAACGCCTCAACCCGCCCATCTACGGCTGGCACAATGTGCGCAGCCCCGACTTTGTCGCGCAGACCAGCATCCAATTCCGCAGCGGCGCGGCCAAATTTGAAGCCGGCACCCACAACCTCATCGGCCTCGTCGGACTGATTGCGGCGATGGAACTGGCGCTTGAAGTGGGCGTGGAAAATATCGCGCGCGAACTGCTCCGCAAACGCACCTGGTTCGTGCCCGCGCTGCAAGCCAAAGGCTACACCGTGCTGAACCCCGCGCCGAAAATGGAGAACGCCAGCGGCATCACCACCATTTGCCAGCCCGGCCAAGACCTCGCGCCCCTGCACCAGAAACTGACCGACGCCGGCGTCATCGCTTCCCTGCGCAACGACCGCAGCGGGCAGAATTACATCCGTTTCTCCCCGCACTTTTACAACACCGATGCCGAGCTGCAACGCGTGGTGGAATTGCTGTAAACGAAAAGGCTCCACAGCAGTTCACGAAGACCTTGGGACACCCGGATGAACCGGCAGCCAGGTAGGGCGCGTCACTCCTTGCGCGCCGGCTTGGTCAGACAAACGACGGCGCGCACGGAGTGACGCGCCCTACCCGCCGCAGTTGTGCCAAAGTCATTTTGATTTGCGATAGCGACCGACCCAGCAGGAATCCTAAACAGGTTCCTGCTTTTTTAATGGAGAGTCGCGCGAAGGCCGCGAAGGGGGCGAAGGAGAACGACGGAGGGAACTACGTTTTAGTTTTCATAGGCAGTCAAGTTACACCCAACGCATCCGTTGCGCCGGGCGACTGCCTTCTCATCTAATCTGGTTAGGCTGCTCCAAGAATCTAATGATGATGGTGTCTGGAGTCATAGGTCGTAACATAAAACAACACGGATGCATTGAGAACCAATCCAATCAGCGCCCAAAAAATAGGCTTCTCACCTTTAAATATGCCAACCAACGCTGAAATAACTCCGAGAATAAGCGAAATTCCACCACCCAAAATTATAATAATAGCTCCACCATACCAATTCTCCTGACTCGAACGTGGAGCAAGCATGATGATCAGCGCAATCGCGACAGGAGAAAATAGAGAAGCAACGCCGTAAAATGGCGATGGCCTGTATCGCGGCTCGTTCGGGTCTGGCTTGTGAGACTTACTCCTTTCGCATTGCCAGCAAGAGTCATACTGGTCTTCGTTGGTCTCCCCACATCTTGAACATTTCCACATACGCGTATAGGCAGCCTAACAGAAATATTAACCCTTAAAAGTGTGGTTTATCACTTTTCTTGGCTTCGACCTTAAAACAGTTCGTTGGGCTGGTCTATCACTATGTTGAGCGCTTTCGCCGGTAGGGCGACGCTGCCGCGTCGCCCCGCGCGCACCGAACTCAGAATTCAGCCAGCAATCGGCGGGCGGGAACCAACGTCCACCGGTCTGGCCACGCGGCCGAGCGGCAGCTTTGCCCTACCCGCCAGAGTCCCGCAGGAACCTTGACCCATTGGCGCGGGCAACCACCCCAAAAACGGTCAAAAAGGCCGCGCAATGTGAAAACTGGCCGCGCAAACCGGTTTTTGAGCGCGCAAACTGAATTTCGCCCGCGCAGGCCGGAAATCTGGCCGCGCAAAGTCGGGGTAAGCCCGCGCAAAGCGGAAATCGGCCGCGCAAAGTGAATTTTAGCCGCGCAAACCGGTTTTCGCCCGCGCGAAACGGTCACCCAGCCCGCGCAAAGTGATTTTGGCTCGCGCAGAAGCGCGGATTTCCCGCACGGAGCGGATTTTGCCCGCACGGACGGAAAAAGTGCGCGCACGGAGCGGTTTTCGGCCGCACGGGCGGGAATTTCGCCGCACGGAGTGATTTTTGCCCGCACGGAACCGCCAAACGCCCGCACGGAGTGAATTTTGGTCGCACGGAACGGTTTTTCGCCGCACGGAGGGCTTTCAGCTCTCGCGCTGGCTGAAGGTGCGGATCATGGCTTTCCACCACGGGGCGAGCTTTTCTTCGGGGCGCACCCAGGCTTGTTGGTGCAGCCACACCATGACGCGTTGGTCGGCCATCACGGCCATGCGCTCGGCGGCTTTCAATTTGTCGGGCCCAACGGCGAGGAGTTTTTCGCCCAGTTCGCGCACGGCTTCGGTGCCCGCACCGATGCGGATGAAGTGTTCGGCATAGACGGGGTTCAACTGTTTCTCGCGCAGGAGGGAGACGTGGATGGCGTTGACATACGGGTCGAGGACGGCAGCGGCGAGTCCGGCGTGCGCGCGGATGCGGGGCGTGTCGTCGTCGGTCATCTCGTGGATCTTCATGCGCGAACGGAGGGAGACGATTTCCATCGGCGGCTTGGTCTCTTCGGGCGTGAGAAACAGTCCCATGGTTTTGGCGCGGGCGCCGAGTCCGCGGCGGCTGGTCAACACGCTCAAGGGCACGGAGAACACCATGCCCGCGAGCACCGGCGTGAACCACCAGAAGAGGCCGGGGTCGAGCTTCCACGTGAACCAGCCCCACAACAACCCGATGAGTGTGTGGCCCCAGTGACGTTGCAGCGCGTAGAGCCAGGCGGTGCCGTCGGCGTCGCGGTTCTGCGTAGTCCAGCCAACGCTGATGCCCGCGAGGTTGGTGAGCACAAAGCGCGTGTGCCAGAGCATGAGCAAGGGCGCGTGGAGCGTGGAGAACAGGGTTTCGCAGAGGACGCCGCCGGTGGCGTTGAGCAAGCCGCCGAATTCTTTGCGGCGCGGCCAGTCGCGGGCGAGGTCCACGAGGGAGAGAAATTTTGGCAGCATGATGACGATCATGCAGATGACGAAAATTAAAAACGCGTGCGCGGTGCCGCTCCAATTCGCGAGATAGGGATTGAAGGATTGAACGGTGATGGGCGAAAGCTCGGTGAATTTCTGGATGCAATAGATCCAATCAAACACGACAAGAAACGCGAGCCACAGCGGGCTAGCAACGTAACCAAAAATGCCGAACACGAGGTGCAACCGGCTCACGCCGCGCAGACCTTTGGCGAAGATGACGAGGCCGTGTTGCAAGTTGCCCTGGCACCAACGGCGTTCGCGTTGGGCATTATCAATGAGCGCTTGCGGGGCTTCTTCGTAGCTGCCTTCGAGATCGTAAGCGAGCCACACGGCCCAGTTTTCCCGCAGCATCAGCGCGGCTTCCACGAAGTCGTGCGAGAGGATCTGCCCGCCGAACGGTTTGCGCCCGGGCAATTGCGGCAAGTCGCAATATTGCATGAAGGGGTCGGTGCGGATGATGGCGTTGTGACCCCAGTAATTCCCGAAATCGAGCGCCCAATAATTCAGGCCAGAGATGAAGACGGGCGCGTAGAGGCGATTGGCAAATTGCTGGATGCGACCGAACAGCGACTCGGCATTCACGAGCGCCGGCACGGTCTGGATGAGCCCGACGTTCGGGTGAACTTCCATCAGCTTCACCAAGTCCACGAGCGTTTCACCGCGCATCACGCTGTCGGCATCGCAGCAGACGAAGTAACGATAGCGTTTGCCCCAGGTGTTGAGAAAGTCGCGGACGTTGCCGCTCTTGCGCTCTTCGTTGAACAAGCGTCGGCGATAATAAATTTTTCCAAGTGCATCAAGGTCGCGGACGAGTTCGCACCAGTTCTTTTCCTCCTCGACCCAGCGGTCGGGATTGGTGGAATCGCTCAAGATGAAGAAGTCGAATTTGTCGAGTTGGCCGGTGCGTTCGAGCGATTCGTAGGTGGCGCGCAAGCCTTCGAGCACGCGCACGGAATCTTCGTTGTAGATCGGAAAAATGATCGCCGTGCTGACCTCGAGCTTCTGATCCTTGTAAGGTTTCAGTGCAGTAAGCCGGCGTTGCGTGCCGAAGATGCGGATGAAAAATCCGAACACGCCGTGCATACAGCCCACTGCCGTGAGGAAAAATAAAATGATGAACAGCACCAGCAACACCGTGCGCGACGTGCTCCAACCCGTGCGCCAAAGCAGATCGGCGAACAGCATCGAAACGAAACCCGTCAGCACCAACGCCGAGGTAAAAAATAAAAAGAGCCGCCAGCCACGCCGGAGCCGGGGCGCAGAAACTTCGGTGATTTTGGGAGCGTCAGCCATGCAGTGAGTGGAGGGAAATAATTTTCAGTTCTTTGATTCGGAACATCGGCTTGGTGGATTTTTCCGTGGTGTAAAATTCCTGTGCCTTGTGGCGTAGGGCGGCGGCGATGAGTAAGGCATCCGGCCCGGATAAACCGTAACGAGCGGCCAGTTTTTCCGCCTCGCGTCCCAGTTCCGCGCTCAAGGGTTCGATGGCCACAGCACTGGCGAAAAAGGATTCGTAAAAAAACACCTCCTGCGTCCGTTTTTCAAAACTTGGTTTCGGCAGCAACTCCAGACGAACCATTTGTGAACTGATGAACTCCCGGCTTTCGTCGGCCAAGAGTTGGAGCGCTTCTTCCGCCAGATGCTCGCGTTTCCAAGCCGTCAACAGCACGCCGCTGTCCACGAAGGTTCTCAAAAATTCCTCCCGCGGCGCTCGCGTAATTCGCGTTCAAATTCAGCTTCGCTCAAACGCGGCCCGCGCTCTTTTTCGCCCGCCTTCAAAATCTTGGCGAACATCCGTCCACGCTTAGTGGTCGGCTTCCATTCCGCTGGTTGCTGCCGTTCGATTTCTTTTTCCAAGGCGCGCACGATGAAGCGGCTCCGGCCGTTGCCGGGCGTGGGGAGGCGCTCCAAAATCCGGGCGGGGATTTTAACGCTGACCAAGGTGGATGTATTTGTCATACCAAAAAGTATTACCACGCTGGGCGAGCCATTGTCAAACCGGCCGCCCAAGTAAATCGCGGAGCCATTTTATTTGAACCAATCCAGCAGCAGGCCAAAACGGTTTTTGACCTGTTCAAACCCGCCGTGCGTGAGCCAGAAAATTGCGACGAGGAACAATGCGAACGCTACCCAAACCATCACCATGCGCACGTAAGGCAGTTTGCCGAAATTGGTCAGTGTAGTAATCGGGCCGAGGTCGAGCGGGCGCGGTGCCATCTTGGACAACTGAAAATCTGGACCGGCGCGGAAGAAACTATCGCGCATCGATTCGACAAATTCTTCCGGCCACGGGCCGGGGCGGAGAAATTGATCCTGCCATTTGCCAGGCATGTCGGCGAGGAGCAGTGCAAGTCTACCGCGGGTGGAAAGCGTCTGTTCGCTGCCGATCGGCGAGGTCTGCAAGACTTCGGCGAACCAGTCGGTGACGAATTTATCCATCTCTTCGGCGGCTAACTCGGTGGCGCTGCGTTTGGGTTCGTTGGGAGCGCGGCGCTGGGCGCGTTCGAGCACGCGCAGCACGAGCTGACCGAGCAAAGGTTTGTTACGGATGCGCAGCGCGTGAAAGTAGTTCTCCACTTTCACATAGGCCGCGTTCCATTCATCCAGCGAGCGTCCGGCGATTTCACCCGAGACGTCGGGCAGAATTTTCAGGGCGGGCTCCATTGATACGTCCAGGTTTCACCGACCACATTGGTGCCTTGCTGCAAGGTGCAGCGCAGGTCAATCGCTTCGTGACTACCAGCTTTGGGTTTCATCTTGAGAATGACGCGCCACGTGCCTTGATAAGTGTTTCGCAGCACAAAACAATCGACAATCGCCGCGCCCGCGCTGCAGTTGGCGATGGCTTGCGGCGGTTTGTCTTCGGGAATGGCGTCGAACTTCGGGCCGTCGAAATCAATCACGAATTGCCGCGCGCCAAATTGCGCATCTGGCCCGATGCGCGTGGAAACGACTTTGTTCTCGGAGAGTTTCATGTCGGTTTCGCTGGTGAAATGCAGCGTGTAGCCGAAGCGGAATGGTTGCAGCGGCGCGGGTTTATTTTTGGGATCCCAAAAAGCGACGATGTTATCCAAGCCTTCGTAACTGGTGCTCAATTCGACGAGGTGCAAATCGCCTTCGCCCCAACTACCATGCGGTTCCACCCAGACGCTCGGCACTTGATTGTAGAGGTTGAACAAGTCTTGGTAGGCGGCGAAATTCCGTTCGCGCTGCATGAGGCCGAAGCCACGGATGTTGGGCGCGTTGAAGACTTGATGCCGCATCTGCGTGGGATTGTCGAGCGGACGCCAGAACACTTCTCCGTTGCCCATCTTCACGAGCAACCCGTCGCTGTCGTGAACTTCGGTGCGATAATCGTCGAATTTGCGTTCGGTGTTTTTGCCGAACCAGAACATGCTGGTCAGCGGCGCGAGGCCGATGGTTTTGGCAGGCTTCCGATTTTTGTCCACGGCGGCAACGGTGTTGGTCGTGCGAAAATACAATACAGCTTCGATGCTCGCGAGGGTGGATTCGCCGGGGCGAATGACCATTTCATACGCGCCTACGCAGCTTACGCTGTCGAGAATGGCGTAGAGGCGAAGTTCATTGTCGTCGCCGTGCGGCTTGCCGAGCCACCAATCGGTGAAGATGGGAAATTCCTCCGGGCGATCGCCTTCGCCGCAATCCAAAGCGAGGCCGCGCGCAGATTCGCCGTAGCGTTGATCTTTGCCGAGCAGGCGGAAATAACTCGCGCCGAGAAACGCGCCGAGTTCGTCCATCTGGCCAGGTTTATTGAGCGCATTCAGGATGCGAAAGCCAGCGTAGCCGGTGTTGACGGGAATCTGATTGGCAATGTTAAGCTTGCCGTAATCGAAGAAATCCTGAACAAAGCGAATGGGTTGCGTGTGCGTGAGGGTGAATTCGTGAACGTGCACCGGTTCCTGATACAAATAGCCGGGGTGGAAAAATTCGACGCGGAACGGAAGTTTATCCGCCGCCCAGAGCGCGTGATCGCGGCGAAAACGGATCTCGCGATATTTGTCGTAATCAAGATTGTCCTGCCGCAAGACCTTGGGCAGATCTGCGCGCGGCGAATGGAAGGGCGTCTTGGCGCGCTCCAAAGCGCGCTGCGCCACATAGTCGAGATTCACCTCGGCCGATTCCGCGCCGAGACTGACTTTCACAGTCAGCAAACTTCCGATTAAAACCAGCAGGCCAAAAGGTCGCCACATTTGACTTATGAAACCTGAAAATCGGTGGATTTGCAAGTTTGGCGCAACAACAGCCGAAAACTTGAGCGGAATGATTTATCGCGCACGCGGTAGGGGCGTTGTAGATTGCGCGGCGTGAACGAGGAAAAATCCATTTTACCGGAACCCGACGGACTGAGACCGCGCCTGATGGAAGTGCGGGAAGGTTTACTCCACTTGCATAAAACTTTGCTGGAATCTGAGCGGATCAGTTACGAGGAAACTTTTGGGAAAATCAATTCGCCCTACCAATTGCTCAATCTGCTCACGAACGATCCGTGGTTCGCATGGCTCGCGCCGCTGACGCATCTGATTGCCGGCATGGATGAATCGCTGGACGCCAAAGAACCGCTGACGGCCGCCGGGGTGGAAAAACTGGTGAATCAGGCCAAGCAACTACTCGTGGCTTCGGAAAATGGCGAAGGCTTTGCCCGCCATTTTGATGAAGCCTTGCAGCGCAGCCCCGATGTGGTGCTCGCTCAAGCGGCGATGGCAAAATTGCTCCGCGCCCAAGCGAAGTGAGCGAGACGGCGCGACATTGGGGTGAGGAATTAACTTAGCCGAAGGTTTTGATAAGTTGCGCCGGCCATAGTGAGAAGATAATCTCGCCCAGTGCACAATAGAATTGAGCTTTTCATCGAAACCGTGCTGTGGAAATCCCGCTGGATGGTTTTTCTGGCGGTCATTGGGAGCATCCTCGCGGCGCTGATGTTGATGATTCTGGGAGCGGCCGACATCATTTTGGTTTTGAAAAATGGCGTGCTCGTGGCTACTGGGGCAGTGGACGCGGAACATTTTCAGGAAGCTTCCGTGAGCATCATCATCCGCGCCGTGGACGCATTTTTGATCGGCACCGTCATGCTTATTTTTGGGCTTGGATTGTATGAATTGTTCATCTGCAAAATCCATGCGGCTGAGAACGAAAACAGTTCCGCCAATGTGCTCGTCGTTCACAGCCTTGATCAGTTGAAGGAAAAAATCGGCAAGGTCATCATCATGGTGCTGGTGGTGACGTTCTTCAAACACGCGCTCGAGATGTCCTACAATACCATTTTAGATTTGGTCTGGCTGGCAGTGGGCACGCTTTTTTGCGCGACAGCGCTGTTCCTGCTGGGATACCGCAAAGAGGGGCAGCACGAGAAATAGTTATTCAAACCCCGAACGCAGCCGCGCGCCAAAAATCAATCCAGCGTCTGCCGGTAGCGCTTCACGCCGATCGTCAGCATCACCGTGAGGAACAGAGCGATCGGCCACAAGTCCGGCAGGGTTTCCGCGAGGCCATTGCCCTTCAGCAAAATCCCGCGCACCACGCGCAAAAAATGCGTGAGCGGCAGACATTCGCCGAGGTGTTGCGCCCATGGCGGCATTCCGCGAAACGGAAACATGTAGCCCGAGAGCAGCAGCGACGGCAGAAAGAAAAAGAACGCCATCTGCACCGCTTGCAATTGATTCTTCGCCACCGTAGAAAACGTGATACCCACCGCCAGATTCGCCACGATGAACAGCAGCACCAAGACGAATAACAAGGGCACGCTGCCCAGCATCGGCACGTTGAAGAGAAATTTCGCCGCGAGCAACACGAGCGTCACTTGCACGTAGCCGACGAGGATGTAAGGCACAATTTTCCCGACGATGACTTCGCCCGGATGCACCGGGGTGGAGAGCAGATTTTCCATCGTGCCCCGCTCGCGTTCGCGCGTGATGGCGAGGCCGGTGATCATGATCATCGTCATCGTGAGCATCACGCCCATGAGGCCGGGCACGATGTTGTATTGGCTGATGCTTTCGGGATTGTAGTGCTGATGCGTGACCAATGTGAACGGCGGCGCCGTGGAACGTAGTTTCGTCAACGGCCCGGTGAGATCGCGATTGATGGCGGTGGTGGCCAGCTGATTCATCGCCGCCAGCGCGAAACCCACGGCGGAAGGATCAGTCGCATCCGCTTCCAGCAACAGCGTCGGCTTTTCTCCGCGCAATAGTTTGCGGGAAAAATCCACGGGAATCGTCACGGCGAATTGCACTTTATTTTCCGCGAGCATGGTTTTGATTTCTGCCGCGCTGTGCGCCTCCGTGTTGATGTCGAAGTAACTGCTATTGCGCAAGGACCAGACGAGCGTGCGCGAGAACTGGCTGTTATCGGCTGCGTAGATCGCCGTGGGGAGATGCTTGGGATTGGAATTGATGGCGTAACCGAACAGGATCAATTGGATCATTGGCACGCCGACCATCATGCCGAACGTCATGCGATCGCGCCGCATCTGGATGAACTCCTTCACGACGATGGCCCAGAAACGATGGAAGCTAAAGGTCACGAGAAATTATCCTTCGCCGTTTCCATCAGGCTGATGAACACGTCTTCCAAGCCGGATTCAATTTTCTCCCAGCGATACGCGCCCGTCATGAAAGGCTGCACGCTGGCCTGCATTTTGGCAGCATCGCGCCCGCTGACGTGCAGCGTGGTGCCGAACGCCACAACTTGTTCCACCCCGGGTAAGCCGCGCAATTTGTCCGCGAGCGGCGAAAGATTTTCGCCGGAAATTTCCCACGTCGTCAGCCCGCCCGCCTTGACCACTTCCGCCACCGTGCCGCGCGCGAGCAGATTGCCGTAGGCAATGTAAGCCAGCCGATTGCAGCGCGACGCTTCATCCATGTAATGCGTGGTGATGAGAAACGTGAGCCCTTCCGCTGCGAGCTTGTGGATCTCTTCCCAGAAATCGCGCCGCGCTTTCGGGTCCACGCCCGCCGTCGGTTCATCCAGCAGCAACAACTGCGGTTCGTGAATCAAGCACGCGGCGAGCGCAAGGCGCTGTTTCCAACCGCCGGACAATGTGCCCGCAAGTTGCTGGCGCCGTTCGACCATGCCCAGCCGTTCCAAACTTTTTTGCACGGCAGCCTTACGATTCGGCATTCCGTAAAGCCGCGCGATGAAGCCGAGATTTTCCTCGATGCTTAAATCTTCGTAGAACGAAAATTTCTGCGTCATATAACCGACGCGTTTTTTGATCTCGGCGCTTTGCGTGCGGAAATCGAGGCCCAGACAACTTCCCTCGCCGCCATCCGGCGTGAGCAAACCGCAGAGCATCCGCAGGAACGTCGTCTTGCCGCTGCCGTTAGGGCCGAGGAAACCGTAGATCTCGCCAGGCCGCACCTGCATGGCGATGTCGTTCACAACCGTGCGCGCGCCGAAACGCTTCGTGACGCCGCGCACGTCGATGGCGAATTCATTCGCGCTCATGGCTCAAGGCAGTTGCACATCCACCGGTTGACCGGGGCGCAACGCAGCGGCGTCTGCCGGAGAAAACTTCGCTTCGATCATGAAGACCAAGTTCGCGCGCGTCTCGCGGCTGTAGATCACCGGCGGCGTGTATTCGGCTTGGGTGGAGATGTAATTCACAGTGGCGGTGAACGGTTGTTTTGCGCCATCCGGCTGCACGGAAACAGTGCCGCCCACTTTGACCAGCGCGAGCTTTTCCTGTGGCACGAAGAAGCGCACTTTCAGATTCTCCGGCGGCAGCAGCGACACCACCGGACTCGCGGCAGCCACGAATTCCCCCTGCCGATACAGCGTGTCGTGCACTTGCGCGTCCGTCGGCGCGACTTGTTGCTTCTGGTCGAAGGCCCAGCGCGCTTTGGTAAGGGCGGCTTTTTGCGACGCGACTTGTGCGGCATCCGCATCGCGCTGTGACTGCGAGCGGGAAAGTTCTTCGGCAGAAATAATATTGGCACCGCTGGCAGACAACTGCTCGCGCCGCACGAATTCAGTCCCGCTGCGATTCAGCGCGGCTTCGGCTTGCGCGAGATTTTTCTCCGCTTGTTCCACCACGGCGGCTTCGGATTCGCGTTCTAAAATAAAAAGGAGTTGGCCGGCTTTGACGTTGTCGCCCCGCGCCACGGCGAGGTTCGTCAGCGCACCCGCGAGCGGCGCGGCGAGATAAACATATTCGCCCTCGATGTAACCTTGAAAGTCGCCGGACGAATTTTTGGCACAGCCCGCGCCAAGCGCGATCAGGGCTACCAAAACCGGCGTGATGAATCGTTGAAATTTCCGCATAGTTTCTTTCGCTGACGTCACTCAACAAGATTGTGGTTGACGTGTCAAACAATTGTTTGAATTATCTGTTTGAAAGATGAAGTTGAACCCTCAAGCAGACCAAGCCGAGACGCGCCAGCAGTTGCTGGAAGCGGCGGGTGCGGTCTTTGCCGAAGTCGGTTTTCGCAACGCCACCGTGCGCGAGATCTGTCAGCGCGCGGGCGCGAACATCGCGGCAGTGAATTATCATTTCGGCGATAAGGAGCGGCTTTACATGGAAGTATTCCGTTACTCGCAGGAGAAAGCCCACGCCCGTTATCCGCTGGTTTCCGAAACGACGGCCGCCACGCTGCCGCCGGAAAAGAAATTATATTTTTTCGTGCACACGCTGTTACAACGCATCTTTGATGAGGGCGAGGCGGCTTGGCACGGCAAGCTAATGCTCCGCGAGATGATGGAGCCGACGGCGGCGCTGGATTTTGTTGTCACGGAAAAAATCCGCCCGATGTCGGTTCAGCTCAGCGCCATCGTCGCCGAACTCATCGGCTGCCCCGTGACGGATGCGCGCACCTGGCACTGCGGGTTTAGCGTCGTGGGCCAATGTGCTTTCTACTGCCACAGCCGGCCGGTCGTGGCGCGACTTTTTCCCGAGCAGACGTTTGACACTGAAGCTTTGCACCAGCTCGCCGATCACATCACCAAATTTTCCCTCGCTGGAATGAAACCCTTTCGCGTCGCCAAAAAATAATTTATCACGCTATGAAATCATTCACCACTCTCGCCGCAATCGCGCTCATCGCTCTGACCGCCAGCGTTCACGCCGACACCACCAATTCCACCGGCTGGCTCACGCAACCACTTTCACTCGCGGAGGCACTGAACCTTGCGCTCAAGCAGAACGCCACCATTAGCAAGGCCAAGAACGATCTCGAAGCCTCACACGGCCTCGTCGTGCAGACCCGCGCTATCGCCCTGCCCCAGCTGACCGCGAGCGGCCAAGTCGAGAAACTTGATCCCAACGCCATTGAATCCGTCAGCGGTTTCAGCCAACAACAGACGCGCAGTTGGAACACCGGCATCAAGCTGGTGCAGAATATTTACATGGGTGGCCGCATGGTCGCCGCCATCAAAGCTGCCGACGTGACCAAAGTTCAAGCCCTCGCCAATTACCGCACCGCCGTCGCGAATGCCTTGCTCAACGTCCGCCTCGCTTACTACGACGTGCTGCTCGCCGAACAACTCGTCACCGTCCGCGAAGCGTCTGTGAAATTACTCGCCAAGGAATTTGACGATCAGCAACACCGCTTCGACGCCGGCACCGTGCCGCACTTCAACGTGCTCCGCGCCGAAGTCGCCGTGGCCAACGAAAACCCCACGCTCATCGCCGCGCGTAATTCGCTGCGGCTGGCCAAAAACACCTTGGTCAATGCGCTCGGCTATAATCTGCCCCGCGAAATCTGGGACGACATTCCCCTCAATCTTTCGGACCGCTTGACCACCGAGCCTTACGCCGTGAATGTCTCTGAAGCCATTCAGCAAGCCCTCAACCAGCGCACCGAGCTCACCTCGCTCCGACAAAACATCAAGCTCCAGAAGCTCAATATCGTGGATGCGAAATCCGGCTACAAACCCGTCATCGGCCTCTTCGCTGGTTACAATTGGCACAGTGCCTCACTGCTCGACCCGATTGAATTGAGCCACGCCATCGAGGGTTGGAATGCGGGCGCGCAGTTGAGCTGGAATATTTTCGATGGCGCCGCTACCTACGGCAAAGTCACCCAAGCCAAAGCTAACTACGCCAAGGCTCAGACCGAACTCGACGATCAATCCCGCCTCATCGAACTCGGCGTTCGCTCCGCGTATTCCGACTTTGTGCAAGCCCGCGAAACGCTCGAATCCCAATCCAAAGTCGTGGAACTCGCCGACGAAGCTCTGCGCGAAGCCAAAGCCCGCGCCGAAGCCGGCACCGGCACTCAGCTCGACGTCTTGAATGCCGAGACCGAACTCACCAAATCCCGCACCACCCAAGTGCAAGCCCAGCACGACTACACCGCCGCCCGCGCCAAACTGGAACGCGCCATCGGTGCCGACTTAGCGCCCTTGAAATAATTTTACCGCATGGCGGCGGCTTCGCTTATCAGTTGAAACAGACCGACTGAAACCTTTCGCGGTTATGCGCGTCTGGTTCGGTATGCTCAAGCCGCTTGCTGATAAAGATTGGGGGTTCACCACGGCCGCGCATTTGTTGAATCGCGTTGGTTTCGGGGGCACGCCCGCAGACATTCAAAAACTAGCCGACCTCGGTCGCGAGGCGGCGGTGGCTTCCTTGCTCGACTACGAGAAAATTCCTGACCCCACGCTGAATCCCGATTGGGCCAAGCCGAATCCCGAGGAAGTCAAAAAATATCGCGAAGCCATCCGCAACGGCACGCCGGAAGAGAAGAAAATGGCGCAGCGCGAGGAGCAGCAGTTGGCCCAAAAGCGGATGTTGGAATTACGCGGCTGGTGGCTCAAGCGCATGGCCACGGGGCCGCGCCCGTTGCAGGAAAAAATGGTGCTGTTCTGGCACGGGCATTTCGCCACGAGCACGGAAAAGGTGCGGAATCCCTATTTCATGTGGCGCCAGAATGAATTGTTCCGTCGCCTCGCCACGGGTAATTGGCAACAACTCCTGACGGAAGCGGGCAAAGACCCGGCGATGCTCCTCTGGCTAGATCAGGCCCAGAGCCGCAAGGATCATCCGAATGAAAATTTCGCGCGTGAGGTGATGGAGCTTTTCGCGCTCGGCGAGGGTCATTACACGGAGAAAGATATCGCCGAAGCAGCCCGCGCACTCACCGGCTGGTCGCTGGAACAGAGTGAACAGAAATTCATTTTTCGTCCACGCATCCACGATGAAGGGCAAAAAACCTTGCTCGGGCGCACGGGGAATTTCACCGGCGACGACGTCATCAGCATCATCGTGGCGCACCCGCAGGCAGCGCGGTTCATCACGGCGAAGTTGTGGAATTATTTTGCGGGTCAGGTGCCCACGCCGGAATTGAACGAGACACTGGCGGATAGTTTTCGCGCGAACGGAAATAATTTTAAACCGCTACTGCGCACCCTGTTCAACAGTGCGGATTTTTACGCGCCGAACGTGTTGCGCAATCAAGTGAAGAGCCCCGTGCAATGGCTCGTGAGTAGCGTGCGGATGCTCGAATGCGAACTCCCGCCGACGATCGCGAGCTGGGGTATGTTGCGGCAACTCGGCCAAGATTTATTTGCGCCACCGAACGTGAAGGGCTGGGACGGCGGCGTGACGTGGATCACGACCAACACGTTGCTCACGCGCTACAACGATGCGCAATCGTTGGTGGAAGGTTCGCTGCCGCCGCTGAACGCGGGTGACTTTGCCAAAAAAGCCGGGGGCGGGGGTGGCGAAAAGGCGATGAAGGTCTTGAAGCGCGCCAAAATGGGCGGTGTGAAAGTAGACCAGATTCTTACGCCTGAACAACGGGCGGATAAACGCAGCATTCTCGCCGCGCTGGAAGTGCGGCTGTTCCAAGGTTCGCTCAACACGGAACAAGAACAAACGCTCCGCGAATTTCTCGATAACAAAACCAAACTGACCGACGCCGACATCGTGACGACCATCCGCTTGATGATGTCCACGCCGGAATTTCAAGTCACCTGAACCGTTATGAAAAACGAAATCACACTCCAGACGCGCCGCGAATTTCTCCGGCGCACGGTGCTCGGCAGTTCGCTGGCGTGGACGGTGCCGGCGTTTCTCGCGAACACGTTCACCGCGCTCGATAGCGCGGCGGCGGATTCCGCCACGCAGATTGTCACGGGCAAAGACGCCACGATTCTGGTCGTGCTCCAGATGGCGGGCGGCAACGATGGCATCAACACCGTGGTGCCGTATGCGAATGATTTTTATCACAAGGCGCGGCCAACCATCGGCTTGTCGGGCGAAAAAGTGTTGAAGTTAAATGGTGAAGTAGGCCTGCACAGCGCGATGAAAGGATTTAAAGAACTTTACGATGGCGGGCAGCTTTCGGTGATTCAGGGCGTGGGTTATCCGAACCCTAACCGGTCACATTTTCGTTCCACGGAAATCTGGCAGACGGCGAGCGATTCGCAGCGCGTGGAAAAATACGGCTGGGTCGGGCGTTACTTTGATAGCGCGTGCGCCGGAGCCGATCCCACGGTGGGCGTGACGATTGGCAGCCAGTTGCCGCAATCGTTTTTTGCAGCGAAGCCCAAAGGCATCGTGTTCAACAATCCCCAGAATTATCGTTTCATGGCGAACGGTCAGGAGACGGAGGATTCCTACAAGAAGTTGAATGATCAGGAAATGATGACGGAACATCCGGATGAAAATTCCGGCGGCAGCATCGGGATGTTGCCAGCGGGCATGCCGATGACGGGAGGCAAAGCCGTGGATTTCATTTCGCGCACGGCGATGGATGCGCAGCATAGTTCGGATGAAGTCCGAGCGATTGCGGCGAAGATCCAGAATCAAGCGGTGTATCCCGGCTCGCAATTGGGCAACGGCCTCAAGCTGGTGGCCAAGCTCATCGGCGGCGGTTTACCCACGCGCATCTATTACGTTTCGCAGGGCGGTTATGACACACACACGAACCAACTCGGTTCGCAGCAGCGCTTGCTCGGCGATCTTTCGGAATCAGTGAAGGCGTTCACCGATGACTTGAAGGCGCAAGGCAACATGGGCCGTGTGCTGGTGATGACGTTCAGTGAATTCGGCCGGCGCGTGGCTGAAAACGCGAACGGAGGCACGGATCACGGCGCGGCGGCGCCAATGTTCATCATCGGTAACAAGGTGAAAGCAGGCTTGCTTGGCCGATATCCCAGCCTCGCCCCCGGCGATCTTTTCCAAGGCGACGTGAAATACAACGTGGATTTCCGCAGCGTCTATGCAGGCGTGTTGGAAAATTGGCTCAAGACCAAGAGCGAGCCGGTGCTGGGCAAGCAGTTCACGCCGCTGCCGGTGGTGTAAGATTTTTTCCAGCTGAACGAAACCGGAGGCGGGCTGTCTATTCGGTGTAATTCCTGTCTTTTGTTTTCAGGGTTGCTAACTTTTCCCGCGTGAACGAACTCACCATCGGTCTTTTGGGCGCGTTGCTGGCCACCAACCAGCCGACGGCCGTCAGCAATGTCATCCAGCAGCAGACGGGCCTTTCCGTGCCGGTGGCGGGTGACCCGGTGGAGCAGGAACTTCGCACGCTCATGATCGCAGACGATTGGGCGATCACCGAGGTGGACGGCTGGATCAGCACCAACAGCATCGCGCCGACGAACACAGTCGCAAAACAGGAATTCAACCAGCGGATTGTGGCGCGCTTCGGGCTCGTGCGCAAAGGCTACGAAAGTTTTCTCCGCAACCACCCCGATAACGCCAAAGGTTATCTGGCCTACGGCAGTTTCTTGAACGAGACCGGCGACGAAGAAGAGGCGCGCGTGCAATACGAGAACTCCAAACAACTCGACCCGAAAAACCCCGCCGTCTGGAACAACCTCGCCAATTACTACGGTGAATACAGCCCGGTGACGAATGCGTTTGCCTACTACGCCGAGGCCATCAAGTTGAATCCGAGCGAGCCGGTGTATTATCAAAATTTTGCCACCACGGTTTATCTCTACCGCAAAGATGCGCGGGAATTTTACAACATCAACGAGCAGCAAGTATTCGACAAAGCGCTCGGGCTTTATCAGCAAGCCATGCGCCTCTCCCCGGATAGCCTCGTGTTAGCGACAGATTTTGCGATGAGCTATTACGGCATCAAACCGCTGCGCACGAATGATGCGCTGGTGGCGTGGACGAATGCCTTACACGTCGCTCACGACGACGTGGAGCGCGAAGGGGTGGAACTGCATCTGGCACGCACCAAAATTGCCGCCGGTTACTTCGATCAAGCCCGCGCCCATCTGGCTAGCGTGACCAACGTAGTTTATGCCGACTTAAAAAACCGGCTCACGCGCAGTCTCGCCGACCATGAACATCCTTCCACCAATGTCGTTGAGGACGTGCCGATGGACAATGTCGCCTTGCCTGCCTCAAAACTAACTACGGCTGCAACCGGTCTCGTTCCCAATCCAGTCGCTGCCACGGACACCCATGTTTCCGTGCTCGCGACCAATCTGCTGAAGATGCCTGCGCCCGTCCGCGAACAAAAACCGTAGCGCTTCCGGCAAATTCCTGCTTTGTGCCCCGGTCGTTTTCTGGTGAAATGATTTCACTATGAGCTTTTACGAAAAACTGAAATTCGACGCCCAAGGTCTGATTCCCGCTATCATTCAGGAACAGAAAACCGGCCGCGTCGTGATGATGGCGTGGATGAATCGCGCTTCGTTGCAAGACACCATCAAGACCGGCAAGACGCATTTCTGGAGTCGTTCCCGCCAAAAGTATTGGATGAAAGGCGAAGAGAGCGGCAACACGCAGACCGTAAAAAATGTCGCCTTTGATTGCGACGGCGATTGTCTTCTCATCCAAGTGGAACAAGCCGGCCCCGCTTGCCACGAAGGTTACAACTCCTGCTTCTTCCGCTCGGTGGAGGGTCAGGGCGAAACTTTCGCGACGACGGAGCCGCAAATCCTCACGCCCGAGCAGATGTATAAAAAGAAACCGTGAAGCGCGGGCGATCGGCCACAAATTGCGGTCAACTAAATGACAAGAGACGGTGAGCGCTTTAACCCGAGTGGTGCGATTCTGAAAATATCAATTCGCCCGGGCGACACCGCAGCAAGTGGCACGGGCGAAAATGGTTTAGGTTAATGGTTTGGTTTGGGTTGAACCGCCGTGATTCGTCACGGCGGTTTTTTTGCGCACACAAACGTGCCTATTGCGTTTTGCGGCTTCACGGTTATTTTGTCCGCGTTATGAAAAGGAATGAAAAGACTCCCACGGATCCCGAACTGACACGGCGTATCCAAGAACTCATCAAGTTCAAAAACGGCGGCCACAACGAAACTGAAGTGGCTGACATCATCGAAAACGCTTTGAAGCTCCTCACGGACGTCAAAGAAAAAGGCGACGTGCGCGTCATCCAGACCGCCGTCCGTGAATTGCGTTACGCGTTCCGCGTCTTCGCTCCCTACGCTACCAAACGCAAAGTGACCATCTTCGGTTCCGCGCGCACCAAGTCCGACACCGTCGAATATCAACAAGCCGTTGAATTCGGCCGAAAGATTGTGCAAGCGGGCTTCATGGTCATCACCGGTGCGGGCCCGGGCATCATGCAAGCTGGTCACGAAGGCGCCACTCCCGAACACAGCTTCGGCGTGAACATCCGCCTGCCGTGGGAACAAAGCGCCAACCCCGTCATCGCGGAAGACAAGAAGCTCATCACTTTCAAATATTTCTTCACGCGCAAACTCATCTTCATCCGCCACTCGGATGCGATTGTTCTCTTTCCCGGCGGTTTCGGCACGATGGATGAAGGCTACGAAGCCATCACCCTCATGCAGACCGGCAAGAGCCAGCTCATGCCGCTCGTGCTCGTGGATCGCCCCGGCGGCACCTACTGGAAAACGTGGGACAAACAAATCCGCGAACATCTCCTGCGCGATAAACTCATTTCGCCGGACGACCTGAACCTTTATCAGATCACCGACAACACGGATGAAGCCGCGAAGATCGTCGCGCGTTTCTATCGGAACTTCCATTCCACGCGCTTCGTGAAAGACCTGTTCATCATGCGCATGAAGAATGCGCCGAGCGCCTCGGCTATCGAAGCGTTGAACGAAGATTTCGCCGAAATCCTGATTGATGGCAAGATCACCGCCATTGAACCCACGCCCGAGGAAGTGGAAGACAACGACCACTTGCACCTCGCGCGCATCGGCTTCAACTTCAACCGCCGCGATTACGGTCGCCTGCGGCAGTTGATTGACGTGTTGAACGGACTGTAAGTCGTAAAACCAGTTTTGCGATAGCCCACGGAAACTCACCGTGGGTTATTTTCTTTTAACGACCGCCAAGGTTTTAAGCTGAGGCGTCGAGGATGGAACCGGTTCCGGCAGCCGTGGTGGTGGATGTCGACGTGGCGCTGCTGGCCGAGCTATCGCCGCTGGCGGAATGCGCGTGGTGATGGTGGGTGCGAGCCGTATGGCCAGCGCTTTTGATATCTTGCCGGAACGCGGCGAATGCCTTTTGGGCGCTGGCGATGTCGCCGGTTTTGAGCGCGTCGCCGATGGCGGCGAAATCTTTGCCAATGGGGCTGCTGGGATCGAACGGGCTTTTGCCACCGGCGGCGGTGGATACGTTCTGGATATCGGATTGCAGGGTGGCGAATGCCTGTGTGGCCCCGGCGAGATCATTGCCACCGAGCGCGGTCTTGAGGCTTTTGAAATCCTGAGAGTTCTGCTTGATCTGGTTCCGCATCTCGCTGAACGCGGTGGCGGTGGTCGAGGCGTTGGGCGGCACATAACTGCTCGCGCCGCTCATGGTGTCGATGGAATTGCCGCCAAAATAAGTGCTGGCGGAACTGGAAAGGTCGGTGATGCTCATAGTTGCTCAATGATTTTGGTTTCACTGGTGAACACCTTCCCTGCCCACACCAACTGGGCTATCGGCAGAAGTGAACGAGACTTGAATGAATAATGTGAGAATAATCCCTTTGACGAAAGCGAGCGTCGGCGCGGTATTGCCGGATGAATTATTGCCCTCACGACGACACCGCTTAGACCTGCGTTATTCCCCGCTTTAAAACGGCTCCAATTGGATTACCTTAACGCCATGCGGCAATTTCGCGATTTCATGTTGGCGCTCGGCGTGGCGGTCGGGCTGGCGCTGGCGGTTTATCTCACCTTCTCGGCGGCGCGCTGGCTCAACCACGGCACGGGGCTGCATTTCTGGACGACGACGAGTGTGGTGCAGGAAGTCCAGTCGCTCTCGGATCTCGTCACGGTCAAATTCGTCATGGAAAAAGTCGTCGTGCTGGAAGATGTGAAATGGTATGGCGAAAACCGCGTGCTGCTGCTCGCGCACGGTGTGGTGAAAGCGGGCATTGACCTGAAACGCCTAGAACCCGGCGACGTAACCATCTCCGGCAAACGCATCACCGTGCAACTTCCGCCCGCTCAGATCACCGACGCTTACCTCGACGACAAGGCGAGCCAGGTGATTGATCACGCCACGGGTTTGCTACGGACGTTCGACAAAGACTTGGAGCAAGTGGCGCGACAGAATGCGGTGGATGACATCGCCCGTGCGGCGCGTAAAGGTGGAATTTTGGACGAAGCCTCGAAGCGGGCGCGGACGGAACTGGAAAGTTTCTTCAAGCGCGCTGGCTTTGAACAGGTTGAGATTCGCTGACGACGGTGCCTAAATTTTGGCTGGTGTGTCTAATATTCACCGCTTGCGGAGATGCGGGAATCATCAGCACCGACAAGCGGCGGCGTAGCGATGGGATTTTCCGCACACGCGGCGCCATGCGTAAACCGGCCAATTGAATCACCGCTTTCCGCAGATTGAGGATTGCTGTTTCATTCGCCGAACTGGCGTAATTTTCATCATGACTTTTTCTGGCCACGCTGCTTACATCGCAACTCGTGTGCCAGAAAAAACGCACGCCAGTCGAATAGTTGGCACCGGGAAAATATTACATAGCCCACGGCGCAAGCTGCAGTTTTTGCCGAGCCACCAACGGGATTCAGCATCAACATTTTTTGCCCGAAACTAGGCACGCCAGTCAGGCTAAACACCGCGCAGTCGGGTTGGCGGTTTTGGCCGGTTTTTCAGGGCGAGAAAGCTTTGGCATTTTTGGCAGGCTTTATTTTGGCTTTTGGTTTGCATTGGCGACACCAAAGGCGCTACAAAAGACCTAATCCAATAACCATTCTTCGACGCTTATCGGCCAGCCTGGGCAAACGAACGTCGCCTTGGTCCAACGGCGGATTACCCCACTGATTATGAAAAGTTTTGTCCCCTCAAATTGTGCGTTGCTGCGCCTGCTGCTGGCGAGCTGGTTGATCGCGCCTCACGTTGGCTTGCAGGCGGCTTGCACGCCGCCGCCAGCGGGTCTGGTGGCTTGGTGGCCGGGCGAAGGCAATGCGTTGGACATCGCGGGCGCGAACAACGGCACCTTGTTGAACGGCGTCACGTTTGCCCCCGGCGTGGTGGGACAAGGTTTTCGCTTCGACGGGACGAATAGTTTCATGCAAGTCCCGGATGCGCCGACGCTGAAACCGACGAGCGTGACGGTCGAGGCGTGGGTATGGTTGGATCCGAACACGCCCAGCGCCGGTTCCGAAGTGGTCGTGTTCAAACGGAATTCGTGGACGTTTCTTTTTGAAGGTTACACGCTGGTCAAAGATCATGCGGATAATGGCAACGGAACGTTCTCCGACCGTTTCGCCTTCGTCGTCACCCGTAACGGCAATCAAGTCATCCTCCGCTCAACTACCGTCGTGCAGCGCGGAGTTTGGTATCACGTGGCGGGCACTTACGATGGCAACCAATCCACGATCATCGTCAATGGCGTGGCGGAAGGTTCCCTCGTAGCGGGCTTTCCATTGGACTACGGCACGTTGCCGGTCTGTATCGGCGCCTCGGGCGAAGCGCCGCCGTATCAAGGACTGTTGGGAGGAATTATTGATGAACCGTCCATCTACAACCGCGCGCTGAGTTCGAATGAAATAGCCGCGATCTACAACGCCGGGGCGGCGGGCAAATGTTCGGCCAATTCGGTCACCAATACTGCGCCCACGAATGTCGTCCCCGTCATCGCCAGCTTTGCTCCCACCGTAGGCGTCAGCGGATCACTGGTCACGCTGGTAGGCACCAATTTTAGCGCCACGGCGAGTTCGAACATCGTTTATTTCGGGGCGGTGCGGGCGACAGTTTTAGCAGCCAGCACGAGCAGCCTCACCGTCACCGTTCCTGCGGGAGCAACGCACGCCCCGCTCACCGTCGCCGTGGGTGGCCTGATGGCGTATAGCTCAGCGGCGTTTGAACCCACTTTCTTCGGCACCGGTGCCGCCATCAGTGCCGCCACGCTTGCGCCGGGAACGAACCTGAGTGCGGCCAGCCCAATCACAACGGTGATTGCTGATTTAGATGGCGATGGCAAACCCGATCTGGTGGTTGACGATGTTTATGCCAATGCCATTTCTATTTTCCAAAACACCGGCAGCAACGGCGTGCTGAACGCGTCCTCTTTCGCCGCGCCCGTGACCTTTTTTGTCGGCAGCGGTGGGGATAATCCGCTTGGTTTGACCATCGCGGATGTGGATGGCGATGGCCGACTAGATTTACTCGTGCCGGATCGCAACGGCAACCAGATCGCGATTTTCCGCAACGTTTCCGCGGGCGGAATATTGACCACCAACTCATTTGCCGCGCCGGTATTTTTCCCGACTGGCGTTGATCCTCGACGCGTGGCGGTGGCTGATCTGGATGGCGATGGTCGCTCAGAAATCATCAGCGCCAATGGCAGTGGCGGCTCCGTTTCCATCCTGCGAAACATTGGCAGCGCTGGGTCACTCACCACCAATTCCTTCGCCGCACACTTAGACCTACCGGCGGTGAGTCCAGAAAATGTGGCCATCGGGGATCTCGACGGCGACGGGAAACCTGATTTAGCCATGAGCGACAACACGGGTTTGGTTTCTCTCTACCGGAATAATTGCACCGTGGGCAACATCAGCCTCGCCACGTTTGATCCGCGCGTGGATCTGGCCGCGCAAAGTTATACGATGAACCTGGTGTTGGGCGATCTCGATGGGGATGGCAAAATGGAATTGATCGCCACCGCCTACTTGCCCCAAACCATGTCGGTTTACCGGAATCAAGCCACGCCCGGTTCACTGACCACTAATTCGTTTGCGGCACCAGTGACTTATGCGCTGGCGGGTCGAGGTCACACGCTCGCGTTGGGCGACCTCAACGGTGATGGCCAAACCGATATCGCCGAAGCGACGGAATTGGGCGATGCGCTTTCCATTTTTCAAAATGTGAGCAGCGGCAGTTTCACCAACACCTCGCTCGCGGCGCGCGTGGATTTTGCCACCGGCTGGAATGCGTGGGGCGTGGCCGTGGGCGATTTGGACGGCGACGGACGGCCCGATGCCGTCTTGGGCAACGTGTATGACAACACGCTGACGCTTTACAAAAATCTCAGTCCATTCGTAACCAACGCCGTGTCGCCCCGGAGCGTGCTCGTGGACAACAGCACGGTGGGTTTTTACAACGCATCGCTCGGCACGGGCTTGGACGGAACGGAAGCGCAATTTCCGACGCCCGGAAATGATCCGACCATTTTTCCCGCCACCGAGCCGACGTTGGCCGCCGCTGCCGCCGTGCTGGGCAACTGGCTGGTGCCGCAATCCGTTTTGAACGGCAATTGGCTGGCCCCCGCCGTCATCCCGTCCACTTGGGCGTTGAACTCGGAAACGGCGATTATCTATGAAGTAAATGCTGGGCCAAACGGTTTTGCCAATCTGCTGGGTGATTTTGATGCCGATAACGGACTGTATGTCTGGGTCAACGGCCAATACAAATTTGGCGCGCGCGCGCCGGGTCTACCCTCGCCGTTAGGGCAGTTTGAATATACAAACGTGAACCTGGGCAATTTGGCGCCGGGCACGAACCGCATCCAGATCATCCGCGAAGACAGCGGAATCGCCACCGGTTATCAAATACGGATCACCGGTCTAGCGCTGACAAATCCACCGCCCGTGGCGCCGCTTGTCGTGACGCAGCCGACGAATCTGACGGTAACGGTCAACACCACCGCCAGCTTCAACGTCGCGGCCACGGGCACGCAGCCGTTGTTCTATCAATGGAGTTTCAACGGCACAAACCTGCTCGGCGCTACGAACACCACCCTCACGCTCACCAACGTCTTGCCCGCGCGCGGTGGAAATTATTCCGTGTTCGTCTCCAATTTTGTCGGCACGGCGACGAGTTCCAACGCGACGCTCACCGTTTACGTTCCGCCCACACCGCCGATTTTGCTCGCGCAAACGCCCAGCCAAGTCGTGTTGCTGGGCAGCTCCGCGATTTTAAGTGTCACGGTCGGCGGTAGCGATCCGTTGAGCTATTTTTGGTCGCGCAACAACGTGCTGATCAGCGGGGCAACGAATGCGTTTTATGTGTTCACCAACGCGCAACTAGCCGATTCGGGCAGCCAGTTCAATTGCCTTGTCACCAATGCGTTTGGCACGGTGACCAGCACGAATGTCTCGCTCAAGGTCATTGATACGCTGGCGAACGATTTGTGCAGCGGCGCCATCCTGATCACCAACAGCAGCTACACGAACGCGCAATCCACCGTGCGCGCCAGTTCGTTTGGCGATCCCCAGCCCGGTTGCGTCACTGCTTTTGGTAATGGCGTCTGGTATCAATTCACCGCGCCCGTCAGCGGCCGACTGGTCCTGGACACGTTCGGCAGCGACTATGACACCGGACTGGCGATCTACACCGGCGCGTGCGGCGAGTTAAGCGAGGTGGCTTGCAATGATGACAGCGGCGGCCCGACGTCGCAGCTCACTTGGCCCACCATCGCCGGCGTGACCTATGCCATTCTCGCGGGCGGTTACAACGCGCACGTCGGCAATTTGGTTTTGCATCTGAACCATTTCACGCCGCCCGCCTTTGATCTGCAGCCAACGAATCTTTCCGTGGTGGTCAGCAGCAACGCCACGTTCGTCACGACCGTGAGCGGCACGCAACCCATCAGCTTGCAATGGTATTTCAACAATGCGCCGCTGACCGATGGCGGACGGATCAGTGGAGCGACGAATGCGACGCTGAACCTCGCCAATATCGGCACGAACGACGGCGGTAATTATGTGCTCGTCGCGTCGAACTTTGTGGGCGTGACGACCAGTTCCGTCGCCATGCTGACACCAGTAGTTTTGCCGCCGGTCTTCGTGCTGTCACCAGTGAGCCAGTCCGTCATCACCGGTTCCAACGTCACTTTCACCGCGCAGATGGATGGCACGCCACCTTACAGTTTTGTCTGGTCATTCAACGGATCGCCTCTGGTGGACAACTCCCATCTCAGCGGCGCGGCCGCCGCAAGCTTAAGCATTTCCAATCTCACCACGGCGGATGCAGGCAGCTATACGTTGACCGTGGCGAACTCCGGTGGCACCACCAACCTCACCGTTAACCTGACGGTGCTTGTGCCGCCAAGCATCACGTTGAATCCAATCAGCCGTTCCGTGCCGCCGGGTTTGCCAACCACTTTTACGGCGTCGGCCTCGGGGATTGGCACGCCCACGTATCAATGGCAGTTGAACGGCACGAACATTCCCGGCGCGACGAGTGCCAACTATTTCATCGCAGCCGTCGGGACTAATGATCTGGGTTTCTATCATCTCGTCGCCACCAATGCCGTCGGCAGCGCGGTCAGTGCCGACGCGCAACTTACTTTTGGCGTAGTGGCGGCGTGGGGCCGGAATCTCAACAATGAATGTCTGCCGCCGCCAAACCTGACGAATGTCACCGCGGTGGCGGGGACGATGGCGGCCAGTTTTGCGCTGCTCACGGATGGCCGACTCAGCGCGTGGGGCTCCGGCAGCGGCCTTAACGTGCCGACGGCCGCCACGAATGTCGTCGCGCTGGCTGCGTCCGGTTCTTCGGGCCTTTACGCCCTGCGTTCCGATGGCCGCGTGGTCGGTTGGAATGGCCCTCAACCGCCGAGCTTGAGCAACATCGTCGCGGTGGCCGCTGGTAATAATTTTGGCTACGCGTTGCGCGCGGAAGGCACGCTCACCAACTGGGGCACCGTCCCTAGCCCGGGCTTTTCTCCAAGTTTGAATCAAATCATGGGTATCGCCTGCGGTTATAATTGCGCCATCGCTTTGCGAAATGACGGCACCATCGCGGTCAATGGCCTCGCGCCCTTCACGAATGTGCCCAGCTCGGTGACAAATGTGGTTGCCGTGGCCGTTGGCAACACTTTTGCCCTGGCCTTGAAAGCGAACGGCACGTTGGTTGCCTGGGGCAGCGGCACCATCACCAATCTGCCGCCTAACCTCACGAATATCGTGGCCATCTCCGCCAGCGGTTTGAGCGGAGAAAATTTTGGCGTGGCCATCCGCGCCAATGGCAAAGTAATGGCGTGGGGCGATAATTCCTTTGGCGAAACCAACGCGCCCACCGCCTTGGGCAATCTTATTTCCGTCGGCGGTGCGGCCGCGCCTTATCACGGCATGGCTTTGGTCAACGATGGTCGCCCGTTACTCCTGCATCAACCCATCGGCCTCACCGCGTTCGCGGGGCGCGATGTGACGTTGCGGGGCGATGCGGTCGGCTCCGCGCCTTTGAGTTACCAATGGTTGTTGAACGGCACCAACCTGCCCGCCGCGACGAACCCCACGCTCGCACTGGCGAATATCCAATTGGCGAATACGGGCAATTATCAATTGTTCGTCAGCAATGCGCTCGGCACCGCGATCAGTCTGACTGCGCCCGTGAATATCAGCAGCAACAACACGCTCGTGTTCTTGAGCCAGACGACAAATAGCCTCACCAACTATCAAGGCGCGACCATCACCACCGGAAGTTTCACCGTGCTCGGCAACGGCCCGTTGCGTTACCAATGGTTCGCTTCGCCCACCAATTCGAATTACCTCGCCGTGGCGGGAGCGACGAATGAAACGCTGACGTTGAATCCGGCACTCTCCTCGCAATCAGGTAATTACTATCTCGCGGTGAGTATTCTCTTCGCCGGCGTCACCAGTTTGCCGGTGAACATCCGCGTGCAGTTCGCCAAAGCCTGGGGCTTCGGCGCCGTCACCAATCCGCCGGTGAATGTCACCAACGCCATCGCTTTGGCAACGGGTGGGGCGACGGGAAATCTGAACACGCATTACCTCGCGCTTGGGGCGGATGGCAAACTCACCTCGTGGGCAAATTATTTTCCGTCCTATGGCGAAACGAACGTCGCGGCCTTGAGCAATTCCTTGGTCACCGCCATCGCTGCAAGCTACCAGCACAGCCTCACACTGAAATCAGACGGCACCGTTTACGCGTGGGGCTACGGCGGCTACGGCCAGACGAATCCGCCCGTCAACTTGAGCGGCGTCACGGCCATCGCGTGCGGCGGCTATCACGATCTAGCGCTGAAAAATGACGGCACGGTCGTCGGCTGGGGCGCCACATTGCAATCGCCAAATTACGGCCAAGCCACCAATAATCCCGCCGCCACCAATGTGATTGCCATCGCCGCTGGCAATGTTCACAGCCTCGCTTTGCGGGCCGACGGCACGGTCGTGGCTTGGGGCAACCCTGCCGATGGATCAACCACCATTCCCAACACCGCTACCAACCTCATCGCCATCGCTGCTGGCAATGGCATCAGCGCGGGCCTGCGCAACAACGGCACGGTGGTGCAATGGGGTAACAGCATTTCCGGCTATCCCGTGCCCGCGAACCTGAGCAACGTTGTCGCCATTTCCGCCGCCGGCACGCACGTCTCCGCCTTGAAAAATGACGGCTCGGTCGTTTCCTGGGGTTATCTTTATATCAGCCCCGCCTCCAACAGCGTTCCGACCGATGTTGCCAATGTCAGCGCCCTCACCAGTGGCGGGGATCACGATTTTGCGTTGTTCGGCACCCGCGCGCCCAGCTTCACCGTGCAGCCGTGGAACCGGACCGTTTCCAGCACTACCACCAGCGTCTTCCATGAGAAGGCAGTCAAGGTATAAGTTGGTCGCACATTGGTTTTTTAGTGGGTCACTGATATTTTAGCAAGACGAGAAAGGATCACGCTTCCATCCGGACTCACTGTTGCCAGCGGTCCATGA
>CAIWFB010000232.1 GCA_903911825.1 uncultured Verrucomicrobia subdivision 3 bacterium
GCGTCGTCCGTCTGCACGAGAATGGAATCGCGCAGGCCGACCACGCAGATGGGCGTGCGGTTCTTGGTGCGGGCGTCGTAGATGATGTTTCGCGCGGCGTCCACGTGGATGAAATTCGCTACGGCGGCGTTGCCTTCGGCGTCTTGCTTGACGTGACGGGCGATCGCTGGCCACGCGCCGAGGTCGTCCCACTCAAATGCTCCGTCCGCGCAGATGACGTTCTGGGCTTTTTCCATGAGCGCAAAATCAATCGAGATCTTGGTGATGGCTGGATATTCCTTCGCCAAAACTTTCGCGAGCTTGGCAGGGTTGTTCGCGACCTTGAACCAGCGTTGGCACGCGGCGAACATCTCCGGCTGATGTTTTTCCAAGCCGTTCGTGATGGTGACAAAACTCCAGACGAACATGCCTGCGTTCCAGCGATAATGGCCGCTGTTCACATATTCCAACGCGGTTTCGTAATTCGGTTTTTCCACGAAGCGCTCGGCTTTGAAGAACGTGGTCTTGGTTTTCTTCGCGCCAGCGACGGGCGGGAGCACGTTGCCGGTCTGGATGTAACCATAGCCGGTCGCAGGTTCGGTCGGCTTGATACCGATAGTCACAATCGCCTGTCCTTTGGCGGCGACATCAAACGCGTCGCTCAAGACCTGCTGAAATTTTTTCTCCTCGGGAATGACGTGGTCGGCGGGTAGCACGGCCATCACGCCCGTGGTGGAACGCGACCCGACGAGCGCCGCGCCCAGCGTCACGGCGGCGCAAGTGTCGCGCCCGATCGGTTCGGCGACGACGTTATCCTTTGGCAGCTTGGGCAATTGCTTCCGCACCTCGGCAACCTGCGCCGCGTTGGTGATGATGAAAATATTCTTCGCCGGAACAATCGGCAGCACGCGGTCCACGGCTTCCTGCAGAAAGGATTTTTTGCCGAGCAACTTGATCAATTGCTTGGGCATCTTCTCGCGGCTCAATGGCCAGAAACGCTCGCCGCGTCCCCCGGCCATGATGATGACGAAACGGTCTTTGAGGTTGGCCCTGGTTTTTGCGCTCATAAATTTTTAATTGCGATTGGTGTTGAATTCATAAACGGAGTTTTGAGGTTCATCAAGAAGGAAGACCCTGTCAAAAGAAGTCTTGAATGGTTTATTAAAAAGGTCTGGTTCGAGAGTAAAACTGGATGAAAATAAACTTCTGTCTGAAGTAATCAATAGCCATAAACTTTGGCATTTTTTACGGTAGATATGAGTCTTTTGCTCCTTTGAATTTAATGTTTCCTGTATGCGGACGGCTTCTTCGGGGAAACTGAAACAAGCCATGCTAGACCAGCAGCTAAAACCTTTGCCTGATAGCAAGTATAAGCTCAAGCAAACACCGTATTTGTGGACGAGTGGTTCACTAAACTCTGCAGCTTCTGCGGTGCCTATTTTGATCCCTTGGTGGATTTTGGACTCAACCATCTCCGCGATGACGCGGGAGATAATTTTCTCTTCGCGAGTGGAAGGGCAAATTGTAAAAATTGTCCAACTAACGGAAACCTGAAGAAGGTGATTGAATTTCGATTCAAAAATAGCTTGGGCGGCATCTGTAATTCTTTGATGAACAATTTCGTGCTGTTTTGGGCGTGAACCGTCTTTGCCTTGGGCTAACAAATACTCGGTGATTTCAATTCCAAGTCCGCATTCTGTAAAAAATATGTCGGGGGCTGGCGGTGCGGGTTGGGTTGGGGATGAGCGGGGGCATTCAAGGCAGTTCTGTTGAAATGCCCTGAAACTTTTAAGTTCTTTTTCCTTTTTATGTTTTTCGCTCATTCACCCCTTATTAAGGTCAAATCGTTTTCACCGCATCGGCCAGCGATTTCACAAACGCGCCGACTTTGGCGACGAGGTCAGGTGATTTACCGTGCTCGGCGATCTGGTTCACGATGGCGCTGCCGACCACGCAGGCGTCGCCTTCCTTCGCAACGGCTTTGGCTTGGTCAGGATTAGAGATGCCGAAGCCGATGGCGATGGGCAGATTCGTGTGCGAACGCAGCTTGGCAATCTGCGTGGAAAGATTCGTGGCCACGCTCGTCTGCATACCGGTGACGCCTTCGCGGGAAATGTAATAGATGAATCCTGCGCCGCGCTTGACGATGAGCGCCATGCGATCTTCCGGCGTCGTGGGCGCGACGAGGTAAATGTGGCATAGGCCGGCCTTCGTCATCAGCGCTTCGTAGTTATCGGATTCTTCCGGCGGCAAATCCAGCACTAGCAAACCATCCACACCCGCCGCCGCGCAGTCGGCGATGAATTTCTCCAAGCCGACTTTGTGGATGAGGTTGAAATAAATGTAGAGCACCAAGGGAATCTGCGAGTGCTTGCGGATGTCCTTGATGGTCGCCAAGAGTTTCGGCGGCGTGGTGCCGGATTCGAGGCCACGCTGCGCAGCGAGTTGGTTCACGAGCCCATCGGCGAGCGGATCGCTGAACGGCACGCCGAGTTCCAGCACAGCCACGCCCGCCTGGTCGAACGCCAGCGCGAGATCGTGCGTGGCTTGCAGATGCGGATCGCCCGCCCCGATGTAAACGACGAGCCCTTTTTTACCGGCGGTTTTCAACTGCGCGAACTTCTCAACGATGCGGTTCATGAGAGCCCAGTTTCAGGTTTCAGGTTTCAGGTTTCAAGCGGATTATAGGGAACGACGTGAGGAGTCTCTGTTTTTAGTTTGAGCCTCGTTACCTCGGCTCCTACAATCACCGCATGGCAAGCAGCTTTGGTCAATTGTTCCGCATTTCTACTTGGGGCGAATCGCACGGTGGCGGCGTGGGCGTCGTCGTGGACGGCTGCCCGCCGCGCATCAAACTTTCCGAAGTAGACATCCAGCCCGATCTCGACCGTCGTCGGCCCGGCCAATCCAAGATTGTCACGCCGCGCAAGGAATCCGACACGATTCAAATCATGTCTGGCATCTCCACGACGGGCTATACGCTCGGCACACCGATTTGTCTCTGGGTCAAAAACGAAGACCAGCGCTCCGAGGCTTACAACGAGATGAAGGATAAGTTTCGTCCTTCGCACGCGGACTACACCTACTTCGCGAAATACGGCATTCGCGCGTGGCAAGGCGGGGGCCGCAGCAGTGCGCGCGAAACGATTGGTCGCGTGGCGGCAGGCGCGATTGCAAAAAAGATTTTATCGGAAAAGTTTGGCGTGGAAGTTCTCGCCTACGTCAAGCAGGTGCAAAAAATTATCGGCGACGTGAACCCTAAAAAGGTGACGCTGAAGCAAGTTGAGTCCAACATCGTCCGTTGCCCGGATGCGAAAGCGGCGGAGCGCATGATTCGGCTCATCGAAAAGATTCGCAATGAAGGTAACACCGTCGGCGGCATCGTCGAAGGCGTCGCGCGGGGCGTTCCCGCAGGCTGGGGCGAACCCGTATTCGATAAATTGGAAGCGGATTTGGCAAAAGCGATGTTGAGTTTGCCCGCATGCAAAGGTTTTGAGAGCGGCGATGGCTTTGCGGGAATTTTGCTGACGGGGCGCGAACATAACGATCCGATTCGCGCGAAGTCCGGCAAAGTTTTCACGACGGCGAATCGTTCCGGCGGCATCCAAGGCGGTATCTCGAATGGCGAAACGATTTTCTTCCGCACGGCGTTCAAGCCCGTGGCCACGGTGATGCACGAGCAAGACACGATTGATGAGCAATTAAAAAACACCACGCTCAAAGGCCGAGGTCGTCATGATCCGTGCGTGTTACCGCGCGCCGTGCCGATGGTCGAGGCGATGACCGCGCTGGTTCTGGTGGATCACGCCCTGCGGCAACGCGCACAGTGCGGTTGATTTTTGACGCGGATGGCGCACCTTGACTTCACACCCGTAATTTTATTATGCCAGAAAAATCGATTCATGAACTTGGGCCGGATGCGCGGCGGATGCATTCCAAAGCGGTGGAAGCGGCGCAACGCGAGAATTGGGATTACGCGGTGACGCTCTTCGCGCAAGTGTTGGAACGCGAGCCAGCGTTTTTCGAGGCGCGCAATTCATTGCGGCTGGCGCAGGCTAAAAAAACCGGCGCGGTGACGGGCGGATTTTTTAAGAAGATGATGAGTGGCGCGGGCGCGTCGCCGCAGATCGCCAAAGCCAAGATGGCGTTGAATAAAAATCCGGCGGAAGCGATGGCGATTGCCGAACAGGTTTTGAATGCGGATGCGAATAATTCCTCGGCCCATCGCATTATCGTGGATGCAGCGCGGGTTTTAGATTTGCCCAAGACGCAGGTGCTTTCGCTCGAATACATGGTGCGCCATTCGCCCAAAGACAAAGCGCTCGTCATCGAATTCGCCAACACCGTGGCCGAGACGAATGGCCGGGCGGTGACGGCGGAAAAATTTCTCGATGAACTTATCCGCACGTCGCCTTACGATCCTGATTTGGTGCAGGCGCAGAAGAATCTTTCCGCCGTGCGCTTGATGGACGAAGGCGGTTACGCTGCGTTGGCCGATGGCGAAGGGTCATATCGCGACATTCTCAAAGACAAGACCGAAGCGGTGACGTTGGAACAGGAAAAGCGCGTGCAGAAAACCGAAGATGTGACGCTGCGACTGATTGACGAATACGAAACGCGGTTGCAGCTGGAGACGGACAACCTGAAATTGATGCGTTCGCTGGCGGAACTTTACACGCAGAAAAATGAATTTGCCAAGGCGCTGGAACTTTACGAGCGCATCAAGAGTTTCGGCATGAACGACGCGGCGATTGACCGCGCCATTTCGGAAACGACCGTGCGCCGGTTTGATTTTGAACTCGCGCACCACGATGCGACCGCGCCGGACGCCGCCGAGAAATCCGCCGCGCTCACGGCCGAAAAACTGGCGTATCAAACTACCGAATGCCTGCGTCGCGTGGAGAAATACCCGACCGACCTCGCCATCCGCTACGAGATGGGCGTGCTGCATTTCCAAGCGGGTAAAGTCGGCGAAGCCATTGCGGAATTTCAGAAGGCGCAGCAGAATCCGCACAAGCGCGTCGCGGCGATGAGTTATCTAGCGCAATGTTTCGCCCTGCGCGGCATGAATGATTCCGCTGTGCGCACGTTGCAGAACGCCATCAAAGAATCGCCGGTGTTCAACGAGGAAAAGAAAGACCTCACCTATCAGCTCGGCTGCGTGTTCGAGAAGATGGGCAAGAAAGCCGAAGCTATCGAGCAATTCCTCGCCATCTACGAAACCGACGTCACCTACCGCGACGTCAGCGCCAAAGTGGATGCGCATTACGCAGCGCAGTGATACGCGTCGGCTTCAGTCTGGTTCGCATATACGTCATCACCACGCAGCCGCAGTCCGTTTTACATACTGATTTTATTGCGCCGACCAACCGATCGCAGACTGTGCCCGTTTTGTTTTTCCAACCGACGGCAAACCATTAGTATTTCCGTTCCATGGCTGACCGTCTGCCCATTTACGAAATCGAACACGACATCATCGCCCGGCTTAAAACTGACCGGCGATTGATCCTTTCCGCCCCGACCGGCTCCGGCAAATCCACGCAAGTGCCGCAGATGTTGCTCAAGCACGGCTTGCTCAACAGCGGCCAAGTGGTCGTGCTGCAACCTCGGCGGCTCGCGACCCGGCTGCTCGCGGCTCGCGTGGCACACGAACTCGGCGTGAAGTTGGGCGAGGAAGTCGGTTATCAGATCCGGTTCGAGAACGTCACTTCTGCCAAAACCAAGATCCGGTTCGTGACAGAAGGCGTGCTGTTGCGGCAGATGATTGAGGATCCGAAATTGCGCGGCGTCGCGGCGTTGGTCTTCGACGAATTTCACGAACGTCATCTTTACGGCGACATCACGTTGGCGCAAGCGCTGGACCAGCAGGAACAGCATCGGCCTGATCTGCTCATCACGGTGATGTCGGCCACGCTGAATGCGGGCGAGTTGGAGAAATATATGTCGGAATGTAGGAGTCGAGGTGACGAGACTCACGCTGCTTCCGGCAATGAACAGAGACTCCTCACGTCGTCTCCTACAAATAAGTTTCGTTGCTCCGCGCTCGCTTCCGAAGGCCGCACGTATCCGGTGGAAATTAATTATCTTCCGCATCGGTTCGGGCCGAATCCGCCACCGGTCTGGGAATTGGCGGCGGACACCTTCCGCAATTACGTTCATGCCGGTGGCGAAGGTGACGTGCTGGTGTTCATGCCCGGTGGGTTTGAGATTTCCCAGACGATCGAAGCCATCCGCCACACGAGCGAGGCGAAAGGTTTCATCGTCCTGCCGTTGCACGGCGAATTGCCGCCGCGCGATCAGGACGCCGCCGTGGCGCAATATCAGCAACGCAAAGTCGTGGTGGCCACCAACGTTGCGGAAACCAGTATCACGATTGATGGCGTGCGGTTGGTGATCGATTCCGGTCTCGCCCGCGTGGCGCGTTACGACGCGAATCGCGGCATCAACACCTTGCTCATTGACCGGATTTCGCAAGCGAATGCCGACCAACGCACTGGTCGCGCCGGGCGCACGGCGCCGGGCACCTGTATCCGCCTTTGGTCGCGACCGGAACACGACGAACGGGCCCCGCACGAGATGCCGGAGATTCGCCGACTCGATTTATCGGAAGTGGTGCTGACTTTGAAAGCGTCCGGCGTGGATGATTTGCGCAAGTTCCGTTGGCTGGAAAAGCCGGATGAAATTTCCCTGACGCATGCGGAAGAATTATTGACCGACCTCGGCGCCATCGCCCACGACGGGCGTATCACTCCTATTGGCCGCAAGATGCTGGCGTTTCCGCTGCATCCTCGTTATGCGCGCATGCTCTTGGCCGCGCAGGAATACGGCTGCGTGTATCAAGCTTGTCTCGTGGCGGCGCTCACGCAGGGACGCGATCTCATGTTGCGCAACTGCGGCAAAGACGTGGACAGCGCTCGCGAAGATCTGCTGGGCGACAAGGCTAGCTCGGATTTTTGGATTCTGATGCGCGCGTGGCAATTCGCCGCCAACAATCAATTTCGCGTGGACGCCTGCCGCAAGCTGGGCATCCACGCCGTCACCGCGCGACAAGTCGGGCCGTTGCTGGAACAATTTATTCGCATCGCCGAGCGCGAAGGTCTCGACACGAAACCGCGCGAAGTGAAAGACGAAGCGTTGCAGAAATGTATTCTCATCGGTTTCAGCGACCGCGTGACGCGGCGATTGGACGAAGGGACGCTGCGTTGCGAATTGGTGCACAATCGGCGCGGTGTGCTCGCGCGGGAAAGTGTGGTGCAACACAGTCCGCTCTTTGTGCCCGCCGAGATCCGCGAGATTGAAGGGCGCGGCGGTGAAGTGAACACCATCCTCTCGCTCGGCACCGCGATTGAAACGGAATGGCTGCGCGAACTGTTCCCCGACGACCTGAAGAGCGACCTGCACGTGCAATTTGACGCCCAGCAGAAGCGGGTGCTCGCGGCGGAGCTGTTGCGCTTTCGCGGTTTGGCGCTCGCTGCTAAACGCATCGACCCGCCGCCCGCCGATGCCGCCGCGCAGATTTTGGCGGATGAAATTCTCGCCGGACGGTTGCTCCTACCGAATTGGGATCATCACGTCGAGCAATGGCTCGCGCGCTTGCAGTTGCTTTGCCAGCAGTGCCCCGACCTGCAATTGCCCGCCATCACGGACGACGATAAAAAGTCCATCATCGAACAACTCTGTCACGGCGCGGTGAGCTACAAGGACATCAAAGAGCGCGAGGTGAAACCCATCGTGATGTCCTGGCTCTCCCACACGCAACGCGAGTTGCTGGACAAGCACGCGCCGGAACGGCTGAAGTTGCCCAACGATCGCACGCCTAAAGTGAATTACGAAAACGGCAAATCGCCCTTCATCTCGCTACGCATTCAGGAACTTTACGACGTGAACCAGACGCCCAAGGTGGCGATGGGGCGCGTGCCCGTGACCGTGCACATCCTGACACCCGGCATGAAACCAATCCAAGTGACACAGGATCTGGCGAACTTCTGGCGCGAGCATTACCCGAAGATCAAATCGGAATTGCAGCGCAAATATCCGAAACATTTCTGGCGATGAATCTAAAAACTAGTAGCAGCCGACGTGAGTCGCCTCAAAACAATTTGAACGCGCTCGAAATAATGAGAGCGGACTCACGTCCGCTGTTACGATTATAAGATGACTGGCATTGACCAACTTTGTCCTAACTGCGGACTGTGCTGCGACAGCACGCTGTTCGCCGATGTGGAATTGCAGCGGAGCGACGACCCCGCGCAGTTGAAAAAACTGGGTTTCAAACTCTTCAAAAAAGGTGGCACCAAGCAGGCGTTCTCCCAGCCGTGCGCGTGTTTTGATGGGAAACTCTGCCAGATCTATGCAGAACGCCCGAAGCGTTGTCGCGCGTTTGATTGCGGGCTGTTGAAGCGCGTGAATGCCGGTGAGATGACGGCAAACGCCGCGCTCAAGAAAATTATTGACGCCAAACAACGCGCCGAAAAAGTGCGCGGTCTGCTGCGTTCGCTCGGCCAGAAAACGGAAACGCTGCCGCTGACACAACGCTACGGCGATGCGATGAGTGCGCCGATTGATTTCTCCAAGCCGGACGAAGCCGAACAGCGCGGCGAACTGATGCTGGCCGTGCACGAATTGATGCAACGACTGGAGCGGGATTTTCTCCGTTAAAGTTCAGATCGGGATCGGCGCGAGCAATTCGAGCCGGAAGGCTTTGATGGCATTGAGCATGAATTGAATCGCCACTGCCGCCAACAACAGCCCCATGATGCGGATGGAAATACTCATCACAATCGGACTCAACCAACGTGCCCCGCGCGCGGAAAGCCGCAAAACCAGATAGCTGACCAACATCACCAGCCCGATGCAGACGTAGAGCGCGACGCGTTGGGCGATGGTCTTCGCTTCATTCTGTAGCAGGATCGTTGTGGAGATTGCACCCGGCCCGGCGAGCATGGGTATGGCCAGCGGCGTCACGGCGATATCCGTTTTTTCCGAGCCCGCTTTCGTTTCCGCATCGGTTTCTTGCACGCGCGAGCGTTGGGCGCGCACCATGTCGAGCGCCACGATCAAGAGGAGGATGCTCGCAGCGATCTGAAACGCCGGCATCGTGATGCCCATGACTTTGAAGATCATTTGCCCCGCCAGCGAGAAAGCCAACATCACGCCCGTCGCCACGATACATGCCAGCCGCGCAGTGCGGATGCGTTGCTCGGCGGTATCGTTCGGCGTCATCGCCAGAAACGCGGGCACAGTCGCCAACGGATCCACGATCACAAAGAGTGAACCGGCGGCGAGCAGGATGTATTCGATTAAACTGATGGAACGAGTTAGCCGTGGATGACGCGGAAAGTCAATGGGTAGAACCATTGAGTGAACTCACGCCCGTTGCCTTGTGGCCTCGTAGAGGAACACGGCCGCAGCGGTGGCGACGTTCAGCGAATTCATGTGTGAAGGCATGGGCACGACGACTCGTTCATCGCACGCGGCTAACATTTTCGGCGTCAGCCCCGGCCCTTCCGCACCAAAGACCAGACAGCAATCACCGCGCAACTCCGCCCGAGCCAGCGGTGTGGCTTGCGCGTCCAGATGCGCCGCCAGACACCGCACGCCTTGCGCCCGTAGGTCAGTTAACGTCTCCGCAAGATTCGCCACTCGCACGACCGGTTGCTCGAAGATCGTGCCCATGGAACTCGCCACGGCGCGCCGCTGGAATGGACTGCCGCACGTCTCGCCGACGATGAGCACGTGAGCACCGAAGGCCGCACAATTGCGCACCGCCGCCCCTAAATTTTCCGCGCTGGCTAAGCCTTCCACCGCCGCGAGCAACAGTGGACGGGGAGAATTTTTCAGCAACTCGGCCAGATCCGGCAACGGCGGAATCTTGGCCACGGCCAGCGCGCCTTGATGCAATTTGTAGCCGGTGATGGTTTCCAGCAACGCATCGTCGGCCACATACACCGCGATATTTTCCGGACGAGCGCGTAGGGCCGGCTCCAACTTCGCCAGCCATTCCGGTGTGAGCAGCGCGGAGTCCACCGTGTAGCGGCTCGCGAGCAAGCGCTTGATGACTTTATGGTTCGCCGCCACGAGCACCCCGGCCCGCTCGTGTTCCTCGACACGTTTGAGCGTGCGATACAGAGCGAGTTCCGGCGCGTCGAGGTCGTGAGCGGTTTGAATACTGGCGATGGCCACGCGCAGATTAAACCGTGCGGCGACGGGAATGAAAAGCGCGGAGAAATCCCCGCGGCACTCGTAACACCTCAAGAAAACCTCACCCCTCAGTTCAGCGGCGAATGAGCCACGGGGCGCGAACCGGGCCAATAAAAAAGGCCGCCCTCGCGGACGGCCTGGAAGCTTTTTGCGAAGCGCTTCAGCTCAGATGATTCGCCACGCCGGCGATGCCGGTCACAACCTCATCGCGCGTTTTCGCATTACGGATGCGCACGTAGGCATCGTTTTCCGCGCGCACGGTGAAGCGCACTTTCAGTTCCTGTGCCCGTTTCAACTGCTTGTCCGCCTTGGCGGGTGTCAGCGGATATTCCACTGCAAAATTCGCGGCGCGCAGATCGTGCACCATCTTCAAAGAAATATTCCGCAGCGCCTCGTCTTCGATGACCACAAACACATCCATCGGCGAATCGAATTTCGGCATGAGGCCGCGCGCTTTGAGCAATTCCAGCAACACCACGTCGCCCATGCCGAAGCCGAGCGCCGCGAGATCCACTTTGCCGCCGCTGATGAGCTTGACGAGGTTGTTGTAACGCCCGCCGCCCGCAATGGCGCGAAATTCGCCCTTGCGATCAAACGCCTCGAACACCACGCCCGTGTAATACGCCAGGCCACGGATGACTTGGTAATCAATCTTGATGAACTCCCGCAAGCCCCGCGCCGCGAGGTTGTTCAAAATACTTTCCAATTCCGCCGTCGGTTTACCAGCTTCAATGAACGCATTCACCGCCGCCACGGAGAAACCAAGCGCGGCCAGTTTCGTTTCCGATTCCTCCGGCGACGCACGTTCCAGCTTATCAATGATCTGGAAAAAAGCGTATTCGTGCGCTAGCTCGCCGCCGCCCGCCTGATAAAAATCCTGCCACGCATTGCGGCTGCTCAAGCGGATGACAAAATCTTCGTGCGTCAGCCCGAATGCGCGCAGCGTATCAATCACTAACGCGATGAGTTCCGCATCCGCCGCCGGATCCGTCTCGCCGATGAGGTCCGCGTTGAATTGGAAATGTTCCCGCAGTCGTCCCTTCTGTTGTTTCTCGTAGCGGAACAATTGCGGAATGGCGAACCATTTGATGGGCTTTTTGTAATTGCGCTCATGCGCCGCCACCATGCGGGCGAGGGTCGGCGTCATCTCCGGGCGCAGGGAAATTTGTCGTCCACCTTTATCTTCAAAATTGTAGAGCTGACCGACGATTTCCGCTCCGCTCTTGGTGGTAAAGAGTTCCAACGGCTCCAGCGGCGGGCCATCGTATTCCCGGAAGCCGTAGCGTTTGGCGGTCGTCCGCCATTTGTCGAAAATGTATTGGCGCGCATCCGCACTCCAGACATCGGTGTGCGGCAACGGTTCAGGATAGAAATCGCGTAACCCAGGCAGTCGTTCCATCGCGACAGGATACGGAAAAAAAGTGATTAGGAAAGCGGGAATGAGTTCTCAGCCACCGAGGGGCACAGATTTGAATCAATGCAAAGACGCCAAGAAACCGAGCCACCACAAAAAACTTTTTAGGCAGAGAGAAACAGAATTAAGAGACGGAGTAGTGGGACCTTTAACCAAGAATTGGCTAAAATGGGAAAACAGGAGAATTTTCCCTTTTGATTTTTGTCACCGCGGACTAGCCTGCCCCATGCGTGAAGCCTCATTGAATTTCCTTAAAACTCTCGTCAACACTCCCAGCCCCGTCGGGCACGAAACGCGCGGCCAGCGCGTGTGGCTCGACTACGCCAAAAAATTTGCCGACGAAACGTTTTCCGATGCTTATGGCAATTGCGTCGCCGTGCTCAACAAGGGCGGCGGCTCGCGAATCATGCTCGCGGCGCACGCGGATGAAATCGCGATGGCGGTGAATTACATCGATGCCGATGGTTTTATTTATGTCCGGCGCATGGGCGGGATTGATGCGGCCATCACCAAGGCGCAACGCATCGTCATCCACACGCGCAACGGCGCGGTCAAAGGCGTGGTCGGCAACGTGGCGCCGCATCTCACCAAGCTGGACGGCGAACCCCGCTTGCCGAAAATTCACGACATCTTCATCGACATCGGCGTGAGCAGTCGCAAGGAAGCGGAGGAACTGATTCGCGTCGGCGACCCGATCACGTTGACGGATGAATTCGACATTTTGCGCGGCGACCTCGCCGTGGCGCGGGCGTTTGATAATCGCATCGGCACTTGGGCGGTGGCGGAAACCTTGCGCCTGCTCAAAGAATCCAAAGTGAAATTGAACTGCGAAGTTTGCGCCGTCTCGAACGTGCAAGAAGAAGTCGGCTTGCTCGGCGCACGGCAGATCGCGTATTCGCTGCACCCCGACACGGCGCTGGTGGTGGACGTGACGCACGCGACGGATTATCCGACCGTGAGCAAAGCGCAGCACGGCGACACGCGCGTCGGCA
>CAIWFB010000233.1 GCA_903911825.1 uncultured Verrucomicrobia subdivision 3 bacterium
AGCATCTGGCGGACGATGATTTCGATGTGCTTGTCGTTGATCGTCACGCCTTGGAGACGATAAACTTCCTGCACTTCGCTGACCAAGTGTTCCTGCAATTCCTGCGGGCCGCAAACGTCCAGAATTTCGTGCGGGTCCATCGGGCCTTCGGTGAGCTGCTGGCCTTTCTTGACCAAGTCGCCCTTGAAGACGATGACGTGTTTGCCGATCGGAATGAGATGTTCCTCTTCCAAGCCGGTGACGACGTCTTTGATGAGCACGCAGCGTTTGCCGCGCACAGAAGCACCAAAGTCCGCGATGCCGTCAATCTTGGAGATTTCCGACGCGTCTTTCGGACGACGCGCTTCAAACAATTCCGCAACACGCGGCAAACCGCCGGTGATGTCGCGAGTCTTGGCCTGTTTGCGCGGCGTCTTGGCGATGAGTGTGCCGGGAACAATCTTGTCCGCTTCGTTGACGACGACGTGCGCGCCCGACGGAATCGGGTAATTCGCGACGACTTCACCCTTCTCGTCAGACATGATGATCTGCGGATGCAAATCTTCCTTGTGATCAATGATGACCATGGATTCTTCGCCGGTGGCTTCGTCAACTTCCTGTTTCATCGTCACACCTTCGATGATGTCATGGAATTTAACTTTGCCCGCCTTCTCGGAAAGAATCGGCACATTGTGCGGATCCCATTGGACGAACGTGTCGCCCTTCTTGACCTTCGCACCGTCTTTCACAGAAATAACTGCGCCGATGACGATGGTGTGGTTTTCCAATTCGCGGCCGTCGGGCGAGAGAATCTGGATGGAACCGTTCTTGTTCAAAACAATGTTGTTGCCGTCTTCGAGTTCGACAGAACGCAAGTCGGTGTATTTGATAACACCGTCGTTCTTCGACTTGATCTGCGGCTGCTTGAACACGCCCGCCGCGACACCACCCGTATGGAACGTGCGCATCGTGAGCTGCGTGCCGGGTTCGCCGATGGATTGGGCGGCGATGATGCCGACCGCTTCACCGAGCTTGACCAGCGAGCCGGTCGCAAGGTTGCGACCGTAGCAATGGCGGCAAATGCCGTGCTTGCTTTCGCAAGTGAGCACCGAGCGAATGCGAACACGATCAAGACCGGCAACATCAATGCCCTTGGCCTTGATCTCGTCAATTTCTTCGTTCGCTTTGATGAGGAATTCCTTCGGGCTGGTCGGATTGACGATGTCGTCGCAGGCAAAACGGCCAACCAAACGGTCGGAGATTTTGACAACTTCGTCTTCGCCTTCGAACACAGCGGAAACCCAAATACCGTTCGTCGTGCCGCAATCAGCTTCTTGGATGATCACGTCTTGAGAAACGTCCACGAGCTTACGCGTCATGTAGCCGGAGTCGGCAGTCTTGAGCGCCGTATCCGCGAGACCTTTACGCGCACCGTGCGTCGAGATGAAATATTCCAAGACGGACAGACCTTCGCGGAAGTTCGCGAGAATCGGCTTCTCGATAATTTCGCCGGACGGCTTGGCCATCAAACCACGAAGACCCGCCAACTGGCGAACCTGTTGTTTGTTACCACGCGCGCCGGAATCCACCATCAAATAGACGGGGTTGTATTCGTCCTTGTCCTGGTTCTTTTTCAACGTGTCAAACATCACGCTCGAAATCTTGTCCGTGCAATGCGTCCACACGTCAACGATCTTGTTGTAACGTTCGCCAGAGGTAATGACACCTTTGCGATACTGTTTTTCGACTTCCTTGATTTGTCCGTGAGCGTTGCGAATTTCTTCGTCGCGTTCTTTCGGAACGATCATGTCGTCAATGCCGATAGACACGCCGGACTTGGTCGCTTCGCGGAAACCGATTTCTTTCAATTTGTCCAACATGACAACCGTCTTGTCGTGGCCGGCAAACTTGTAACATTTCCAGATCAAATCACCGAGGTCGGATTTTTTAACCGGCTTGTTGTGGAAGCCGAGTTCCGTCGGCCAGATTTCGCTGAACAACACGCGGCCAACCGTCGTATCAATAATTTTCTTTTCGGAATTGCCGAAAGCGGTTTTCTTGCCGAGGTCCGGATTCGCCAGACGAATGCG
>CAIWFB010000234.1 GCA_903911825.1 uncultured Verrucomicrobia subdivision 3 bacterium
ATATTCGTGGGCACGTTGGGTGACGTGGGGTTATCGCCATTGTTGCCGTCCCACGTGATGACGTAGCCGGGGGCGTTGGTGATGACGGGTTGCGCCGGTGCGGCGAACGCGGTCAGCAACAGCAGCGCCATCGCAGCGGAAAGGGTCAAGATAGAGTAGACAAGGCGCGGGCAAGCAGCACGATTCAGCATACTGGGTCTTGGTGTTTGTGGTTGGTTTTTACTTCGTCCCAGCGACGAACCTCTGAGTTGACGCCGACAGGGTAGCAGGGATTAGCTAGGCTTCAACAGGGAATGCAAAATTCCCATGTCAACTTCCCGCTCTGGCTCGCGCCGGATCAGGTGCGCGTCATCACGCTCAACGACGATGAAGCGTTGATCAACTACGCCAAACCCATTGTGGCCGAACTGCGCGCGAACATGGTGCGGGTGGATTCGGATTTCAGCGCCACGCCGTTCAAGGCGAAGATTTCCAACGCGGAACAATTGCGCGTCCACACGATGCTGGTCATCGGCGGTCGCGACATGGAAGCGGGCGTGGTCTCCGTTCGCTTGCATCACGGCGGCCCGCAAGGGGCGAAGCCGAAGGCTGAGGTCGTGGCAGATATTCTGGCGAGCATCAAAGAGCGACGGGCTTAAATCCGTTCAAGCAAACAGCCCGCAGGTTTTCGCCTGCGGGCTGTTTTGTTTTAAAATCGGTTGGTGGCGCACCTCCCGGCGAAGTTGCGCTTGCTGGTCGGTGAATTCGTGCCTACGGGCGTGGCGAGGCCAACAGGTTTCCCTGCAAACCATCCAAAACCTCCTGCTTCCTCGGATTTCCCCCTAAAACCGACGTTTTGAAGACTTGCGGAAAGGTTTTTCACCCTTGAGTCAGAGCAGTTCAAGGGTGAACTGCCCTGGTTCAACCTTGAATCGTCTTAGTTCAAGGGTGAACTGCTGTAGTTCAAGGGTGAGTTATCGTAGTTCACCCCTGCGGTTTCATTTTTCATGGGTGAACTGTCTTGGTTCAGGGGTGAATCATTCCAGTTCAAGCCTGCGGACGAGCAGTTCAGGGGTGAACTTCTTTGGCTCAAGTGTGAACTGGGTTGGATCACGGGTGAGTTGCTCTGGTTCAGGGATGAAACAGCGTGATTCAAGTCTGAAAGTTTTTCCGTCGGGGCAAAAGCCTGCGCATAGCTTCTGGGTGCGAACTTTTTTGCGTCTGATGAGATGAAATTGCCGCTCTAGCCGTCCACGTCATGCTGGTCATCGGCGGGCGCGACATGGAATCCGGCGCAGTGAGCGTGCGTCTCCACCATGGCGGCCCGCAAGGGGCGAAGCCGAAGGCGGAGGTCGTGGCGGATATTCTGGCAAGTATCAAAGAGCGACGGGCGTAGCGAATGCCACGAATCAAATATTCCTGTTTGGCAAAACTAAGCGCTTTCTAATTACCTTTGAATTCGTGCTAAGTTACGGAGCAATCCTTGCACGGTAAAACTCCCGGCTATTTGTCGCCGGTATCTGAAATTGAAATGGCGCCGTGTTGGTCTGGATGGAAATCCAGCTGGTGGCGTCCAAGTTCGTCGAGGATTCGAGGCAATAGAGCATTCCTGCCGTGCCGGTGACGGTGAAAGATAATTGGCCGCTGTCAATCGTGGGCGACAGCAGTATCGGTGGATCGTATGGTGTCGAAGAGGTCATCGTTTTATTGCCGGTGAGCGGCGGGGCAAGACCATCGCTCACGCTGGTGGCGATGAAGAAACCAGCATTAAAATTATCGGCTGAAGTGAAGGTGACTTGAGCCAACAGCGAGTTGACGTCGTCGATCGGCCCCGCAGCCGTCCACGTTCCGGTGCTGGCGTTATAGGTGGAAGTCACTGCGCCCGAGGTGGCGGTGCTTAAGCTGCCGGCAGCAGGAATGGAAAGTGTCAAGCTAGCTGTCACGTTCGAACTGTCCACATCACTGATTACAATGGGCACCAGACTCAAAGGGATGCCGCTATCATAGGTCTCATCAGCGGAAAGGTTGATTGCCGTCGGCGGGTCGTTGACCGCATTTACTTTGAGGCTGATGGTGTCGGTCGCGGTCGAGAAGGCGGTTATGCCACCGGCTGTCGTTGTATCAGCAATGTCGCCGTCAAGTCCCGCGCTGCGATCCCAGGCGCGAAAAGTGAAAGCGTTGGTAAAGGTTCCGTTCAGATTCGTGCCGGGCTGAAAATAAATCCGGTTGTCAGCATCGGCCGCCAATAGTTTGGCGCTGGTGGTGTCCACCGCACCCATTTCCATCCAGTTCGTCCCGCCATCCAGCGAATAATAACCGGTTCCATTGTCGGTGTCGGTTCCGATGACTGCGATGCCCAGCAGGGCGCCGCTGTCGGTGTCGATCACTCCGTCCACTTGGGAGGACGCGGAAAAACCCACGAGGCTCGACACCAGCACTCCCGCCCGTCCGCTCGGCGGGCCGGGGTCTTCATTGACCGTTCCGAGTGTCGGGCTACTCGCCGGATTCAAAAGCGGGGCGTTGTTGATGGGGCGCAAGGCGAGAGTGATCGCGTTTCCGACGTCAATGTTGGCGTCATTAGGAACGGTGGCCGTTAAGGGACCGGTGGCGGCGGCGTTGGTTTGTAGATACATATTTCCTTCTAGCGAAATCCCACTCGTGCCGGGCGTGTTAGCCGTGTAGGCGTCCACATACTCCAACATCGGGCGCGTCTCCGCTGCGGGGCGGGGCGGCGACCACGGATTAGAACTGCCATAACTGTGCCAAGACATAATCATCGCCTTATTCACATCGGGCGTGACGCTCGGGGCGGTGTGCTGATAGCCGAGCGGGGTGTTTTGGCCGTCGAACGCGCTGATGAAATCATTCGTGGCCACGCCGGAAAGCCCAATGATACCGATGACGACACCGTTGTTGCTGCCGATCGTCCAAAGATAGTTCGTGGGTTCAAAAACGGTGGCCAATTTACTATAGACCGCCAGTGAACTAGCCGTTGCATTTGGGTTGTCCAACTGCATGACCAAGGTCCAGCCGGTCGGCGGAGTGACACTGGCAGTGTCGGGCCTGACTGCCACCGCCGCGATGAGCACATCGTTTGGTATGGTTCCAAAAGGCTTGGCAGCCGCGTGGCTCCCACTTTGCGCTGTCATGATTGATACCGATCGCAAGGTGATGCCTGCCAAAGCAGTTTGAACCAGCATTTGAATTGCGAAGACGATCAACAGAAGTTGGGCTGTGTGTTTGAAATTCCAGAAAAAGTGGTGGCTTTTCATAAAACGAATCGCAATCCCCGCTTAACCAAATGAACGGCTGAAATCTGGCCGAATGTAATATCATGTCAAACGTATTCTGGGCATCATGAGTCACGCGGATGCAAATTGAACGACACCGTTCATAGCCTAGATTGCTACAGCGAAAGTTGAGACGGGGATATCCTGCCGAGTATCAAAGAGCGCCGGGCGTGCGTGACGGCAGCGTGGTTAGCGGTGGAACTTTTATAATTTATGCGCGGTTTTTTATTCAGTTTGATTTTTGTGTTAGCTGCTTCATCGAGCTTCGGTGTGGAGCTGGTCGGCGCGCCTATGATTGCTACGACACCGACGAACGCCGTGGTGCAGTGGGTGACGGACGTGACAGCGGGGACGCGAGTGCACGTATCGCCGGAGGTGAAAATCCTGACGGAGAAAACACCCGGCACGCAGCACACGGCCACGCTCGCTGGCTTGCAACCGGGCGTGACTTACACGGTGGTAGTGGGCACGGCGCGCGTGCCGTTGGCGACGAATGTGTTCACCACGACGGGCACGTCGACCAGCGCAGCGCCAAACGTTTCCGCTTCCAAAACGAATTCGCCCGCGCAGAAAATTCCGACAGTAAAAACCGCGCCATCGACGCGGAAAATCTGGGGCAATTTCCCGTCGTTGCCGGATCATTTTGCGCGGCACGGCGGTGATTTTCACGCGGTGGATGCGGAAGATTATGCGCGGCAATCGTGGGAATTTCTCCAGCGCGCCAAGGCGGATGGTTTACCGGCGAAGCTCGATGAAGACGGAGTTTTGCGCGTCTTTGATCCGCGGAGCGGGACGTTCGCTGCTTACAATCACGACGGGACGACAAAAACTTTTTTCAAGCCGGGCGGCCGCGATTATTTTGACCGTCAACCGGGACGCGTGGTAAACCTCAAAACGCTCAAGTGAGATGAAATACGTCTGCCCCGTTTGTGACTATCCCCAACTGACGGAACCACCGCGCAGTAAAAGCGGCGGCGGCTCCTACGAGATCTGTCCGCGCTGCGGTTTCCAATTTGGCGTGAGCGATGACGACGGTGGCTTCACGCATGCCCAGTGGCGGGCGAGGTGGAAAAAAGGTGGGGCGAAGTGGGCGAGCCAGCAACCGCCGTCGGCGCCGCTAAAATCCGAGCCGCCGGGCGGTTCTGCTCATTGAGGGCATAAAATCTTGCTTCCCGCCGCGCGGGGCGGGCATAGTCCGCAGCATGAGTTGGAATAAGATTCTCTTCGACTTCGTGACGTTGTGGGTGGTCATTGATCCACTGGGGACAGTGCCGTTGTTTTTGTCGCTCACGAAAGATTTGCCGCCGGAAAAACGGCGCGCCATCGCCATTCGCGCCATCACCATCGCGTTCGTGATACTCACGGGCTTTCTGTATCTGGGACAATTTGTGCTGGATGCGATGCGGATTGAATTGCCGTCGTTTCAGATCGCAGGTGGCATCGTGCTGTTCCTGTTCGCGCTCTCGATGATTTTCGCGGATTCATCCGTGAACCGCGCTCCGGCTGAAGCGGAACATGACCTTGCCATTTTCCCGTTGGCCATGCCGTCGATCGCCACGCCGGGCGCGTTGCTGTCTGTGGTTTTGCTAACGGACAACGCCCACAACACGTTCCTCCAACAGACGCTGACCTGCGGCGTGATGGCGTTGGTGCTGTTGCTGACGCTGGGTTTGCTCCTGATCGGAAATCGCATCGTCGTATGGATCGGTCAATCCGGCGCCAACATCATGAGTCGCGTCATGGGCATGATTCTCGCCGCCGTAGCGGTGCAGATGGTCTATGCGGCCATCAAAGAATTGGTCCACGGTTGAGGCCAAACTTCTCTTTTCGCCCGGAGTGACTTGGTTAGTCCTTTGCAAAAAATCGAAAGTGAATTTGATTGCGGATTTCGGCTTAGAAACGCATTTTTTTCGGGTTCAATTGAACCAATTTCATGTCCCAAATTATTTATCAATCCGCCACCCTCGCGATGAATGGCGAAAAAACCATCGCGCAGGTGAAGCAGGTGGTTTTATGAAGGATGATTGTCTGTGCCTCTAGTGATTTTTATGAAAAAATCATTCACCTATTTGGTTTCGTTACTTGTCACTATTATAATCTGTCAGTTGATGGGTGGCTGCTCCACGATTACATCTATTGTGGTTTATAATAATACCGACTCCACGGTGGAATTTTTGTGTGGTGGCCAAAACACGATTATAAAGAGAGGTTCCTTGTTTGATTTGCCTAACCAAGTGCTTCGTGAAGGTTTTGTGATTCGATCGGGAGAAAGATCTTTTACTTACAAGATTCCTGTTATGGATTATTCAAAATCCTTAAAGCTGATTAAACATGCAATTAAGGGGGACCTATTGAAGTTGCAGATCAATTCAGATGATTTGATTTATATTGTTGCACCTGATGCCAAGCTACCCGCATCAAAATTTCCAGAACAACCCGAAAATTTCCCGATTCAACCTGTAAAATGACTCCTTTCTTTGCTGAATAATTAAGAACTTTATAATTCCAGTTTTTATGCCCGAAACCTACTACATCATTCCCCAAGACAAACACGATTCACTCGTCACGAAGGCTTATTTGAAACGTGGTTACGATGCCGCTGAGGCCGCTGCCGGCGCGCGGTTCTGCGCGAGCGCCGCGTATTACGGCATCCGCACGCACAACGCCATTAAGGCGCTGCACCTCGACGAATTGTTCGGCAGCAAAGTCGGCCGCTGGACGCCCGGCGCGAAGATCGAGAAGCTGCCGTCGCGCTTCGCCGCCGCCGAAATCTGGAACGGCCACAACAAGCTCGGCCAGGCCGTCGCCTACGAGGCGATGGACACCTGCATGAAACTCGCCGACAAATTCGGCGTGGGCATGGTGAGCGTGGACAACGCGACGCATTATCTCTGGGGCGGCGGCTACGTCATGGACGCCGCGCTCAAGGG
>CAIWFB010000235.1 GCA_903911825.1 uncultured Verrucomicrobia subdivision 3 bacterium
ACGTCGTCACCAAGATTCCGCGCTTTGCCTTTGAGAAATTCCCGCAGGCCGACCCCACGCTCACCACGCAGATGAAAAGCGTCGGCGAAGCGATGGCCATCGGGCGCACGTTCAAGGAAAGCCTGCAAAAATGCCAGCGCTCGCTGGAGATCGGCCGCAGCGGCCTGGGCGGCGACGGCAAACCCTGGCGCATCGGCACGGAAGTCTATGGCGACCGCGACATCCTCCCGCGCGACGTCATCAGCCGCAAACTGAGCGTGCCCAACGCCGAACGCATTTTCTTCATCCGCCACGCCCTGCGCGCCGGCTTCACCATCGAAGAGATTTTCAACCTGACGAAAATCGACCGCTGGTTCTTAGTCCAAATTAAGGAAATCGTCGATTTCGAGGAAGAATTGGCGGGGGCGAAAAATTAGCCATCGCAATTCCCGATTCAGATGAATGACCAAGCGGACAGCGACCCGACAACCGGCGCTGCCCACTGTCTCCCGAAAAATTTTCCGCGCTTGCTTGATCTTTACGAGCACAGCGACAAAACAAGTCCGAAAAATTACTTCAACGTGGATTATCCGCTGCCGCTGGCGGAAGAAGAGAAACGGCTTGCGAGATTGGATTCAGCATCGTGGCGGGTTTTGCGTGATAAAGCTGTGCGTCATGTTTGCTTTGACGACCCAGCGCGACGCTACCAGCAACTGTGGAACACTCTGGACGAAGCGCGAGGTTATGAATTCTTGGCAGACCAAGGTTACGAGCAAATTGAATTCATCAAACCGAGCAAGAAGGACGGCGTCCGATCTCCTGACTTGATAGGACGTAAAGCTGGTTCAACAGCGGTTCTTGAAGTCAAAACTATAAATGAGTCTCAAGATAATTTGGGCGAAAATGCTTCGTGGCGAAATGAGGCGGTGACTGTTCCACAAAATTTGTCTGAGGCACTTACTCGCAAGATAGTCGTGACGATTGAAGACGCGACAGATCAGTTGAAGAGCTACCCGCATCCTACCGATCGAAAGATTGTGTTCCTAGTGATTCGATTTGACCACGGCCAGAAAACGGGTTGGCATCTTTATTTAGAACTCAAAGAATTTATAGCGACTCAAGCAAAGGATGGTATCGAGGTGTTCCACGAACCTCTGTTATAATTTATTCCTTTTGCCGCCGCTCCGTCCGCGAATCCCAACGGGATTCAAATCCATCAGCCCAGGGTTGCGAGGCACGAGCTACCCTGGGTTACCGGCCCCGAAATTTTTCAACCCTGAAGGGGTTGCATCACCACCGCTCCTTGCTTCAACTCCTTCAGAGTTGTTTTCATTTCGCGCGCTCACCCAGCGTAGTCGCTCCGCTCCAACGCTGGGCTGAAGGCTGCAACCGCGTTGCGGTTGGAGCGCTCCGCTTCGTCCCGCGAGGGACAACCGGAAATTAGCCAGCCACATTGTGGCTGGTAACGCGTCCGTAAAATCATCCCGTCCTGAAAGGACGGCGGAACATTTCGCATTGCCGTTTCCATCGTCCTTTCAGGACGAAAATCATTTTCCAATTTCAACCAGCCACTTCGTAGCTGGCTAATTTCCAACGTGCCTTCGGCACAACGGCGCTCCGTCCGCGAATCCCACCGGGATTCAAATCCATCATCCGATTCAACCGCGAACCACACGAACCACGCGAAATCCAAAAGCGGATTGCCGTCGCGGTGGAAAGAGTCCAGCCTGTGCCGCGACTTGGAGTCAAAAAACATTCTCCCCATCATGCGTTCATTCATTTTGATCCTGCCTTTGTTTCTGGCCGTGGCTTTCAACGTCCGCGCGCAAAGCCCGGTGCTGAACGCGACGATGCAGAATACCAACATCAATTTCAGCTGGCCGACCAACGGCGATTTCGGTCTGGAATACAGCGCCGACCTCGTCAACTGGAGAACTAATTACAACCTTCACCTGACCAACGGCCTTTACACGGCGGCGGAAGCCGTCACCAACAGCGCGCGCTTTTACCGGTTGTTAAGCCCCTGCTTCGTTACCGACGCCCCGCCGGTCATTTCCATTTTCCGATCCAGAAAGACAGTCGTCCACGATCCGATCACGAATTATGACGACGCGGCGGCCAATACCATCAATAACGGACTGGGGGGGACCAATATCTTCGACGCCTCGGAAAGCTACGATCCCGCCAGTTGCAGCGCGGACACGCTCACGTTCCATTGGGTCATCCGATTTTCGAATCCCATGATTAATCCCTACACCGTCGCGGGCGTCACCGGCTACCGGACCTCAAAGCTCACGATGATCCCGAACTCACTGATCCAATCACCTAACGATCCCGTCTCTTTTGCATTGGCCGTCACCTCCCAGAAGACCGGGCTATCGACAACCGTATTTGTTAATTGCTACGTCGCAATATCAAGCTTGACCGCCACTGTCTTCTATCAATGCCAGCAGTGTTTGGACGGCACATGCCCCAATGGCGTCTCTTGCGCTATTTCCGCCGCGAGGCCCGCGCCACCGGGAACGGAATGAAAACCTGAAAGCGTGAAAACGTTGGTGCTGGCGCACGGCTACCGTTCGGCCGCACCAAATTCAACCGCGAACCACGCGAAATACGCGAAATGAAAAATCCAAATCCCGTTCGCGTATTTCGTGTCTTGCGCGGTTCCTCCTGCTTCAACTCCTTCAGAGTTGTTTTCCTTTTGCCCGTTCACCCAGCGTAGCCCGACTGCGTCGGTCAACGCTGGGCTGAAGGCTGCAACCGCGTCGCGGTTGGTAGGGCGGGCAGTCCGCTGCCCGCCGCCGATTGCAACCAACGCTCTCGGATTCGCCACGCCGGCGCGCACGGAGTGACGCGCCCTACCAGCTCCGTTAGGAGCGAAATCTTTGTAGCCATCCGCGCCACCCCATTCCCCAGCCCCGTCGGGGCGGTAAAATAGCCGGTTTAGGGTGGTTACTGGCAGAAAACTGGGGTTTTCAGCCTTTTCCGCCTTGGTGGATGACTTGCAAACCTCGTCCGCAAGCTTGTCAGCGACGTTTGCAAGGTTGCGGACGCAATGGACTGGCTTGCACCCAACGTCTGCAGGCTTGCGGACGATGCGAACAGTCGATCCGGTTTGAGGGGCAAGCCTGCGGACGCGGCCGGCAAGCTTGTCCAGCTTACGGGATTGCTTGCGGGCGTCATCCGCAAGCTTGCCAACATCGGGGACAGGCAATCGGACATGGTCCGCAGGCCTGCAAACTTCACGGGCAAGTGATCAATTCTCATTCGCGAACCACGCGAAAATTAAAACCGGATTCCCGTGCGCGTATTTGGCGTCTTTCGCGGTTCATTCTGCCGCCACAACTCCATCGGAGTTGGTCTTAACGGTGAATGGTCTGTGGGCTGAGGAGGAAGCCTACGAGGAACAGCACGAAGGCCAGCAGTTGCAGGAAGAACGGTCTTCTAGCCTCCGACCAGTGCACGATCAGAAAGAAGAGCGAGACGATGGGCACAAACAAACAGGCCAGTCCCCACAGCACACTTTCCCGAAAGGCGGCGACCAGAAACCAGAACCCGCCGATAACGAACAGGATTAGTCCCAGTAAAATCAACAAGCCACCAATGATATCCATGGACGGCATGGTCGTGATTTTGATCGGAGGCTGTCAACTCGGAAGCGGGTGGATTCAAATCCGCTACCATCTTTTGGGGAATGGACAAAAAAGCCCCTGCCGACAAGGCTATGCTCGGTTCAACCAACCGCGGTTTCCGCCGCAAGGGGAAGCCAACCAAACTATCACATGATCACTTTTTCCAAAGGCCCGTGGCTGGCCACGCTCGCTGTCACTTGCTCTTTCCTAGTCGCCTCGGCGGAAGACGCGCGGGTGACGACGGCAAAAGAAGTTCTCACGGCTTACCAAGCGGGTGCGCCGCGTAATCAGCGCGTGTTACACGTGGCGTATTTTTGTCCAGCGGATCGCACGCCAGCGCCGGATTATCAGGAACGACTCGGGCAGGCGCTGGGTGATATCTCGAAATTCTACGCGGATCAACTGGGTCAATACGGTTTGCCGATGTCCGGCATTCCGCTGGTGCGCGATGCGCAGGGAAAATTGATCATTCATCTCGTCAAAGGCACGCGGCCGGCAGCGGAATATTCGGAAGCCAAATCCGCGAGTGAAATCCGTCACGATGTGAAAAAAGTTCTGGCCGCCGAGGGCATCGGCTTGGACACGAATCAGGTGATCGTCTTCACGCGCTTGGGGAATTACGACGGCACGAACACGTCGCACAACAGTCCGTATTGCGGCACGGGCGATTGTCGCAGCGGTTTTTGTTGGCAGTTCGATTCGGACATTCTCGACCGCCACCTGTTGACGGAAACAAATCGCTGGGTGACGGATCATCAGTATGGCCACATCACGTTGGGACGTTACAACAGCATCTTCATCGGCGGCACGGCGCATGAGCTGGGGCATCTGTTCGGCTTGCCGCACAACGCGGAGACGGTGGTGGATCTGAAAACGCGCGGGCACGCGTTGATGGGCGATGGCAACCGGCATTACCGCGAGGAATTACGCGGCGACGGCAAAGGCTCGTTCATCACGCTGGCGCACGCGCTGCGGCTGGTGAGTAATCCATTATTTTCCGGCGTGGAGCGGGGACTGGATGAAGACTGGAATTATGCGGTGACGAACTGTGCCTTCACCGCCACGCCCGGTCACCTGAAGATCACGGGCCAATTCACTTCCAGCCAACCGATCTACGGTGTGGTGGCGTATGTCGATCCGGATGGCGGCGGGGATTACAATGCCGTGAGCTACGCGGGCACCGTGGGCGCAAATAACACCTTCACGTTTGATCTGGAATCGTTGCCGAAGAAAGCCGGTCAACTGCGCCTCGTGCTGCTCTGTGCGAGTGGTCAGCATCTAAATGTGGGCGACGGCTGCCAAGCCCACTTCCCTTACACTGTCGAAGCGGATGGACGGCTGACGGTGGCTGACGGGAAATAAGTCTGCCTCGGCGTTAGGCTGCCGCCAAAATTTCGCAGTGCTTTCCGCGATGATGTAAGAAATCATCGCGCCTTTCCCCTTTAGGTTTAAAATTGAGCTCTCGGGGCGTTTGCCGCATTATCATTGACCGGGAACTTATCCCTTCAAAAATTTATGAGCAAAACAATCAAGAAAGTCGGCATTCTCACCGCTGGTGGCCTCGCGCCCTGTTTGAGCGCTTCCATCGGTTATCTCATCAAAACCTACACGCGCCAGGCGCCCAAAGTGGAGATCATTTGCTACGTGAACGGCTACATGGGCCTGCTCCAAGGCAAAAGCCTCAAAGTGACGTCCGCCGCGCGTAAGAACTGGAAAGCGCTCGTGGAACACGGCGGTAGCCCCATCGGCAATAGTCGCGTGAAACTCACGAACATCAAAGATTGTGTGAAACGCGGGCTCGTGAAGGAAGGTCAAGATCCGCAAAAAGTCGCGGCGGACCAACTCATCAAGGACGGCGTGGATATCTTGCACACCATCGGTGGCGATGACACAAACACCGCCGCGGCCGACCTCGCAAAATTTCTCAAAAATAATAATTACAACCTCACCGTCGTGGGTATGCCCAAGACGATTGATAACGATGTGATCCCCATCCGCCAAAGCCTCGGCGCGTGGACCGCTGCCGAAGAAGGCGCGCATTATTTCGCCAACGTGGTGGCCGAGCACAACGCGAACCCGCGCATGTTGATCATCCACGAAGTCATGGGCCGCAACTGCGGTTGGCTCACGGCGGCGACTGCGGCCGAATACCGCAAGCTCACGCAGGAGATGAATTTCCTGCCGGAGCTGGGCTTGAGCAGCGAACGGCGCGGCGTGCACGGCATCTACATTCCCGAAATGGCGCTCGATATCAAAGGCGAAGCCGCGCGTCTGCGCAAGATCATGGACAAGCACGATTGCGTGAACCTGTTCATCTCCGAAGGCGCGGGCGTGGAATCTATCGTCGCGGAAATGAAATCACGCGGTGAAGAAGTGCCGCGCGATGCCTTCGGCCACGTGCGATTGGACAAGGTCAATGTCGGTTCCTGGTTCTCTAAACAATTCGCCGAATTGCTCGGCGCCGAAAAAACGCTCGTGCAGAAGAGCGGTTATTACAGCCGCGCCGCCGCCGCGAACGCCGCCGACCGCAAGCTCATCAAACGTTGCGCCGTGAAAGCCGTGGAATGCGCCTTCGCTGGCAAGGGTGGCGTGGTTGGCGAAGATGAAGAACGTGGCAACAAGCTGCGCGCGATCGAATTCGAACGCATCAAGGGCGGCAAGCCGTTTGACATCAAAACCAAGTGGTTCGTGCAGTTGCTCAAAGCCATCGGCCAGCCGATGGGCAAGGTGGTCGCCGTGAAACACTAAACGAAAATCACAATCTTAACGGGAGGTGAAGTCGCTGTGCGCGCTTAGCCTCCCGTTTTTTATTTTCAGATGGAGTAGCCTCATATTTGTCGGTTTGCCTCTCGCCGACCAAGTCGCCACACTTTCACTGACATGCCGCTCGTTGCTGCCATACCTGCTGCTCCCCGTTCGCTCCTCGACTTCACCTTCGCGGAGTTGGAGCGGGAATTTATCGCGTCCGGTCTGGCCGCGGTGCACGTGCGGGCGCTGTGGCGAGCCTTGCAGCGGGAACTGAAAAATGAGTTCCGTGGCGACGAAGAATTTTCTCCGCCCTTGCAGCGCTGGCTCACCGCCAATGTCGGTGCAGGCAAGGCGTTCTTTATTGATACTCCACCCGAGACCGCGGACATCGCCAGCAGTGACGGGCTAACGCGCAAATTTCTCCTGCGTCTCGCCGACGGACAAACTATCGAGACCGTGCTGATGGGATTTACCGGCCGTCATACCGCTTGCGTGAGCACGCAAGCCGGCTGCGCGATGGGCTGCGTCTTTTGCGCCACCGGACAGATGGGGTTTGTGCGGCATCTGC
>CAIWFB010000236.1 GCA_903911825.1 uncultured Verrucomicrobia subdivision 3 bacterium
AGAGACGTTACGCTCAGGTAGCGCTCAGTCCATGCGAAGTTGTTCACAATCGGAAGGGCTCACGCAAAGACGCCAAGGCGCGGGGGTGGGAGCGGGACTCGGCCTATGGTTTTAGGGCGGCGCGGCGCGGTCTCACTCACTTTGAACACGAGGTTATGGGCAAAGAGTGAAGCCCATTGAATAGCGGCGAGATAATCGGCATCGGTGCCGCCAATGAATTCGTGCTGCCCGCTGGGCAGACGGATGAGCTGGCCTTGGCCAAATTGGCGGACGACGTGGTAACGAAAACGTTTGGGGATGAGATTTCTAAATTTCATACGCCGCGAAGATAGCGGGCGTGCTTGGACAAAGGCTGTCCGAGGAGAAAAATTGTCAGCTCATTTTCTAGCCCGATTGCGACCGCCTCCGTAAAATCGCTGGCAATGATTTGTAACTCACAACGAACAGCCGAAAAATTCCTCGCAGTCTCCCTGCTCTTGCTATCGTTGACCTGTGAGGCGCGGATCGGCATCGAGTTTCAGATGCCGCTCGGCAATCCGAGCAACGCCAACACCGACTCCAATAATCACGAACATTATTTGATTCAGCGCAGTGTGTTTGCGCTGGATTACGACGACCGCGAAGCGGAACCGAACTGGGTGAGCTGGGATCTTACTGCGGAAGATATTGGGTCGGCAAAACGCACTCCGACCTTTCACCCAGATCCTGAATTACCGGCCAGTTTCCACCACATCATGAGTGCTGACTACAAGGGCTCTGGTTTTGATCGAGGTCACATGTGTCCTTCAGCTGACCGGACTGATAACGCTCAAGATAACGACGCGGTGTTTACGATGGCCAACATCATCCCTCAAGCTGCGGACAACAACCAAGGCGTCTGGGAACATCTGGAAGCGGATTGTCGGGATTGGGCGAAGCAAGGCAACGAACTGCTTATCATCTGTGGGCCGGCTGGTTTTAACGGTGAACACATTAATCAAAACGGGCCAGTGCTGGTGCCAGCACATACTTGGAAGATCGTCGTGGTAGTACCGAACGGCCCGGGCAGCGTATTGAGTCGTATCACCAAGGCCACCCGCGTCCTCGCCGTCAACATCCCAAATCAAGCCGGTGTGCGACATGATCCGTGGTCGAAATATTTGCTCTCGGTCAGCCAGCTCGAAGCCTTGACTGGTCTGAAGTTCTTTACAGCGTTAGCCCCAGAGACAGCGGCGGTTTTGAAGGCAAAAGTTGATAGTCAGGCAACACAGCAGATTGCCTTCACTTCAGTAGAGCCAGTCAAAGCCTTGTCGTCTTCGGGCAACTCATCACCGTCTCAGCCTAAGATTGACTGGGTTCCGATCGCGATCTGCGTTGTGGTTTTTCTGCTAATTTTGACCATCATCGTTCTGATCATATTTTTCAGAAGCCGACCAAAACACTAAAACCATGATTGCCTACGACCGCTACACCGAACTGTTGAGCAAGATGATCTACAAAACCATCACGCCAGCTGAAACAAAGATTGTGGAAGAATACGAATCATCGACGCCCGAGACTTGCCCGAAATGCAAAGCTGATATGTGGACGTTTTTGAAGCCATATCGAGTCGTGCATGATGTGGAGAAGTGCGCAGGAAAACCTTAAATCTCGCTGATCTCATTCCACAAAGGCTCAAGGTCAGGGTCGTCTAAAGCTTGTTGGCGGATATCAATGCCTCCCGGCATGTCTCTAGCAATTTCGACTAAACGATAAGCTTCTTTCAGTTTGCCAAGCACACAGGCGTAGCAAGCTAGGTTGTAGTGCATCAGTTGGTGGTCAGGAAACTTTTTGATCACCAACTTCAACCCATCATATGCTTCTTTCGTCCGCTTCAATTCATGAAGGGCGTAGGCGGTGTAAAAATGACCCCACTGATTCTCCGGTAAAATCGCTCGCAACCCTTCAGCCACACCCAAAGCC
>CAIWFB010000237.1 GCA_903911825.1 uncultured Verrucomicrobia subdivision 3 bacterium
ATCTACGAAAAAGATCCCTTCGTCAGTCTGGATCAGGAGGGTGTCGGCGATCTGATCCGCATCGCCACCGAGCGGGGCAGGGCGGTGCGCCCGGACGTCAAGCTCGGCATCTGCGGCGAACACGGCGGCGACCCCGATTCCGTGAAGTTCTGTCACCGCGTCGGTTTGACCTACGTGAGCTGCTCGCCGTATCGCGTGCCCGTTGCTCGTTTGGCCGCTGCCCAAGCTGCGATCGAAGAGAAGCGCGCCGCTGCGAAGTCGGCCAAGAAGAAGTAATTCACTTCTGACAATTCCAAAGCCGCTCTGGGAAACTGGAGCGGCTTTTTATTTAGCCACAGATTCACACAGACGGACACAGATAGATGAACTGAATGCACCCGGCTTTTTCCTTGCGCCAACGGCGCTACGGCCATCAGCCTAGGGTTGTGAAGCTACCCTACTCGGCAGCGGTCACTTACGAGTATCGCGTGGTGGGCGAAAAATACACGGGCAACAAAATTGCCTTCGGGGCGATGTCGTCCTCCGCCAGCTACGCGCACGGCGTGCTCGACCGTTATCCCGTGGGCAAGCAAGTTGTCGTGCACTATTCCCCGGAGCATCCGGCGGAAGCGGTGTTGGAAACGGGCATCCACGGCGGCACTTGGATTTGTTTGGGCGTAGGTCTTGACTTCGTTTTAGCGGGTGCAATGTTTCTGCAACTCTCCCGCGCAGCGGCGCGCGCGGAATTGCCGGGCGCGCCGCCTTCGGGCATTCACCCGCAACCGGACGGCAGCGTGACGATGGATAAACCGCCGGTCTTGATGGGCGTGATCTTTCTGTTGGCGGGCATTGGCTTGGCTTGCGTGAAGCCGGACAATGGCACGCCGCGCTGGATCATGGGGGCGGTGGGCGCGGCGTTTGGCTTTGGCGGCTTGCTGTTGCTGTTGTCTCGGCTGGAGAACAAGGTCTATTCTAAAATCGCGACGTGGTTGGTGCTGATCCCGTTCATGGCGGTGTTCCACTGGGTTTCGTTTGGCACCGGCGACCGCACGGGCACGGTAAGCGGATCATTCATCGCCACCCACACGGCGGATGTCCGCTGGCCCTTTGCCATCTTCACGCTGCTGGTGGATGTGATCATCGTGGCGAGTTTGATTCGCGCGTTGCTGATCCAATTTCCGCTGGCAGTGAGCGAATGGCGCTTGAAACTGTCGGCGGGTTTGGGGTTGTTTCTGGTGTTGGGGGTGATCTTTTTTGCGTTACCTAAAACGCCGTCGCCGGTGCAACTCTCCACGGCAGCGCCCTTCGTTTCCACGCCGATTGAAGACGCGTTCTGGCTCCAACTGGATCGCCGGCGTTCCGACAAATATCGCCAGCAGCTCCAAGCCGCTCCGCCCGTGCTCGTGGTGCGGGAAAGTCATTATGCTTTTAATTCCACGAACGGTATCGGCAGTCACTACGGCTGGATAGATAATCGGCTGGCGAACTTGCACATCAGTTTTTCCGAACTGGTGGCGGTCGCTTACGGTAAGGATTATACCCACACGGAATTTCCCGACGCGTGGACGCATGGTCATTGGACCAACAGCTACGACGTGATCTGCACCGTGACCAATCAGCCCAAGGAAACTCTGCAAGCGGCGGCAAAACAATTCCTCCGGCAGCAGTATGGCCTGACGTGGCACTTAGCGTCGCGCGATTCTGATGTGCTGGTGCTCCGCGCGAAGAATTCGACAATTCTGGAATCCAAAGCCACCAGGGATTTCGCCCGCAGCAAGTCGATTCCCGAATTCATCAGCGAACTGGAAAATTATTTCGGCCAGCCTGTGATCAACGAAACCGGGGCGACGAATCGTTACGATAAATCTATTGGTGAAGTTCCGGCGCGCTGGGTGAATGGGCGTTCCACCGATTTGGATTTTAATAATCAGTTCTTGGCCACCGTGGGCATGGAACTGGTGCCCGCCAACCGTCCCCAAGAATGGCTGGTGCTGGACCGATGACTCGATGCCTCGCATAAAAATGTGTCGAGGATTGCCGAACCGCAAACCTCATGCGAACTTCCGCGCATGAAAGATTCTGTCAGCCATCCGCCCTCGCTCGCGCTGGATGTCTATTGGCCGATGATGGCGAGCGCGGCACTCATCACGGCGGGCGAACTGGGGCTCTTCGTGGCGCTGGGGCAGGGGGCATTGCCGGTGGAAGAACTGGCCGTGCGGATTGGCGCTTCGCTGAACGGCACGGATAAATTATGCGCGGTGTTGGTGCAGACGGGTTATCTGGAACGCACGCCGGAGAATGAGTTGCGCAACAGTCCGCACGCGCAGGCGTGGTTATCGCAAACGGGCGCGCACGATTTGAATAGCGGTTTGCGCTGGTTCGCGCAGGCGTGGCAATTCATGGCGGGCTTGCGCGACGTGGTGGTTCACGGCGCTCCCAAGACGCCGCTGTGGGATTTGATGCAAACAAATCCCAGCATGGGCCCAGCCTTCGCGGCGTATATGAAAGATTACGCGGCCAGCGTGGTGACGGAGGTGCAACGGGCCATCGAATTGTCAGCAGAGGCGAGAACGTTGTTGGATGTGGGCGGGTCGCACGGTTTGCACGCGGCGGCGTTTTGTTGGCGGGCGCCGGAATTGCGCGCGGTGATTTATGATCTGCCGGTGTCGCTGACGAATACACCAGGCTTGATCGCGAGTTGGGGCTTGAGCGAGCGACTTCGTTGCGTGGAGGGTAATATCGTGCGCGACGCGATTCCCGGCACGTTCGATGTCATCACTTACTTTCTCGTGGCGCACAATCACACGGACGCGGACAACGCGCGGATCATCCAGAAGCTGGCGGCGGCGTTGAATCCCGGCGGCGTGGTGTTCGTGTATGAATACGTTCGTGAACCGGCGGCGCACGGCACGGTTTCCACCACAGAAGCGTTGGCGGCGGCGTTTGATCTGACCTTGCTCGTGGAGACGGGCACGCACCTGCACACTGCTGAACGGATTCAGGTGTGGTTACACGCGGCGGGATTGACCAACCTCAAGCGCACCGACCTCCAGCCCATTGAGAAGGGCACCATCTTCTGCGCGCAGAAGTCGTAAGCGCCGCCGCTGGGAAAATATCTCCGATTGAATCCACGGCCTGAACCGGTGTATGGTGGGGCGAACTTAACTAAGGAATCATTATGGCCAAAGGCAATAACAGTCACAAAAAAGAAACCAAGAAGAAGAAAAAAGAAAAGCCCAAGGCCGCGCCCGCGACTTCTCGCCGGGGTGTCTGAAGGCTAGTTCCCGTGCCGGACGCTTGCTAAAAAATCGGCGCACGGCATCGTCTGCGCATGACTGATGCTAAGCTACCAACGCGCCGGGGATTTTTTCATAGCCATTCACTGACCATCGTGGCGTCAGCCCTGCTGACGGCATGGATTGTTCTGTATTGTTTTTCCGACCCAAACACGCATTGGGGTTCCTTCTTTGGTAACGCTATCGCGGATTGGAGTGGTTCCGTCATCATCATTCTCGGCACGAAGTTTCTGTTGGAATATCGTTCGGCCGAGAGTCGGCGAGTCCGTGGTCATCTGCGTAATCCGGTGCTGGATTTTTTCTGGCGGCATTCGTTGCTGACCTTCATCAGTGTGACGGGCCTCGGCTGGGCGCTATTGTTCTCCAAAATGGATGCGCAAAGCAAATGGGGCCAAGTGGTCGGCAACCTCGTCTCCGAATGGGCGCAGATGGGTGGGCTGGTGTTCCTGACAAAACGGCTGATTGAACGTGGTTCGAAAGAAAGTAACTGACGCGACGGGGAACGGCTGGGCGCCCGCCGCAATTTTATTGGTTGAAACCCCCGGCGCTTTTGGCAGGCTGACCGCGTTCCTCAAACTAAACTGACCTTGCACACCATGAAAAAATTATTCCTCTCCCTCGCGCTCGTGGCGCTGGCCACGTCTCAACTCTCGGCGGCGGACGCCAAAACGTATCAAGTCACCGGCCCGGTGCTGGAAGTGACGCCTACTTACATCGTCGTGCAAAAAGGCGATGAGAAGTGGCAGATCGCCACCGACAAAGCCACCGCAGGCGCGGTCAAAGTCGGCGATAAAATCACCATTCAATATCAGATGGTCGCCAAAAAAGTGACGGGTAAATAATTCGCTAGCAAAATTCTGGGCCGCTACGGGAAACCGGAGCGGCTTTTTTATTTTCCGAGATTGCGCCGCCGGAAGGCTTGCGGCAGCCTCGCTGCGTTGACCGCTTCACCTACCAACTCGCCGCGCTGGGGGCTTCCCCCTTGGACGTGGGCGCTACTCGCTTCCGCTTGCGCGTGGGCGCTGCTGTTTCTGGTCATGCCACCGGCGCAGCAGAATTTTCCGTTGAGCGATGATTGGGCTTTTGCACGCGGCGCCATCTGGTTTGCGGACGGGCAGGGGATTCACTATTCCAAATGGGCGAGCATGCCCCAGCTGGGCCAATGGATTTGGTCGGCCCCGTTTTTATGGGCGAGCACGTTGCCGCACGTTGCGCTGCGTGTTTCAATCATCATTTTGTCGTGGCTCGGTTTGGTTTCCTTTTACAGTTTGCTGCGGCAGGAAAAAGTTTCCGCCCACCTCGCTGGCTTCGCCAGTTGCGTGCTCGCGCTGAACCCGCTCTTTTTTGTCTCGCAAGGAACTTACATGACGGACGTGCCAGCGCTGGCGTTCGGCCTGATTGCGCTGAACGCGTATGCGCGGGCAATTTCGCAAAAAGATTTTCGCTGGCTACTGCTGGCGGTGATGGTGGCGTTGCTCGGCGTGACAACGCGGCAAACGCTCATCGTGGTGCCGCTGGTGGCGGGCGGGCTGCTACTGGTGCGGTTTCCAAAACTCCGTTTCCAACCGGTTTGGCTTCTGTCGCTCGCGTTGCCGGTGTTGGTTTGTCTGGCCACGAGTTATTGGTTCACACGGCGAGCTGACATCACGCCGATGGCGTTAAGCCTGCGCGCCAAAGCGGTTGTCTTTCGTCCGTTTCTCGCGCTGCATTGGTGCGGATTGTTAGTGCTGCCGCTGTGCTGGCTCAACTGGCGAGAGCGGAGTTGGAAAATATATTTAGCGGCGCTCGTTGCAATGTTGCTTGGAGCCAGCGCAGTTTTTCATTGGGGAAACAGTCTTCCCTATGGCGGATCATTTCCATATTCGGCTGGCATGCTAAGTCCGTGGGGCACCAATGCAGACGGACTGATGTTGGGCGAGCGCTCCATCGTGCTGTCCCAAACGCTCCGCATTATTCTCACGATTTTGGGTTGTGTGGGCGGCACGGAAATCCTCGCAGTGCTGATGGCCACCGTGCAGGCGCGGGCATTGCCGAGACTGCTGGCATTGTTTACGGCCCTGCAATTTCTCCTGCTCTTGTTGTTGCCGCCGACGATGGATCGCTACTTTGAAGTCCTGTTTCCTGGCGCGCTGGCGCTGTTGGTAATCCGGGGCACGGAATGGAATTTCAAGCTTCCGCGATTGCTGGCGGTGTTAGTCAGTGGTCTCATCGCCGTGGCGTTGATGCATGATTGGCTGGCGTGGAATGCTGCACGGTGGGAGTTGGGACGGCAGGCGGTGGCGATAAAATTTATTGCCCCCACGGAGATTGAAGGCGGCTTTGAATGGGACGGCTGGTTCACGAGCGCTGACCCGCAGCGTCCGCTGGCGAATCCGGAACGCACGCAACCGGCAAACGAAACGCCGGGATTGAATCTGCTGCTGTCGCGCTACTATTTTCCGGCGGTGAATGGGCGATACGCTTTGTCGTTCAGTAAATTACCAGAGAGCGAAATCATCGGAGCCAAGTCGTATCAGCTCTGGTTACCGCCGCACCGCAAAGATTTGTTGCTGCTGGAATATCGGCCCACCAAACCGTGAAGCGACTCAATCAATATTCGTCTGGTTCACGGCGGCTTTGGATTTCAACTTATTTTGCAGCGCGTTGACGGTGCTCTTGGCCAAGGCGAGCCAAGAGTAATTTTTGATCTCCAGAAACGTGCGGAACTGGTTCATCGGCGTGCGGTGACGGAAGTTTTTCCCCTGCCAAATGATTTCACCGGAAGCCGTGTCGCGTGCGCGCGTCCAAGACGCGGCGGAGATGTGGCGGTTGCCGTAATTCTGGATTTTGATCTCGCGCGGGATCGCCTCGAACTTTTGATCGCAGATATTGCCGTAGGCTTGAGCGGTTTCGGAATAAGTATCCGTGGTGCAATACACGATGTCACCGTTGGGCTTCACCGGTTGCACGCAACTAGAGTAAAATACTTCCTTCGTTTCTTTGATGCCACCAAAACCATCAAGCGGAGCGTAGGAAAATTTGCCTTTGTAATAGCCCTCAAAGCGGTAGAGCGCGGCGTTGTAACCGCGCAGCTTGAATTGATCGCGCGATTTCTGGCCGTCATCGCGGTCGGGCAAATGGACGATGGAGGCAGGAATAAAATTACTCAACAGCCCGGCGGCGCGCAGTTTGTCGAGCTTGCCGCTGAATTCCGCGAAGTCGGCGAATTCAAAATGATACGATGGCTGGACGATGACGCGGGTCTTTTCTTTGCGGCAGGCGGCGATGAGTTTTTCTACGTCAAAACTCAGATTGGTCACGATCACTTTCACGCGCCAGCCCTTGACCTGCGTGACGATGTCCACAAAGTCGGCGTGCAGACTTGGTTCGCCGCCGGAGAAAATCAATTTGTCGTAATCAGCCCTGTAGGGAAATGCGTTGAGACCCGCAATCCATTCTGCGCCCGTGCGCCGTTTGTTGGACACGATCTTGCGTTTCGATTCACTCATGTCGAACATCGGCTTGTCGAGGTCCTGCCGCTGATTGCAATATGAGCAATCATAATTACAGGAACGCGTCAGGGACACGTCCATGATCTTGGAGAGCGAGGTTTCAGACATATTTATTTTCAATCTCGGCGAACGCCACTTCCGTTCCGCGCTGGGCGGAAAGCGTCAGGGCTTCGACTGTTTTCAAGGTTCGGATAAAATCAGTCACGTCGGTTTCGGGTCGCGAACGGTTTTTCACGCACGCCGCGAAATGTTCCAGCGCATTAAACACCGAGTCACTGATTATCTCTGGGCGACAGGAGATTTTCAACTGCGGCTTTTCAGTTGGCTGACAGATAATGTTTCCCTTTTTCAAATCACTGTTCAACTCGCCTTCCTCGCTGATGAATTGCACGCGCTCATAGGTCGCGTCCACCGCGTTGGCGAGCGAAGCGTCCAGCGTTGCGGTTATGCCATCGCGAAACCAGAATTCGCAATGCGCCGTGTCCTCGCCACAGTCGTGGGGCAGGGCGCGATTCTCAAACACCGCGCGCACGCGTTCCGGGGCGCCGAACCAGTGGAGAAATAAATTGATGAAATGAATACCCGCATTATGAATCACGCCGCCGCCGGTGCGATCACGATGCAACGCAGCGAACGAAGCGAGTCCGCGCAAATCTTGATTATGAAAGGCGTGGACAGATTTGATTTTGCCCATCCGTTTCTGCGCGACGAGGCCGGGGAGTAAACGATTGCGGGTAAAAAATCGCTGATTGAAATCCACCATGAGCACGCGCCCGGATTTTTCGGCAAGGGCTTTCAGCACGAGCGCGTCGGCCACGGAATTCGTCAGCGGCTTCTCGCAAAAAACGTGCAGCCCGCGTTCGAGCGCGGCTTTGGCGGTGGCGAAATGTAAGTGATTCGGCAGCAGGATGAGCGCGGCTTCGAGGCCGGAAGCGAGCAGGGCGTCCGTGTCTGAAAAATGGTTCGTGGTGTAACGCAAACCACGTTGCGCCATGTCAAATTTAGCATCGTCGCGCGCTAAAATGCCGGTGACGGCGAGCGCGGAATCCTTTTGGTTGAGCGCGGGAACATAGGCGTAATTGAAAAACTGGCCCGCCCCGAACAAGCCGCAATTGAGTTTGCCGACGGGTAGTTTCGCTTTCACGCCCAGCCGATGCCGCTGCGTTTCCAGTTTTGAAACCGCCTGCCGGACTGCTGTTGAAAGCGAATGTTTGATGCGGTGAGCTTTCCGTGATTCGTCAGCGCCGTCAAGTCCGCGCTCTTGATTTGGCGAAGTCGGTGCGCGCGGAAGTTAGTTGTTTGGCGCATTAGTGTTTCGCGGGTTGAGCCGGAGGATTAGTAACAACGTGAAATTTTTCACAAACTTTCTTGCGAATCTTTCACCTGATTGCTAAATAAACGGCTCAACTTTACGAGCGAACCGACGATTTGATAGTTCGCTGGTTTTTTTAATCTTTTAAGCAGTGATTTTTCCGAAGTGGACAAATAGTTTGCCGCTGGTGATTGGCTTGATTGCCGCACTAGCTGGCGGTGGCGTGGCGGCGGGCGTCGCGATCTATGCCACGCCCAAATATACCCGAGCCGGTTACCAACCCGTGCAACCGGTGCCGTTTTCGCACAAGATTCACGCTGGGCAGTTGGGGATGGATTGCCGCTACTGTCATAACGGCGTGGAAAAATCCTGGTTTGCAAACCTGCCCGGTGCTTCCACCTGCATGAATTGCCACAACCAGGTGCTGAAAGATGATCCGCGATTGCAGATTGTGCGCGACAGCGCGGCGAACAACACGCCGATTCCGTGGGTGCAAGTCCACAAGGTTCCTGACTACGTTTATTTCAACCATTCCGTTCACGTCCGCCGCGGCATGAGCTGCGTGGAATGTCACGGTCGCATCGATCAGATGGACGAAGTGCGTCATGACAAATCGTTGAGCATGAGTTTCTGTCTGGATTGCCATCGTAATCCCGCCGCCGCCATCCGCCCCGTGGATAAGGTCACCAAGCTGGATTGGCAATGGAGCACTAATTCTGCTGAAGCCGCCAAGTTGCAAGAGGTGAACGGCCAGAAAATGGTTCACGATTGGAAAGTTGAATCCCTGCAAAGTTGCTCGGCCTGTCACCGATGAAAAATAATTTGAACAATTCATCCGCGCCCGTCACTGGCCGCCGCTATTGGCGCAGCTTGGACGAACTGGCTGACAAGCCGGAGTTCAAGGATTGGTTGCACCGCGAATTTCCCGTCGGAGCAAGTGAAATGGTGGAAGATGGCCAGAGCCGTCGCCATTTTCTGAAGATCATGTCGGCTTCGTTCGCATTCGCAGGCGTCGCTACGCTCGGAGCCGGGTGCCGTCGTCCCGAAGAAAAACTCCAGCCGTTCGGTCAGCAGCCGGAGAATTATACGTTTGGTGACTCGCAATATTTTGCGACCGCCATGCCCACGCGCATCGGCGCGATCCCGTTGGTCGTCAAATCTTACGAAGGTCGCCCGGTCAAGATTGAAGGCAACGCGCTGTATCCCGGCGGCAACGGTAGCACCGACCGTTACGCGCAGGCTTCGATTCTCGACCTCTACGACCCCGACCGTTCCCGCCATTTTAAACATGACGGTAAGGACGTTTCGAGTGAAGCAGCTTTAGGTTTCCTCGGCGAACTCTCCAAGAAATTCGCGGCGACCTCCGGTGAAGGTCTGGCGTTCCTTGCGGAAAGCAGCACGTCACCGTCCCGGGCGCGTCTGCAAAAAATCATCGCGAATAAATTTCCGAAAGCGCAGTGGTTCACGCACGACGCAATTGATTCGGCCATTCATCAACGTGCGGCCACGCAAGCCTTCGGCCAATCGGTTCGTCCCGTTTTTCATTACGACAAAGCCAAAGTCATTCTGTCACTGGATGCCGATTTCCTCGGCGGTGAAGACGACGCTCATAATCACATCCGCAAATTTGCGGCTGGCCGCAAGTCTGCCGATGGCATGAGTCGTCTGTATGCGGTCGAATCGTTGTTCACCTTGACCGGTGCGAGTGCGGATCATCGTTTGCGCCAACCAGCTAGTTTGGTGGGTAAAGTCGCGGCGGAAATTTTGGCTCAAGTCAACGGCGGTCCGGCGTCGCTCTCCGGTTGGGTCACAGAATGCGCGAAAGATTTAGTGGCCAATCGCGGCCATGTTTTGGTCGTCGCGGGTCAACGTCAGCCGATTGAAGTGCATTTGTTGGCGCACGCAATTAACGTGGCTTTGGACAGCATTGGCAAAACGGTTTCGTTGTTGCCGACGGCAGAAAATAAATCGCCCGACCTCGCGCAACTGGATGCCAGCGCGACGGACACGCTCGTCATTCTCGGTGGCAATCCGGCGTATCAACTGAACTGGTCGCCCAAGTCAAAATCCACCACCGTGGTGCGTTTTGGTTATTACGAAGACGAAACGGCGATGGTTGCCAACTGGCATTTTCCCGCCGCACATTACCTCGAATCTTGGGGCGACGCCACGACGACGGATGGCGCAGTGGTTCCCGTGCAGCCGTTGATTCAACCGCTCTTTGGGGCGTTGAACGAATTGGAATTTCTTGCCCGTTTGGCCGGTGAAACGAAGACGAGCGCGCACGAAATCGTGCGGGCCACGTTTGGTGGTTCGGAAGAAGCCTGGAAGAAATTTTTGTTCAATGGTTTTGCGACAGCGTCCGTTGAATCCATTAGCAATGTTCGGATTGCGCAATCAGCAAGCGAATTGAACCAATTGCTCGCCGCGAAGAATTCTGCTTCGCCGACGGCGAGCAACTTGGAAGTGATTTTCTATCGCGATTCAAAAGTGGACGACGGTCGTTACGCCAACAATGGTTGGATGCAGGAATTGCCGGAACCAGTCACGAAGATGACGTGGGACAATGCCGTGCTCGTCAGCCGCAAAACGGCTCGTGAACTCGGTGTGGCGAATGGCGACATGGTGGAAATCTCGCTGAATGGGCACACGGTCAAAGGGCCGATTTGGACTCAGCCGGGCATGGCCGATTACACGCTTGGTTTGGCGCTCGGTTACGGGCGCGAACGCGTCGGTCGCGTCGGCACGGGCGTAGGTTTTAACGCTTATAAAATTTTCTCGGGTAAATACATTGCGTCCGGCGCGACGATCAAAAAGACGGGCGAGACTTATGTTTTGGCCTGCACGCAAGATCACTGGAGCATGGAAGGTCGTCCGGCCGTGCGCGAATTTAACCGCGCAGAAGCGCTCGAAGCGGAAGAAAAACACGAGCTGATCGCGGAAGAAAAATTTCACGGTAAAGAACCGGTCATCGTCAAATCGCTTTATCCGAACCCGCTGGATGAAGCCAAGAAGACGGCGTTGCACCAATGGGGCATGACCGTGGATTTGAACGCGTGCGTCGGTTGCGGCACTTGCGTCGTGGCTTGCCAAAGCGAAAACAACATTCCAATTGTCGGTAAAGATCAGGTCAAACGCGGTCGGGAAATGCACTGGTTGCGCATTGACCGTTATTTTACGACGGATCCAGCTCGGAAACACAATTCCAGCGCTTTCAATTTTAAAGCGGACATGAACCAGTCCGACGAGAATCAGCAATTTGCCGAGTGGATTGATGACGTTCAGGCGGTGAACCAGCCAATGATGTGCAGTCATTGTGAATCGGCTCCCTGCGAAAATGTTTGCCCCGTAGCAGCAACCGTTCATGACCAAGAAGGTCTGAACGTGATGGCGTATAACCGCTGCATCGGCACGCGGTATTGCTCCAACAATTGCCCGTATAAAGTTCGCCGTTTCAATTATCTCGATTTCAATAAACGGCCGTTGACCGAACTCAAAGGGCCGGTTTATTCCACCGCCATGTTGGGTCACAAGACGGATGGCGAACTTGATTTGCTCCGTTGGTGGCGCGATCCGAACAGTGGGATGCGCACGGAAGACGAATGGGATCTCATCAAGCTCTCCAAGAATCCAGATGTCACTGTCCGTATGCGCGGCGTGATGGAGAAATGCACTTATTGCACCCAGCGTATCGAACACGCAAAAATTTCGCAGAAGGCCAAAGCGGGCGGTTTCGGCGATGTGCGCCTCACGGAAATTGCGGGCAATATTCCCAAGACGGCTTGCCAGCAGGCTTGCCCGGCGGGCGCGATCGTGTTCGGTGATGTCAGCGATGCTAACAGTGCCGTTTCAAAATTGAAGGCGACGCCGTTGAACTACGCCGTGCTCGGTGATCTGCTTACCAAGCCGCGCACGACTTACTTGGCGCGCGTCCGCAACCCGAATCCTGCGATGCCGGATTATCATGAACCTTTCAGCACCGAAGAATACGAGAGCCAAAGCCTCACGAAGAAAGGGCATAGCTAATGGCTGATTCCGTGACCAATTTGGAAGAGTTGAAGAAACTTGCGCCGCCCGCAGAGTTGCGCCGCGCACCGGTTGTTGAAAACAATCAGGGACTCGGCTGGCTGACAGATAAGCTTTCCGTATTTGCGGAAGGAAAAATTCCGCTTTGGTGGTGGGTGCTATTTATCCCGTCCGCTTTGTGCGCCACTGTTCTGTTACCGACGTGTTTATTTTATCAAGTCTTCACGGGCGTCGGCGTCTGGGGGAACAATTCGCCGGCGATGTGGGGTTTGGACATCGTGAATTTCATCTGGTGGGTCGGCGTCGCACACGCGGGCAC
>CAIWFB010000238.1 GCA_903911825.1 uncultured Verrucomicrobia subdivision 3 bacterium
CCGGCGGGCAAATTGAGTTTCTTCAATTCGTCCACGGTCTTGGCGGTCGGATCGAGAATGTCAATCAGCCGCTTGTGGGTGCGTTGTTCAAAAGTCTCCTGCGACTTTTTGTCCGAGTGCGGGGAACGCTGCACGGTGAAGCGCTCGATCCGGGTCGGGAGGGGGATGGGACCGGCGACGCGTGCGCCAGTGCGTTTGACAGTGTCAGCAATTTCGCGTGCCGACTGGTCTATGACTCGGAAGTCATAAGCCTTGAGACGAATACGAATACGTTGGGCCATACAAAGAACGATTGTCTGTTAATGGTTAACTAAATGCCCGCTCTTGATAATCAAAAGCGGGCGTGAAAAATAGCAGCCGTGGAAAAATGTGCAACAAATTAATTCACATTTTTTACAAGGTTGCGCGACTTACGGCGCATTCGTGCTGATCGTGAGCGGCAGGCCGGTGCTCGGCGTGGACACGTCAATCGGCGCGCCGGCATTGAGCTGGCCGAGCACGGCGGTGGTGAGATCATTGTCGGGACTGACATAAACGAAGGATTCATTTGCGGCCGCATTGACGACGAGGCTGTAATTGCCGGCCTTGGCTTTGTCGTTGACCGCCTTCTGAATTTCGCCGACGAGGTTGCCGCTCATGCGCTGGCTCTGGTCGGCGAGTTGCGCCTCGGCCTGACGCTGAAACTGTTCAATGGCAGCCTTTGAAGTGTTGATTTCCTTGGCCTTGTCGCCGGCGGCGGCTTTGCGCTTGTCGCGCTCGTCCTGGGAAATGGCTTGGTCGTTGGCCTGGTCCAGCAATGTCTTATATGCGGCCTGCGCCTTGTCCAGTCCGTCGGCCATGTCCTTGATTTCCTTGCGCAATTCCGTCTTGCGGTTTTCCAGCGCGGTCTGGGCCTGCTTGGTTTTCCAGTAGCCGTTAAACAGTTTTTTCATGTCCACGCTGCCAACCTTGGTCTGGGCAGTGGCGGAAACGGTGGCGAGGGCGAGGATTAACGCGGCAATAATTGTGTAACGCAAATTTTTCATGGGCAGAATAAAAGCAGATTTTTTTTTTGAAGCCAGCAGAAAATGCCGGCCATGGTTTATTGATGGAACCGGAAAAAGCGCGCCGGGTTGGTGGGAGCGAAGGTGAAAATATTGGTGCCGTTGACCATCGCCGGCGCATTGGAGATTACTACCCAATTGGTGCTGATCAAAAGATTGGTGCTGGTTTCAAGACTGAAGTTGCCGGAATTCAGGTCGCCCACCGGCGGGACCGTCACCAGAAAATTGGTGCCGGACAAGCTCGCGCTCAACAGCGGTGAAGCCATGATGATTTTGGCGAGGAACGCGTCATTCGTGCCGTTGAGGATTTTTTGCCGCGCATTGAAACTCGGGAAATTGGTCGAGAGTGTCTGGCCGACGACGTAGGCGCTGCTGGCTGAATCCACCGCGATGCCGTAGCCGTAGTCATTGGCGGCACCGCCGAGATACGTCGAGTAGAGCAGGCCGGAGGCATTGGGATTGAAGGCGATCACAAACACGTCGCTGCCGCCGGCATTCGTCGCGCGGAGCGAACCGTAAATGTTCGCCCGGGTCACCGGGAAATTCGTGGAGGACGCGTAGCCGGTCACGAAGGCGTCATTGTTGGGATCCAGCGCCACGGCCGTGGCGACATCCACGCCGTAGCCGCCAAACAGAGTGGAATAGCCTATGGATGCGTTGGTGCCATTCCATTGAATCTGCGTGAGGAATCCGTTTGTGGCTGGATAATAATAAGTGTTTGTGCGGACATACGACGTTAGCAAATTGGTGCCGACGGTGTTGAGGCTCGGAAAATTGCTGGAGGTGGTCGAGCCGACGACATAGGCATTGCCGAGTGCGTCCGCCGCGATGCCGTAGGCGATGTCGCTGAAAGCGCCGCCGAGCAGGGTGGAATAGAGCAATGTCAGGTTGGAGCCGGAAGCGTTGGTGAACGCTGCGACAAAAGCGTCGTTGAATAGCAGCGCGGTGGCATTCGAACCATTCAGAAAATGTCCGTCCACCAGATTGGTGCCGATGGATTGATGAATGTAATGAGCTGTTGGAAAATTGGTCGAGGTGGCGTAGCCAGTTACGAATAATTGATTGTCATTGTAGGCAATGGCCTGCCCGCCATCAGCATTTGTGCCGCCGAGGTAGGTGGAATATTTCAGAGTGTTGCCGCCAGCGGCAATTTCTGTGACGAAGGCATTATATTGGAATGTAAAAGCATTGTTTACGCAGCCGAGATGAGGCTGGTAGGCAAAAGTATTTGTCGTGCCTGGAAAATTTGTCGAATAAGTGAATCCGGTAATGTAGGCATCGCCAGATGGGTCTATCGCAATGCCGTAAGCGGCCTCGTAATTTTCTCCGCCTAAGTAAGTGGAATAAATTAAGTTAGATCCACCTGGTGCCAGTTCAGCTACGATGGCATCCGATGGATAAGTTTTGAGTTTAGCATCCATGCTGCCATGAATGCCTGTGCCCCCCTGAATCGCATTTTTGGTTGGGAAATCGGTTGAATATGTGCCCCCGCAAATAAAGGC
>CAIWFB010000239.1 GCA_903911825.1 uncultured Verrucomicrobia subdivision 3 bacterium
ATCCCGAAAGGCGTGCGTTGTCCGATGGAGCTTTCGACATATTTCCGCATCAACGCCGCGAAATCCGGCCAGTTTGAGCGCACGCTCATCGTGGCCGACGATGGCGCGAGCGTGAGCTACCTCGAAGGTTGCACCGCGCCGATGCGCGACGAAAACCAGTTGCACGCGGCGGTGGTGGAACTCGTCGCGCTCGAAGGTTCAGAAATCAAATACAGCACGGTGCAAAACTGGTATCCCGGCGACGAAAACGGCGTGGGCGGCATCTACAATTTCGTGACCAAGCGCGGCCTGTGCAAAGGAAAAAACTCGCGCATCACTTGGACACAGGTGGAAACCGGTTCGGCGATCACCTGGAAATATCCGAGCTGCATCCTACTGGGTGATGGTTCGAAGGGCGAATTTTATTCCGTTGCCGTTGTGAACAACATGCAGCAGGCCGATACCGGCACGAAGATGATTCACATCGGCAAAAACACGAAGAGCACCATCGTCTCGAAGGGCATTTCCGCCGGGCGCGGCCAGAATAGCTATCGCGGTCTGGTGGAAATCCGCAAGAGTGCGGCAAACGCGCGCAACTTTTCGCAGTGCGACTCAATGCTCATCGGCGCCAGGTGCGGTGCGCACACGTTTCCATATATTGAAGTCAAAAACACCACGGCGAGCGTCGAGCATGAAGCCTCGACCTCCAAGATCGGTGAGGACCAGATTTTTTACTGCAACTCGCGCGGGTTGTCCACGCAGGACGCGGTGAACATGATTGTGAACGGCTTCTGCAAAGAAGTGTTCAAGGAACTGCCGATGGAATTCGCCGTCGAAGCGCAGAAACTTCTGGGCGTGAGTTTGGAAGGCAGCGTGGGGTGATTGATTTTTGGCCACGGATTGAACACGGATGAAACACGGAAATGGAAAGCAAGCTTCAGCACGCTGATGTCACCGAGAAAATTATCGGTGCGGCGTATGCAGTTTATGGCGAGCTTGGCCATGGGTTCCTCGAAAGTGTTTATCAGAAGGCGATGCAGGTGGAATTGCATCAGGCGGCATTCAAATGTGAAATCGAGTGCCCGATCAAAGTCAAATATCGGAATGTCATTGTCGGCGATTTCCGCGCTGACTTATTTGTGAACGACGTCGTCATCGTCGAATTGAAGACCGCAAAGAATTACAACGCGGAAGACGAGCCGCAGTTGTTAAACGAACTGAAAGCCACGGGAATAAAAGTTGGTCTGCTGATTAACTTTGGCCGGACGAAGGTGGGATTCAAAAGAATGGTCTTTTGATCCGTGTTTCATCCGTGTTCAATCTGTGGCTGAAATAATTTTAGAACATGAGCAAGCAACCTATTCTTGAAATCAAAAACCTCCACGCGGGCGTGGAGAACAAACAAATCCTCAAGGGCTTCAGCCTGACGATCAATGCGGGCGAAGTCCACGCGCTGATGGGTCTCAACGGCAGCGGCAAGAGCACGCTCGCCGCGATCCTCGCCGGCCGCGACGGCTATGAAGTCACCGAGGGCACCGTGAATTATCTCGGCAAGGATTTGCTGGAACTCGATCCCGAAGAGCGCGCCCGCGAAGGCGTCTTCCTCGCCTTCCAGTATCCAGTGGAGATTCCCGGCGTGAACAGCACCTATTTCCTCAAGGCCGCGCTGAACGAAATCCGCAAGTCGAAAGGCCAGCCAGAACTCGACGCGATTGAGTTTCTGGA
>CAIWFB010000240.1 GCA_903911825.1 uncultured Verrucomicrobia subdivision 3 bacterium
AACAATTGGCGCCTGAACATCGACACTTAACGCATGCCAGTAAAATTTTACCGATTAGCTTTGATCGTTGGATACGCTTGAGACGTTGGCTTGCTATTCTTCCGGTTGGTTTATCCTTAACAAGAGAATGGTGCTGAATGAAACCAATAACATTTCTTTCCTTGCTGTCAGAGCTGCTCGCGCTATCGGCTTGTTATTCCAAGAATCATCCAGCTTTGAGCGAATCAGGTGTGATCACGCGCCCGAAGCAATCATCGCAAGATTTTGTGCGTAGGCAGAGGAAGGCTCTAGCGGCGAATTACTTATTATCTTTGCCCGTCAGCTAAAATGCCACCATAACTCAACGCTCGACGACGTCCTTCGCGAACCGGGAATTATTCCAGTGGTTTATGAATAACTCCCGTTGAGCAGCATTGGCGGAAGCGGATGAGGATCTTGTCAGAATGCTGACTATGCCGATTGTATACGATGAAAATACGTCTTTACACATTTCTGGTGGTTACGGTGATAACTTGCGACTTCGCCCTCCCGGCAGAATTAGACTGGACCGGTGCGCTGCACGCCCGCTTAACCCATATGGCTGATGAACTGACCGCATCGCTGAAACCGTGGCGGGTGCCGGAACACGTTTATCGCGTCGAGGACTTCGGCGCGGTGGCTGACGGCGTAACGGTCAATACCAAGTCCATCAACCAAGCCATTGTAACTTGTGCCACGAATGGTGGCGGCCTGGTTTTGTTTTCACGTGGCGATTATGTGACTGGCACGTTGGATTTGAAATCCGGCGTGATGCTTGAAATCGCAGCCGGCGCGCGGATTCTTGCCAGCACGAATCTGGTAGATTTTCCCAACCGTATCGCGAGGCGGCGCACGGTGATGGATTCCAACATGGGCATAAACCAATCACTGATCTTTGCCGAAGGTTGCGAGCGCATCGGCATTCGAGGCGCAGGCGAAATTAACGGACGTGGTTCTCAGAGACATTTCCCCGGCGCGGAAACTATCGGGCCGACTCTAGGCCGGCCGTTCCTCATCCGCGTCATTGATTGCCAGTCCGTCTTGCTGAACGGCGTCACCCTCAAGGACGCCGCCTGTTGGATGCAAAATTATTTGAATTGCGAAAGTTTGCTCATCGAGAATGTCACCGTGGAAAACCAAGCCAACTGGAACAACGACGGCATGGACATTGACAGTTGCCGCAATGTGATTGTGCGCGGTTGCCGGTTGAACTCCGAGGACGATGGTCTGTGTTTCAAGGGCGCGGGCATGCGGCCTATGGAGAACGTGCTGGTTGAGGATTGCCAGTTGTTTAGCACCTGCAACGCACTCAAGTTCGGCACCGATTCCCAGGGTGATTTCCGCAATGTGCTCATCCGCAACGTGGAACTCGGCGGGCCACCGCCTGGCATGAGGGCATTGATTCCGCGCCGGGCGAGCTCAGGAATTTCATTAGAAAGCGTGGACGGCGGCACGGTGGAAAATGTTTTGGTAACAAACATCTCCATTTTCCGCGCTGAATCGCCGCTGTTCTTGCGGCTCGGGAATCGCGGAAGGACAATGCCCGAATTTCCGAAGCCGCCGACGGGCGTTCTGCGGCGGGTGGTTTTTCAAAATATCACGGGTAATGACAACGGTTCTCGCGGGTCGATTTTCGCCGGCATACCGCAAGCCAGCATCGAGGATGTGCTTGTTAGCGACCTGCGACTATCGGTTGCTGGTGGCGGCAAAACTCCGCCGGCAACTCCGTTTCCCGAGAAAGCTGGCGATTATCCCGACGCTTCCATGTTTGGCGATGCTGGGCTGGCGTATGGCTTCTGGTTCCGCCATGTGCATGGATTGCGATTTGTAAACGTGGCTATCTCTCCCGGCAAACCAGATGCCCGGTCGGCTTTTATTTCCGGCGGTGATGCTTCGGGCGTGACCTTGGATGGCAAACCCTTTGGAAAAAACTGAATCCATGAATCCAACAATAAAATTTATTTTGTTGGCGACCCCAGTTTGTTTTATGTTCTGGCTGCTTCTGGCCATGTCATTGTTGGTAGTAGTTGTCGATTTCACCTTTGCCCCCCGCCAAAATCGGCGGCGAAAACGAGGGCGTTGGAGCGGTGAGCGCGGGCGACACCGTTGTGTTCAGCAGCCTGCAAGTGCGCAAGCCCGTGGCGGTGCGCTTTGGCTGGGCCAATTGCCCCGAGGTGAACCTCCGGAACAAAGACGACCTGCCAGCTTCACCGCTCGGCAAGGATGGCTTCCGAATAATTACCGCGCCGAAATGACCTGCCGGAGGATTCAACTTCGGTGGTCAGCGACAGTGGCTGTCGCCATCCATTGTCTCGCGCAGAGCGCCGTCGCCGATGCGTCCGGTTTGCGTGTCAGGGGAGGAGATGTCTCCGAATTGCCGCGCCTAGAGCATTACGGCGCGCGCTATTTCGACGATGGCGCGCAGAAGGACTGTCTGCAAATTTTCAAGGCTCACGGCATCAATCTCGTTCGCCTGCGGCTCTACAACGATCCCGGCAACACGGATTTCCATCCATCCCGGCTGCTCGACCCGCTTGGCTGGCAAAACCCGGAACACACATTGGCTTTGGCGCGTCGCGCCAAGTTGCTTGGATTTCAAATTCAACTGACGTTTCACTACAGTGACTACTGGAGCAATCCGGGCGTCCAGCACAAACCACACGAATGGGAGCGACTGGATTTTCCGGAGTTGTCCGGTGCGCTGGTGGCGTTCACCACAAATTTTCTTGGCCGCATGGTGGCGCAGGGCACGCCGCCTGAATTTGTTTCGCTGGGCAATGAGATCCAGGGTGGCATCTTGTTTCCCGAAGGAACTTCCACGAATTTCCCCCGCCTCGCAGAGTTCCTCACGCAAGGCTATCGTGCCGTAAAGTCGACTTCGCCCAGCAGCCGTATTGTGTTGCACGTCAGCGACCCGAGGACAAACGCAGTCAACTGGTTCTTCGACTGCTGCGTTTCCAATGCCGTGCCGTGGGATGTGACCGGCGTCTCCTATTATCCCTTTTGGAGCAGGCTGGCCGTTGCCGACCTTGCGCCACATCTGGATCAGCTTCACCGCCGTTTTGGCAGGCCGGTGTTGATCATGGAAACGGGCTACAACTGGAGCACGAACAATTGCGATGGCCGGCGCGGCCAGTTGAAGGACAATGGGCCGGAACTATTTCCCAGCACGCCTCAAGGACAGGCGGATTTCTTGCGCGGCTGCGTCAAAGCCGCCAGTTCAGTGCCAGACGGCGGCTGTCTTGGGTTGATCTACTGGGATCCAGTTTTCATCTGTGTGCCGGGCCAGGGTTGGGAAAATGGCGCGCGCAATGTCGTCGCCAACACGGCGCTCTTTGACTTCAACGGGCATGCGCTGCCGGCGTTGAAATCATTTGAATCCGGGAATAATTTCAAATCTGATCGAGTCGATTTAATGCCAACCAATACAACTCCGCCTTTGCCGGTTGCCGCGACGCTTGTGGATTCGCAAGCTACCCCAGAAGCTAGATTGCTGATGAATGATTTGGTCGCCGCTTATGGCAAGGTCACATGGTCGGGGCAGGCAGAACTAAATGAGGTGACCAATATTTTCAACCTGACGGGCCACAAACCGATTATTATTTGCGGTGACTTGATGAATTATTCGCCATCCAGCATCGCGTTTGGCGCGAAACCAGGCCAAATGGTTGAGTCTTATATCGCCATGCATAAACAAGGTCATGTTCTTTCCTTCTGCTGGCATTGGAATGCCCCGACGAATCTGCTGAATACGCCTGATCATAAGTGGTGGCGAGGATTCTACACCGACGCCACATCCTTTGATCTCGCAGCAGCCTTGGCAGATACTAATTCCACTGGATACCATTTGATCCTTCGCGACATTGATGCGATCGGAGGCCAATTAAAGAAATTATCCGACAAGCAAATTCCAGTTCTCTGGCGTCCATTGCATGAGGCGGAAGGCAAGTGGTTTTGGTGGGGAGCCAAAGGCCCGGAGCCATTTAAGAAACTCTGGCGGCTGATGTTCAACCGCCTGACTATTGATCACGGATTACATAACCTCATCTGGGTTCTGACCAATGATGATCCTGCCTGGTATCCCGGCGATGATGTCGTGGACATTATTGGAATAGACGCATATCCCAATGACCGAAGCGATCCATTGTCTGGTAGGTGGGAGGCCATGAAAGCTCGTTTTGATGGTAAAAAACTGATTGCTTTGACGGAATTCGGCGGCGTGCCGGACATTGAAAAGATGCACGAATTTGGCGTTTGGTTTTCTTATTTTTCTCCTTGGTCCGGGCCATACGGACCGACCTCCTCGCCGACAAACGCAGTGTTGCGTATCTATCAATCAAGCGAAGTTTTGACTTTAGACGGGGCCAGCAAAGTTCGCTAAACCTAATTATTATCGCCTCGGTTGGTGTGTGTGGATCCAGAGTTGCCGTGGTCGTAGCCATTCATGTTTAGCTAGCTCACAGCCTCACTGGCTGGGTGCGTCAGCCCAGCCGCCAACGGCGAGTTTGATCGTGGCCTCGGTAACCGACACGATTGACGGCATGGCCGCTGTGCTGGAAAAACTTGGCCATCCGGAAACCGTCGGTATCTGCCTCGACACCGGCAATTCATGGCTCGGCGGAGCCGAACCGCTGGATTATGTGAAGACCTTCGGCAAACGCATTCAGCATGTTCATTGGAAAGACATGCCCGAATCATGGCTGCCCAA
>CAIWFB010000241.1 GCA_903911825.1 uncultured Verrucomicrobia subdivision 3 bacterium
CGTTGAGCAGTGTCAGCGTTGGACCCAATGTATTCTACAGCGACTTCAGTGCATCCGGAGTTTATGTCCTGACCAGTTCATCCAGCGCAGCGCTGGTAGCTGGCGGGATTGTGAACGCTCATCAATTGATTCAAGTTGCGCTGCCGCCAGATTTGAGCATCAGCTCAAGCGGTGGCAATGTCGTGGTCTCGTGGCCTTACAGCGTTCCATCCTACAACTTGAAATCCAGCGTGAGTTTGAATCCGGCGAGTTGGCAGAGCGTCACCAATACACCGGTTCTAACTGGCAATAAAATGCAAGTCACTTTGCCCACCTCCAGCAGCACGCTGTTCTTCCGGTTGAGCAACTAAACGTGGTTGTTAAAAATTGTGAATACTCAACACAACAACATACGACGCGGTTTCACGCTGATCGAACTGCTGGTGGTCATTGCGATCATCGCGATTCTCGCGGCGATGCTGTTGCCAGCGTTGTCGAAGGCCAAAGATAAAGCCAAAGACATATCGTGCTTGAATAATCTGAAACAACTCGCGCTCGCCGAGCAGATTTACATTGGCGACAACAACGGCGCGCCGTTTGCGTATCCCAGTCTCTCGAAGGTGTGGGTGGATGTGCTGTCCGCTAGCTACGGAAATTGCTACAACGTTCGCCAGTGTGCGCGCACCACCGTTCAACGGGCTACCTCTGGTGGCACAATAGATTCCACCTGGTTTTGGACTCCAGCGAACGACACCAATGCGTTCGGCAGCTATGCTATCAACGGCTGGTTTTACGCGGGCGGTTTTACGCTTGGAATCAGTGGAACCTACGATCCAACCAAGGAAGCGCGCTGCTACAAAAAAGATGCCTCCGTCCGCAACCCAACCCTGTCGCCGGTGTATTGCGATTCCATCTGGCCCGATGCTTGGCCGACGGAAACCGACCGGCCGTGGCCCAACTTGCAGACGGGCGCAGTCTCCAGCGGGGTTGGCGGCATGACGCGTATGATGATTGCGCGGCATAAACGTCCCAGCCCGGTTCCCACCGCGCAGAATACGGCGCAAAAACTTCCCGGCGCGATCAATATCGGTTTTTTTGATGGGCATGTGGAGCAGGTGCCGCTGGAGAATTTGTGGACGCTTTATTGGGCGCAAAACTGGGTGCCGCCATCTCCGCGCCCGCAATAATTTTTTGATGCGCGCAGGCAAACCGTCGTTGAATCCGCAAGGAGGCCGGGCTTAACGACCCGGCCTCATTTTTGTCATGATTTCATTTTTCCATCCAAGCCGAACGGGGTTTCTGGTGCTGGCGATTTTCAGCGGGATGTCTCGCATTTTTGCCTCAACCTCGGCGTTGGTGTGCGATCAGGGCTACAATGCCGTGCGCGCCTATACAGTTGCTGATACCAATTGGACTTATACCGGCGTGTTCGCGGCTGGGCTTTACGATGGACAGCCGCTCACCACACCACTGGCCATCGCGCAAGATGCTGCAAAAAATATTTACATCGCGGAGACCTCGGCGAACGGCCGGGTCATGCGTTTCGATACCAATGGAGTTTACCTTGGCAGTCTCGGCACCAACGGCGTGCAATTTTCCGGCAGCTTTCCGCAGGCGCTGACCATCGGCCCCGATGGAAATCTCTACATGTCGCTCTCGTTTGGAACCACAGCGAGCAATTGCGTCTATCGCTGCAACTTGAGCGCCAAAACCTGGAGCATTTTTATACCGAACAGCGGTAGCGGATATTCGTTGAACAATCCGCGCGGGCTGGCGTTTGCGTCCGATGGAAACCTCTACGTCGCAGATCGTAACAACAACGTCATTCGAAAATTCAACGGCAGCACCGGGGCGTTTATTTCAAATTTAGCGATCACCGTGCCGAGTGCTTCAGCTTTTCCGCAGGGGCTTTCGTGGGATGCGGTCAACAACCGGCTGCTCGCAACTATGACCAGTTCCTCGGATGTTTATGCTTACACTTTGGCTGGTGCGGGCACGCTGCTCTACAAAGGTTCTGAATTTTGCCTCGATGTGCAGCCGGTTGATGGTCAAGTTGCATTTACGCGCTATACTTCGGGGCGGGGCGATTTGGTAACTGCGACCAATGCTTCGTTGCCGGTAGCAACCCTATTAAAAAATCCCGGCCATCTGCAATCGGTCATCCTCGCGTCGCGCACCGCCGTGCCGCCGCCGACCTGTCCGACCTTGCCAGGAACACAAATCGCCTACAGCCCGGCGTCCACGGTGATCTATCTCGGCTCGCCGGCCATCACGATTTTGCCGAATGGAAATTACCTCGTATCGCATGATTATTTTGGCGGCGGATCCTCGCAAAACACCTTGGGACAAACCTTTCTCTACTTGTCTGCCAATCGCGGCACTAACTGGTCCCTACTCGGCCAGATCAATCAAATGGTTTTCGGAACGGCCGATACAAACGGCTGTTTTTGGAATCATATTTTTCAGATGAACGGCGCGCTCTATTCCATCGCCAACGCCAACGGCGGCACCGGCCCGATGGTCATCCGCCGTTCGACCAACAACGGCGCACTGTGGACTTACGTCAATGGTTCACCTGACAACATTGGACGCCTCTTTGCTTCTCAGGCATGGAGGCCTGGGCAGGACGTTGTTTTCAAAAACGGCATGGCTTGGTTGTCCGCTGAACTGGGAAAATCCGCAACGTTCGGCGACAACTACATCGCAACCATTTTTGCTCCCACAAACAGCGATCTGCTTGTGCCGACGAACTGGTCGCTTTCCACCACCGTTGTGCGCAACACTTCGTGGCTCACGAACACCTTTGTCGGCTGGCTGGAAGGCAATTGTCTGCAAGACACCAACGGCGGACTCATGCTGATGATGCGCGTGGACAACCGCTACGCCAACGGCGCGGCCATCGGCAGCAAGGCCGCACTCATTCGCGTGAATTATCTTGGCGGCACGAACGCAACGACGACGTTCTCCGGTGGCAATTTTGATCCCGCTGATCCGAACGGCAACGGCTTCGTGGATTTTCCCGGCGGCTGCACGCGCTACACCGTTCGCTTCGATTCCGTTTCGCAAAAATACTGGACGCTGTGCAATTACATTCCGCGCGCATTCCGCAACAACGCTTACAACGCCGAACGGTTTCGCGCCATTCTCGCGCTCGCCAGTTCGCCGAACTTGCGCGACTGGACGATTGAACGCTTCGTGATGTGCGACGACCGACTTTACAGCGCGGATGCAGCGACCGTGGCCGCTGCATTCAATGGGAACGAAACCGCCTACGGTTTTCAATATGCCGACTGGCAGTTTGATGGAAGCGATCTGGTCGCCACCGTGCGCACGGCATTTTGCGACGACTTCGGCGGTGCCCATTCGGGACACGATGCGAATTATTATTTGTTCACGCGGGTTGCAAATTTCCGTTCCAACCCCGGCCCGCTCAACGTGCGCATCAACTCGCTGCAATACTCGCGCGGCACCGGTGCGGCGCAGATAGCTTTCTCCACACGCGCCTCGTATCTTTACAAATTGCAGATGAGTCCAGATTTGCAAAACTGGGCCGACACTGGCGCGTCGCTCGAAGGCAGTGGGGCCGATGCCACCTTCAGCCTTTCCGGGCAAAACGCGACGATCCGTTTTTATCGCATCGCCGAAAGCACGTCTTGGCTGCCATGATGAAAACAACATGAAAAAGTTCGTTCCACTGTTGCTCTTGTTTCTCGGCATAACGCTCGTGGCGCGGGGTGATGGTTTTGCAAACACTGAGCTGACCGCCAAAATTCATGCGGCGGCTCCACCCAAAGCGCTGCCGTTTCCTTTGCAAGACGTGCGCCTGTTGGATGGCTTGTTCAAAAATGGGCAGGACATAGGGGTGAAGTATTTGTTGAGTCTTGAGCCGGATCGGTTTCTAGCCAATTTTCGCAAAGAGGCTGGACTGCAACCGAAAGCCAAACAATACGGTGGCTGGGAATCGCAAGGCGTGTCTGGACACAATGGCGGGCATTACCTGAGCGCCTGCGCCTTGGCTTACGCTTCGACTGGTGACAAGCGCTTTTTCGAACGGGTGAATTATTTCGTGGCCGAACTCGCCGAATGCCAGCGTGCCAATGGTAACGGCTATGTCGCGGCGATTCCGAACGGGAAGAAAATCTACGCAGAAGTAGCCGCTGGTGACATCCGCGTGGACAGCTTTGGTTTGAACGGCGGCTGGGTGCCGAACTACACGTTGCACAAATTATTCGCCGGCCTGCGCGATGCCTACCGGTTGTGCGGCAACACCAATGCTCTGGATGTTTCCAAAAAACTCGCCGACTGGCTGGATAAAACTTTGTCCGCATTGAGCGAGGAGCAGATGCAGAAAATCCTTGGCGCGGAACACGGCGGCATGAATGAAACGCTGGCCGATCTTTACGCCGACACTGGCGACGAGCGTTATCTGAAACTTTCACGCCGCTTTCATCATCAGGCGATTCTCGAACCGCTAGCACATGGTGAGGATATTTTACCCGGTAAACACGCGAATACACAGATTCCGAAACTCATCGGTCTGGCCACGCGCTACGAGTTGACGGGTGAGGCGAAAGATCGCGCCGCCGCAGATTTTTTCTGGGACCGCGTCGTGCATCATCACACCTATGTCACCGGCGGCAATTGCGACCATGAACATTTCGGCGAGCCGGACCACCTAAATGACCGTTTGAGCAGCGACACCACGGAGACCTGCAATGTCTACAATATGCTCAAGCTCACGGAGCATGTCTTCGGCTGGAATCCGACGGCGGATGCTGCGGATTTTTACGAGCGCGCGTTGCTCAATCACATCCGTGCGACGCAGAATCCCGATGGCCGTGTCATCTACAATCTCTCGCTTAAGCCTGGTTTCCACAAAGTCTATCAGTCGCTTTACGACAGCTTCACCTGTTGTGTCGGCACCGGGATGGAGAACCATGTCAAATACGGCGAAGCAATTTATTTTCATGATGCGGACGGACTTTGGGTCAACCTGTTCATAGCGTCGGAACTCAATTGGAAATCGCGCGGCATAAAACTTCGCCAGGAAACCCGGTGGCCGGATGCGGACACTTCCACGTTCGTTTTCACCTGCGATCACCCACAGGAATTCACGCTGCGCTTGCGTCATCCGAATTGGGCGGTGAAGGGAATCAAAATCATAGTTAACGGCAAGGTGCAATTTGTAGCCAGCCAGCCGTCGAGTTATGCGGAAATTCGCCGCGTCTGGAAAAGCGGCGACAAAGTGGTTATCACTATGCCCATGTCGCTGCGCACCGAACCCATGCCCGACAATCCGAACCGCATCGCCATTTTCTATGGCCCATTTTTGCTCGCGGCGAAACTCGGGCCGCTCAAAGATCCCAAAGCCAACGAGCCTGATTATGTGCCAGTCTTGGTGAACGACGGCAAAGCCGTCAAGGATTGGGTGAAACCGGTCGCGCTGGAGTCTTTGACGTTCAAAACGGAAAAGGTTGGCCGTCCGCGCGACATGGAACTCGTGCCATTTTATCGTTTGATTGATCAACGCTACACAGTCTATTTCGATGTGTTTACAAAGTCCGACTGGGCCAAGCGTGAGGCGGAGATTCGCGAGGCGGCGACGCGCGAGCGGCAACTGGTCGCGCGCACACTCGATGTTTTGCGCATCGGAGAACAGCAGCCGGAACACGACCACAATCTGGCCGGCGAACGCACGAGTTCGGGATCTGCGCAGGGCCGCAAGTGGCGGCACGCGACGGACGGCGGCTGGTTTTCGTTTGAAATGAAAATTGATCCGGTCACACCGAATGAACTGGTCTGCACGTTCTGGGGCGGCGAAACCGGCCAGCGCACTTTCGACATCCTGGCCGATGGAACAAAAATCGCCACGCAGAATTTGTTGAACAATCAGCCGGGCAAGTTTTTCGATGTCGCGTATGCACTCCCCGCTTCACTCACGCGCGGCAAAGAAAAGATTACCATCCGTTTTCAAGCGCATCCTGACAACTGGGCAGGCGGACTTTTTGGAATGCGCATGGTTCGGAAGCAAAATGAATAATCTCCAATCTATGAACTTCGTCTTGAAAAGTAACTGGGTGCGAACGGTTATCTTCCCGTTTTTTTGGGTCAACACCGTTTGGGCCGGCAACACTGCCTGGCATCCAGTCTCGGGTCCGCTGATGACGCGCTGGGCGAAAGAGGTTACGCCGGAGAACGTGCACAGCGAATACCCCCGACCGCAAATGGTCCGCCACGATTGGATGAATCTAAATGGCCTTTGGGACTACGCCATCATCCCGCAGGCTGCCGGAAAGCCGGCGACGTTCGA
>CAIWFB010000242.1 GCA_903911825.1 uncultured Verrucomicrobia subdivision 3 bacterium
CGCACGCCTATTTGCGTGGTCGGCCTGCGTGATTCCATTCTCGTGCAGACGGACGACGCCGTGCTCCTCGCCCACAAATCACAGGCGCAGAAAATCAAGGAACTGGTCAAGAAACTCGCAGCGGATGCGCGGTTGAAGAAACTGGTTTGAGTTGACCACGATGAATTCCGTGGTCATCTACACCGATGGCGGTTGCGAAGGGAATCCCGGGCCGGGCGGTTGGGGTGCCGTGGTGCGTTGCGGCGCGAATGTGCGGGAAATTTCCGGCGGCGAACTGGCGACCACGAACAATCGCATGGAACTGATGGCGGCGATTGAAGCGCTCTCCACACTTTCAGAACGTAGCGAGGTGAGCCTCTTCACGGATTCGCAGTATGTTAAGAACGGCATCACCCAATGGATTCGAGGCTGGAAACGCAAGGGTTGGGTGACGTTCACCAAAGAGCCGGTGAAAAATGTGGATCTGTGGAAGCGCTTGGATCAACTGGTCGCGCAACATCAGGTCACTTGGAAATGGGTGAAAGGTCACGCGGGCCATGCCGACAACGAACGATGCGACGGCTTGGCCGGACGCGAAATCGCGAAGTTGAAGCAGCAATATTCCAAAGCCGAACGGCAGGCGGCGCTAGAGGCTTTCAAAAATCCCGCTGCTGATAAATCTGCGGATGTGTCTGTAAACTTCGTTGGTCAAAGTTCACCGCGCCCGGTCACAGCGGAATTGTTCAAAACGGTCGGCCCCCATTCTGTTCCCGTCGCCGCGCGCACGTTGCAACAGGCGAGTTTGTTTGATTGAGTTCGCTGGTTAGCCATTTCCCTTGAAACTCCATCGGTGTGTGGCAATTTGCGCGCGTGTCATTTTTCCGCGTCTTTCTCACGTTGACCGTCGCCTGGTGCGCGCTGTCGGCGGACGCGGCTTACATCAACGGTCACAGTTACACCTCGCTGACTGGTTGGGCGGCCAATAACCGTTTTGCGTCCGTGCGCGATGGTCGCGCCGATAGCCTGACGCTGACGAACCGTTACGCCACGCGGCTGGTGTTCGAGAAAAATTCCGACACGCTCGTCATCAACGGTATCGACGTCGCGCTCGCGTATCCCGTGGCGTTGGATAAAAGCGGCTGGCTCATCTCGCAACTCGATCTGACCAAGACCGTCGAACCGCTCGTTTATGCGCCGTTGTTGCCGCCCAAAAAAATCACGACCATCTGCTTAGACCCCGGTCACGGCGGCAAAGATACCGGCAAACAAGTCGGTTCGCAAACCGAGAAAGTATTGACGCTTTTGCTCGCGGCGGAACTGCGCGGGCAACTGCAGCAAGCGGGCTTTCGCGTGGTGCAGACGCGCACGAAGGATACCACGATGGAACTGACGGAGCGTTCAAACTTCGCCAATAAGCAGAACGCGGACTTGTTTGTCTGTCTCCATTTCAACGCCTTCACCCGCGATCCCCAAAGCGTTCAAGGTTTGGAAACGTATGCCATCACGCCCGTCGGCGCCGCTTCGTCCAACGCGCAGGGCGAAGGCGCGAACCACAGCGCTTGCGTGGGCAATCGCCTGGAGCGGCGCAGTCTGTTGCTCACGTATCTGGTGCATCGATCGCTGATCAAGAACGTGGGCATGACGGATCGCAGTGTGCGCCGCGCCCGCTTTGCCGTGTTGCGCGATGTGGAAATGCCTGCCGTTTATATCGAAGGCGGCTACATGACGCATCCGGCGGAGAGCAAAAAGATTTTTGACGCCGGTTATCGCAAACGCATGGCGGCCGCCATTGTGCAGGGGATTATCGCTTATCAAAAATTGACGGCGCCGCCCGAGCCGCCGAAAACGAACCCCGCCAAGCCAAAAAAAGTTCCGGCGACGGGCAAGAAGAAGTGATTTTGCCAACCAACCCATTTATCTTTTTACCACATGAGCATTGCGACCAAAACTGGTGACGGCGGAACAACGGGATTGATGTATGGCCACCGGGTGCCAAAGAATCATCCGCGCGTGGAAGCCTGCGGGACGTTGGATGAATTGAATTCGGCCATCGGTCTGGCGCGCGCCACGGCGACAGAAAATTTTGTGGGCGAAAATTTGTTGTGGATTCAAAAGAGCCTCGTGGACGTGATGGGCGAAGTGGGCGTGTTACCGCAAGACCTGGCGCGGTATGCAAAGGACGGTTTCAACCTCATCACGCCGGAGCTAACAGCGAAGTTGGATGTTTTGGTGCACGAGATCGAGGCGCAAAAGGTGAGCTTCAAAGGCTGGGCCACGCCGGGCGCGACGGTGAATTCGGCGGCGTTGGATGTGGCGCGTTCCACTTGCCGCCGCGCGGAACGGCGGGTGTATGATCTACAAGTGGCGGGGGAATTGAAGAACGAGGAGATTTTGATTTTCCTGAATCGGTTGAGTGATTTGCTATGGTTGTTCGCGCGGTGGTCCGAGCGCAACGCTCATTGATCAGGCGGTGCCGCAACGGCGCACTTGGGCGAGTGCGCTATTTTCATATTCCGGTGCACAAAAGGAAGAGGCGCGTCTTTTGACACGCTTTGTCCCAGCGCACTACATTGGACGGTCACCTAATCCCATAACGCATACACCAAACCAACTGTCTGTTCATCACTTCCGTTCTCTATGAAAACCCCTCTGTTCTTTTTTCGCAAAGCGCTGCTTGGCGGAGCTTTATTGGCATCAGCCCTCAGTGCCTCGGCGCAGTTAGCTACGTGGATCGGCCCAGCTTCTGGCGGCGAGTGGAATACGGCTTCCAGTTGGAGTTTGGGTGCGGTGCCCTCGGGTTCCGGCATCACCGCGTTTATCGGAAAGGGCACAAACGTTAATTACAATTTGCCAATGGCTGCCAGTTTTGGCTGTTTTACGAATTCAGGTGCGTTAAGCATCAACACAAATGGATTTATCATTGAGTCGGCCGGTTCGGGGGTTCCGGTTTATCTGCAGACGAATTCGATACTCACTATCAACTCGAATGGCGTAGTCATCGTGACCAATTCGGGAGCGGTCACCATCCTTTCCTCGTCTGCCACGGCCGGGAATAGTGCTGCAGTCAACGTGTTGGGAGGCACGCTAATTGTGACTAATTCGGGCAATTTTAACCTGGGTGAGGGCTTAAATAGCGATAACAATATTGGAGCAGCTTTCACTAACATCAACGGCAATGTCACCATCAGTTCACAGTTTGCAGTGAAAAGCCGTGATTCTCGGTTCTTCATGACCAATGGCACGTTCAATACGCTGGGCGGGTTTAATCTCAATGTGACCGCCAATGATTTGCGGCAATTTTTCCGCTTCACTGGTGGAACCGCAAACTTGGGCAACATAACGGTTGCTCGCGCTACGACCGCCGGCGGTGTGTCTATCGAAGGAAATGCTGTGGTCAACTCCAGCAGCATCAAGGTTGGCACCAGCATCGCATCCGGGTATTCCCGAATGAACGGAGGTATCTGGACGAATGCCGGAGCATTCTACATCGGTGACCGCACCGCCCCGGCCACGGGCACTCGGCGGGTATTTTTTGTTATGAACGGGGGAGACTTGGTAACAACCGGGGCGGATGGTATCGTCATCAATAATCAGGGCGCGACCAGTAACAGCGATGGAGCCTCGAACGACGGTGGCGAATTGGATGTAAACGGCGGGACGATTACCACGGAGGGCATATATCTTAATGGTCCTTCGGTGACTCAATATGGCTACGCCCGCTTCGCCCTCACCGGCGGCACGATTTACATTGGCACCAACGGCGTGGTTGCAAACACGACTGGCACGGACATGACGGTCGCATTTACCATTAGCGGAGGCACGCTGGCTGCAAAGGCCGATTACACAAACAACGCCAACGCCACGGTCAGCGGTCCGCTCACCGTGAAAGCGGCGGACGCGGCGGGGAATCCATTTAATATTTATGCAAACGGTATCTGGAGCGGTGGCGGCAGTTTGACCAAGACTGGCAATGGGATTTTGACGCTGGATGCGGCTGACACTTATGCGGGCAATACCGTGATCAATTCCGGAAAACTTGCGTTAGGCGCGAGCGGTTCGATCAATAACAGCGCGCAAATCATTCTTGCCAGCGGTGCCACGTTTGATGTTTCGGCTCCTAGCTACACACTTCCGGCCAACAAAACATTGGCTGGCATGGGTGTGATCACCGGCAATGTGGCTTTTGCCTCCACTTCCATCCTGAAGCCGGGCAGCAATACGGTGACTGGAACTTTGAGCTTCTCCAATAGCATCACGCAATCGGGCGGAGTGGTGAACCAGTTTGATCTCTCCACCAATCCCTCTGGTCCGAACAACGATCTTGTGGTCGTCGCCGGTGATGTCAACATCAGTGGTTCCAGCAACACCTTGGAAATCACCGGTAGTGGACCGGCCAACAGCATTCATCCGCTGTTTAATTACTACGGCACGTTCAACGGAGATTTCTCCAGCTTCACGCTTTCAGGTCCTTCCGGTTATTTGACGAACATCACCACCACGACCCCTAAATCCATCGCCTTCGTGGTTGCAGTGACGGTGCGCGGTCCGACCAATGTCGCGTGGGTGGGCAATGACGCCAACAATGTCTGGGATGTTCTAAACACCACCAATTGGTTGAATGCGGGCAATCTGGATCACTTTGTGACCAGCGACAACGTGACGTTTGGCACTGCTGGATTAGCTAATTCCAATGTCATCATCGCCGCATCCGTCGCCCCGGCATCCGTCAGCGTCAATGCCGCCGGAAATTATGTTTTTGACGGCCCCGGCAGCTTGGGTGGTTTGGGCGGTATCACCAAAACCAATGCGGGCAAACTCACCATCCTCAACACCAATAATTTTTCGGGTGGCGTCAGCATCAATCAGGGCACGGTCAGCGTCGCCAGTCTAGCGGATGACAATACAGCCAGCCCGCTAGGCCAGACCGGCACGTTGTTGTTGGATGGTGGCACCTTGGAATACACCGGCCCGAACGCGACTTGGACCCGCACGTTGACCTTGGGTTCCGCCAGCGGTTCGGTGGCTATTCCCAGCGGAATCACTTTGACACACAGCGGTTCGGTGGCTGGCACTGGTCCACTGATCAAAGCTAATATCGGATCCTTAACCTTGAGCGCGGCCAACAGCTATTCGGGCGGCACGCTGGTGAATGCCGGAACCTTGACGCTAAACAATGCCACCGCGGCTGGCGGCGGCGACATCACCTTAAACGGCGGCAACCTTGCGCTCGGTGCTGTGAAACCAGCCAACACCATCATCGTTGCCGCTGATGCGCAAGTTTCGGGTGGTAATGCCGGCGGCTTAACCGGCATTAAGAACATAACTGGCAGCAGCAATTTAGTCATCTCGGTCACCGTGGGCGTGTTTGATTTGATCGGAGATATGGCTGCTTATTCTGGCACCATCACGTTGGCCAATGCAGGTGGAGCGGGAGTCCGCTTGCAAGGTGCCATTGGTAGTGCGCTGGCCACGTGGGATTTGGGTTCTAGCACTATGGATTTGATGATCCGTTCCGGCTCGACGCTGAATAATTTTGGTGCCTTGAAGGGCTCGGCTAGCACGACTCTTTCCGGCCGTGGTGGTTCTTCCAACAACGGACCCACGACGCATGTCATCGGCGCCATCGGTTCGGACACCACATTTGACGGTGCTATCTTGAATGGTTCCGGCGGCAGTTCAGCCACGACCTCCATCGTCAAAGTCGGGGCTGGCACTTTGACGCTTACCGGCAATAACCTTTACAGCGGCACCACAGTGGTGAGCAACGGGGTAATCGCTTTGAGCGGCAGCGGCGCGCTTGCGGCCAGTTCCTCCATCAACGTGGTGGCGGGTGGTGTCATTGATACCAGCGCCCGCACCGACGGGGCGTTGGCGTTGGCTTCCGGCCAGACCTTGCGCGGCAACGGCACCTTGCGCGGCAGTGTAAGCGGTGGTCGTATCGCTCCCGGCAATGCCGCCAATACGCTCGGCCAACTGACCATCACCAACGTGGCTGACTTCTCATCCGCAACGGTGCTCGTGGATCTGAACCGCACCAACGCCGTGTTCACGAATGACCTGATCACCGCCGGCAGCTTCGTTTTGGGCGGCACGCTCACGGTCACCAACCTCGGCCCCACACTCGTGGCGGGCGATCGTTTTGTGCTCTTCAGCGGGCCGATCACCGGCACGTTTGGCACGGTGAATCTACCGGGCAATTTGGGCAGCGTGACTTACACTTGGACGGATAACACGGCGGTGGATGGCTCAATTCAAGTAGCCACCGTGACCACGGTCAACCAGACGCCGACGAACCTCGTCACCAGTGTCAGTGGCAATACGCTCACGCTCTCCTGGCCTACGGATCACATCGGCTGGCGCTTGCAATCGCAGACGAGTGATTTGAACACCGGTCTCGGCTCGGTGTGGGTGGATGTGGCTGGCACAGCGAGCACTAATTCTGTGGACATCACTTTGGATCCGGCCAACGGCGCGGTGTTCTATCGCATGGTTTATCCGTAAGTCAGCTTTCAAACGCAACGCGGCGGCATCATTCGATGCCGCCGCGTTTTTGTTTGGGCAGATGAGCTGGGGATGATTTAGTTCTTAGCCGCTACCTGCGCCGCCGTAATTTCAGCTTTTACTTCAGCGAATTCTTTTTCGTAGTCATCACTCTTTTTGTAGGCCTTGGCGATGGCTTGCGCTAGTGTGCGACCTGCAAAAATATCGGACGGATAATGCCGCGCAATCTGCACGCGATGCCATCCCATCAAGCGGGCGTGGGCGATAATGGCATCGTGCTGTTCCGGCAACAGATCAGCGAGGACAAGCGCGAGCACCATGGATTCGGTAGAATGGCCGCTGGGATAACTGAAGGATTTTTCCAGTTTACCGTTGGCCAGATTCGTGTCGGTAGTGAAGGGACGTGGGCGGTGGAAGAAATCTTTGCCAAGGTCGGTGACGGTCTCGGCATCGAGCTGAACTTTTTCAAAAAACGCAGCGGTCTTGGGCAAGTTGGTGGCGGTGAAGTAAGGCCCCACGGCGGCAGTGAAGTTGAAGACGGAGAATTTTTTCTCGTCGTAAGCGGCTTGTTTATCGGCCGTGCAGGCGGCGTGAAAAACGGCGCGGACAGTTTCCATTTCAGCGGCTTGCTCAGGCGAATCCATCAGCGGCGGCGGGCAGAGCAGGGTGGCGGCGTCGGGTTTGCCGGGCTTGAGGAAGTGGAGTTCGCTTTCTTTGGCGAACGTGCTGTTGGCCAAGAGGGCAGCGACAACGGAGGCCAGCAGGAACGGACGAGCAATGAATTTCATGTGGGTAAAGTTTAAGAGTTAGGGCACGACGTGTCCATCGTAGGTCCAACTGATGTCCGAGCGACCGGGGTCAGCGGCGAGTTTGCCGCTGCTATTTTGCGGCAGCACGACGTATTCGTATTTGTAGGCGGTGGCGTGGCCATCCATGAAACTGATGTTACCCATTTTTGCGTGGCGACCGGAGAAACGGGTGGTGTAGCACTGCGGACTGCCGAGGATGTCAGCTTTGGCGGGATCACCGACATAAGGCGTGTCATCGCTACGCATGCGGTTTTCAGAAAAGGCGACCATCGCGGAAGGATTGCGGATGGCGGTAAATTTTAGGGACTTCTCATCCGGCTTGTAAGGATCAACGCGTTTGGAATTGATACCGATGGAAAATAGGGCGCGAGCGGATAAATCTTTATTGGGAAGGTTTTGCACGCCTTGAGAAACGGCTGTCGGACACCAGAAGATATTGCCACCTGTATTAAAGATTTTCTGGGTCGAGTTCACGGCGGTCATATAAAGCGGGGGGGTGGTAATGTAAGAAGGCAGGGCATTGAACCACGCGTCGCGGCCATAGGTGGTGTTGTTCTGGCGATTGATATATTCCACGTCGGTAAGATCGAGCCAGCGCGGCGTGTCTTCGCTGTAATCGCCGGGCGTGCCGGGCGTGCCGTTGGGGATCTTCGTCATGGGCAGCACTTGATCGCTATCGTCCACATACAATGTCTGGGCCAGTCCCCATTGCTTGGAATTGTTGAGGCAACTGATCGCTTGCGCCTTGGCTTTGGCTTTGGACAACG
>CAIWFB010000243.1 GCA_903911825.1 uncultured Verrucomicrobia subdivision 3 bacterium
CACGGCGGCAAACTCGTCGTGGACATTCCCGCGCGGAAAATCGCCGACGAATCGCCGGTGTATCAGCGCGAAGCAGTTGAGCCCGCTTATTTGAAAGACGTTCGCGCGTTCCGTCTCGATGGCATCGCTGACACCACGACGCCCGCCGAAGATTTGAAGAAGCTGCTCGCGTGGCCGAGCATCGCTTCCAAGAACTGGGTCTATCGCCAATACGATCATCAAGTGCGCGATGGCTCAGTCGTCCTGCCCGGCAGCGACGCCGCGGTGATCCGCATCAAGACAGACTCATTGCCCGTGATGAGCGCCGAACTCGCCGCGAAAGTCGGCGACCCGACCGTTTCCGAAAAACTCATCGCCATGACCGTGGACTGCAACGGCGGCTACGTTTATCTCGACCCTTACGAAGGCGCGAAAATTGCCGTGGCCGAGGCGTGTCGCAATCTTGCGTGCTCCGGCGCATTGCCGCTCGGCGCAACTGACAATCTCAATATGCCCAGCCCGTTGAAACCGGAATTGTTCTGGCAGATTTCTGAATCTGTGCGCGGCCTGGCGGAAGGCTGCAAGGCGTTTAACGCACCCGTCACCGGCGGCAACTGCTCGCTCTACAATCAAAATCCCGCCGGACCGATTGACCCGACCCCCACGATTTCCGTCGTCGGCCTCATCGAGAAGCTGGAGCACGTCACCTCGCAATGGTTCAAAGACGAAGGCGACGCCATCATTCTGCTCGGCAACGCGGTGGACATGTCGGATCCGATTTTCGGCCTCGGCGGCAGCGCTTATTTGCAGGTGATTCATGGCCAGAAGAACGGCTCACCGCCGCGTTGCGACCTCGAAGTCGCGAAGACGCTACACACCACGCTCATCGGCCTGATCCAATCCGGCCTCGTGAAGAGCGCGCACGATTGCAGCGAAGGTGGCCTGGCCGTCGCGCTCGCGGAAAGCTGCATCAGCCAGCTCATCGCCCGCGACACGCCAAGATTGATTGGGGCGACGATTGATCTCGTAGCAGCGGACGTGAGTCCGCTCCATTCAAACTCGGAGAATAGTCAGAGCCGACTCACGTCGGCTGCTACAAATAAAGGGGCGCGCCTAGATGCCCTGCTCTTCGGCGAAACGCAATCCCGCGTCGTCATCAGTTGCAAACCGCTCGACGCCGTGAAAGTAGTCGAACGCGCCAAGCTCATGGGCGTGCCTGCGGTGCAGATCGGCAAAGTCGGCGGCGACAAGCTGACGGTGAAAACCGCCAGCGGCGAATTCTCCGCCCCGCTCACCGAACTGCACGATCCGTGGTGGAACAGCATCGCCCGCGCGATGGCGTGAAATTTTGAGATGGACGACATGGGCTTGTGACGATTGAGTATTTTAACACAATGGAAACAATATGAGCACCGAAGCCAAATGTAGTTGTCAGTTTTGCAATGGGCATATTGCGTTCGACTCAGCAATGGACGGACAAATGATTGCCTGCCCGCATTGCGGACTTGAAACAAAGCTTTTCGCGCCGCCACCACTACCGCTGAAGGCGCAAGCACAAGCGGTCGGAGCAACAGTGCCGAAAACCTCGCCCCTAAAGCAGTCATCCATCAAGCTACTGTCAAGTCAGACTCTGGCCATTTTCTTTGCATTCACAACTTTTTGCCTAGCTTTTGTTCTCTTTTGGGAGCATCACTCAAATCCAGCCGTGTCGGCATCAATCCCTGACCAAACGAAACAATTTCGAAACCCCACAGGAGCGAAGGATACAACAAAAGAAAATCAGAGCTCCATCGAGTCTTCTCCCATAATAATAAAAGAAACTCAACCTATCCAAGGTTCTGACACAATAACCGTTTGGTGGGGCAACGAGAACATAAATAAAGTCCGATTGGATGAGGCTAACTATGAAAGAAATGGAGGGGTTTTCTATGTTCGTCTAAAAAGCAACGGGAAGCTCGTCGGGCAAGTTTCTGGCGCAGAAGCAGAAAAAGTCCAAGCGTATCTTTCTGGTAAATAATCATGGTTGATTCGCTTTAAAATTCCTGCCAACCAAGTAAAAATCTTTAGTATCATTCCTTTTGTTGATTCGTTAGGAAATACCATGTGGCAAAATGAATTTCCAAGGTTTTATGAATTGTATGAGTTGAGCGATCAATCTCACCCAGACAACTATTTTGCAAAGGTCTTTCAAAAGCATTTCACTTACGAACGTGAGCTAACACGAATGTCCTTCAACCCATTGGAAAATGCTTTGGAACGATTGGACAGTGAAGCTTGGAAACAATTAAAGGAAAAAGCCCTGCCTCTGGTCACTCAAAAACATCCACGGCGACAATGGAGTCAGTTGTTTAACCATTTGTATGAAGCCTTCGGCTATGAATGGCTTTCCAAACAAGGTTACACCGACATTGAGTTTGTGGCTCGGCACGACAAGCAGGCCAAACGAACACCTGAACTCTTTGGAAAATCCAGCACTTCTAAAGCTATACTGGAAGTTAAAACCATCAACTGTTCTGAACAAGAAATTCATAGGCGCAAGGTATTTCCGCCGCCGGTGCTTGACCTTACTCAAGGATTATCGGAAGGATTCAAAAATAAATTCCTCGACGACATCAGAAATGCGCGAGAACAATTGGAGAAATTTGATGTCCCAACAGACAGGAAAATTGTTCTGATTGTTATTCGGACGGATATTGAATTTTGGTGCAGCGAAAAGATATGCAGAGAAATTGATGAAATGGCATTAAAGCTATGCGCTCCCGGCTTTGAAGTAGTGGTGCATCAATTGGTTCGTTAGCTGGAAATTTTTTTCGTGTTTCCGCCACCAAGCCAAAGCCAACGCAGTCCTTTGCGCCAGCCACGTCGAATCGCCGACGTTGAGCTTCCTTTTTGAAGACACCAGCGACGCGGCCTTGGCGCGCTGGAAGTCTTTGCAGACGGCCACCACCATCTGCCGCACCGGGAAAAACTTTTACCTTAAATCTTTTCAAATATGATTGGGGAAATGAACTCCCATAGACCAAGAGCGAACTCAGCTTTGACGCTGGTGGAACTCTTGGTCGTCATCGCCATCATCGCGATTCTGGCGGCACTGTTGCTGACGGCGGTTTCACATGCGAAAGGAAAAGCGCAGAGAATTCAATGCGTCAATAATCTTCATCAACTTGGGCTTGGTTTGCAGACGATTCTGGCCGAGGAGCACGCCTATCCTTTGGAAAATCCACACGCCACTTGGATGGATCAATTGGCACAGAAAGGTCTGAATGATAACCGGCCGATGAAAGATTTCATTCTCACTGGTGTCTGGCGCTGTCCGACCGCGCGATGGCTCAAAGTTGATGACGCGTATCCAGTTTGTTACGGCTATAATGCAATTGGCGTTGTCCAGAATTCCTATGTCGATGACAACCTTGGTCTCGGTGGAAGCACGCGTTCTCAAACTCCGGTTACAGATTCTGGGGTGGTAGCGCCTTCGGACATGATTGCCATTGGCGATGTTTTCGGCAAATCAATCGAACTTATTTGGCGAGGTCCTTTCCCGTATTTCACAATTGACGATATGGACCCTCAACGCCACCAAGGCAAAGCCAACGTGGTCTTTTGCGACGGCCACGTGGAATCGCCGACGCTGAAATTTCTTTTTGAAGACACCAGCGACGCAGCGTTGAGTCGCTGGAACCGCGACCATCTGCCGCACCGCGAAAAATTGTCACCCTAAGGCCAAAGCGGCGGAGGGCCGCCGCACTCCAAGACGCTGGCGCGCCGTTGTGGTGAACCCGAATGCGTTCGTTAGCAATCGACGGCGGACAGAGGACTGCCCGCCCTACCCACAGCGAAGCGTCTTGGAGTGCTCCAGTCCTCTGGAGTTTTTCCCCAGCGCCAGTGGAGCGGACACCCATGGATTTTGCTCCAGACGGGGCTGACAGAATTGAGGGCTGCAAAATTCTTTGCTTTCCCGTCTAATAAAACTCCGGCTCATCCGTTGTCTCTCTGGATGGACGCATGGCAGACAAACGTAGGGAAATCGATATGACTGAAACCAAGTCGGATTGGATCAAGGCGGCGTTGCGCGAGCATGAAGGCCCGCTGATGCGCTACGCCACACAGATCACGGGCGACCTCGACCGCGCCCGTGACGTGGTGCAAGACACCTTTCTCCGGCTGTGTGCCGAAGATCCCGCCAAAATTGAGGGCCACCTGGCCCAATGGCTTTTCACCGTTTGCCGCAACCGTGCGCTCGACCTCCAACGAAAGGAACAACGCATGAAACCACTCGATGATCTGGAACTCGCCGCGCAACCAAGCCGCGAAACTTCCCCCGCCGCGCAGGCGGAACACAACGAAAGCACCAGCCGCGCTCTGCGGTTGATGAAGCATCTGCCGCCGAACCAGCAAGAGGTCGTGCGGCTGAAATTTCAAAACGGACTCAGCTACAAGGAAATCGCCGGTGTCACGAAATTATCGGTGACGAATGTGGGTTTTCTCATCCACACCGCGCTCAAAACCCTGCGTCAGCAAATGACGGAAACGGAAGGCACGGTCTAATCTTCAACCCCCAAGGCACGTTATGAAAAACAATTTACCTGAATTTGATGAAGCCAAGTTGACCGCCTACGCGTTGAACGAACTCGACGCGGCGGAACGCGGCGCAGTGGAAAAAGTGATCACCGAAAACGCCGCCGCCCGGCAGTGGGTGGCGGAAGTGCAGCAAACGGCGCTGCTCCTCGAAGGCGAACTGAAGACCGAGGAATGTCCGGCGCTCACGGCGGAACAGACGCGGGCGTTACAACAGAAGATCCGCGCGGCGGATGCGCCAAGTTTCTGGACGCGGCAGTGGTTCCCGAGCTTTCGCTTGGTGGAAGCGCTGGCGGTAATCGCCATTGTGGCGGTGCTGGCAGCGATGTTGTTGCCCGCGTTGTCGAAAGCGAAAAACAAGTCGCAGCGGATGGCAAAATTGAGTGAAGCCCGGCAGCGCGCGCTGGATCAAGAGATAGCGGCGGTGCCCCAAGAAATTCCCGCAGCGCCAGCGCCCACAGTGGCTCCGCCGGTGAGCGAATCACTGCCGCTCTACGCCGCGCCGACGGCAGTGACTGCTACGGTCATGCCTGAACTTAAACCTGCGCAGGACGGGCTCACGAGCGGCGTTCGTTATGCTCGTAGCGGCGGCGGTGGTGGGGCTGGCGGCGAGGGGCAAAAACTTGGGCTGGCGTCTGATTCCGACCTTTTCAAAACCAGCGCCCGCACCCGTTCGGTCGATCAGTCCGCAAACTTTGCCCACGGGCTCAATGGCTCCATTGCACCCGCTAGCGTGGCGGCGAATCAACCATTCAACATCGCTAGCTCGGTAAACGCTTATTATGACGCTTCAGGCCAAGCATCGACTGCGAGCGAACCTAGCCGGGCCAAGAAAGATTGGTTTTATGCTGAAGGCAAATTAGCGGACCGCAAAACGGAAGCTGCGGATAAATCCAAGGCATTTTTCCGGCTAAAACAATCCGCGCCTATGAACACCGAAGCCTACGCGGCGATCAATGACAACCCGTTCCTCACCGCGCTGGAGAATCCGCTCTCCACGTTCTCGATCGATGTGGATACGGCTTCGTATGCGAACGTGCGGCGGTTTCTCACGGAGAACCAATTGCCGCCGCCGGACGCGGTGCGCATCGAGGAATTGGTGAATTATTTCAGCTACAATTATCCGCAGCCGAAGGGCGACGTGCCGTTCTCGGTGAACGCGGAAGTGGCGGGCTGCCCGTGGAACACGGAACATCGCCTCGTGCGCATCGGTTTGAAGGGCCGCGAAATCGCCCGCAACCAACGGCCCCCGAGCAATCTGGTGTTCCTGATCGATGTCTCCGGTTCGATGAACGAACCCGCGAAACTGCCGCTGCTCAAGGAATCGCTGAAATTACTGACGCGTCAGCTCACGGAGAATGACCGCGTGTCCATCGTGGTGTATGCGGGAGCGGCGGGTCAGGTGTTGCCGGCAACTTCGGGCCGCGACAAGGCGACGATTCTCACGGCGCTGGAACGGTTGCAAGCGGGCGGCTCCACGCACGGCAGCGCAGGCATTCAGCTCGCTTACGAAACGGCCACGGAGAATTTCATCCAAGGCGGCGTGAACCGGGTGATTCTCTGCACCGATGGCGATTTCAACGTGGGCACCACCAGTCAGGGCGACCTCACGCGGCTCATCACGGACAAGGCTAAGAGCGGCGTGTTCTTGAGCGTGCTCGGTTTCGGCATGGGCAATTACAAAGATTCCACCATGGAAACCCTCGCCGACAAAGGCAACGGCAACTACGCCTACATTGATAACCTCAACGAAGGTCGCAAGGTGCTCGTCGAACAGATGAGCGGCACGTTGGTGACCATCGCCAAGGACGTGAAGATCCAGATCGAATTCAATCCCGCCCAGGTGAACAGCTACCGGCTCATCGGCTACGAGAATCGTTTGCTGGCGAAGGAAGATTTCAATAACGACAAGAAAGACGCGGGCGAAATCGGCGCAGGCCATACCGTCACGGCGCTTTACGAAGTCGTGCCCGCCGGCGCGGCGGACGAAACGCCCGGCGTGGACCCGCTCAAATATCAAAAGCCGGCCAAGCCCGCCGTGGCCTCAGGCAGCGATGAATTGCTGACGCTCAAGTTGCGCTACAAACAACCGGACGGCGACACGAGCCGACTCTTGAGCACGCCCATCAAAGACGCGGACAAGAGCTACAACCGCGCTTCGACGGATTTCAAATTCGCCGCCGCCGTGGCGGAGTTCGGGATGTTGCTGCGCCAGTCGCCTTACAAAGGGGAAGCGACCTTCAACAGCGTGTGGGAACATACCCGTGCGAATCTGGGCAATGACCCGGAAGGTTATCGGGCGGAATTCCTGACGCTCGTCGAGACGGCGCAGCGGTTGGCGGGGAAATGATTCCATCTCAAAAACTGCGCGATGCCTTGAAGTGCATCGCGCAGTTTTGCTTTCTAACTATCGCCATCGTTCCCGATCGTTTCGGTTGGGCAGGAAGTCACAGCTTCCTCGGCTTGGGCAATCTCTTCGGGCGTTTCCGGTTGCTTGAAAACGTAGGAGTATCCGCTTTCATCGTGGCGTTTGAACGAATGTGGTGCTATCTGTCGACAGAGGTCGCAATCGATGCAGGTATTATCTACATAAAAACGACCCAATACGTTTTCTGGATTCTTTAGATGTTTATCAGCCATGTTTTTCCTTTCACGCTTTGACGATGCCAGCAAACCAGAATTGATAAAAATTCATTAGTTGCATACATTATTGCAATTTGTGAATGACTTCCTAAACACATCACCATTCGATTTATACGAACTGTCGCTATTTCACCTTGTCGTGAAGCACCGCAGTTTCACCAAGGCAGCACAGGCAGCCGGACTAACCCAAAGCGCCATCACCCGCCAGATTCAAGGAATAGAAACCAGTCTGGGAGTTGATTTACTGGAGCGCACAACCAGAAGTGTCCGTATAACCAAGGCCGGAGAATTCCTTTTTCAAGAATCAACTCGGTTACTGGGCAACGTGGACGAGTCGTTACGGCGGCTGAAGGAAGATTTCACAGACGCGCGGAAGCAGATTCGAGTTGGGGTTTCGCGCTCCATCGGTCTGGCACACCTACCTGGTTTATTTCACGCCAATCTCCGACAAGCCCCCGAGGTGGGGTATCACGTTTCCTATCAAGCAAGCGGCGCTATTCTTGCAGCGTTGGAAACCAATGATCTTGATGTCGGTGTTTTATGCCCACCCGCCCGACTACCGAAGACTCTGTCCATAACACATCGTTTTACCGACGCTTTTGCCCTCATCG
>CAIWFB010000244.1 GCA_903911825.1 uncultured Verrucomicrobia subdivision 3 bacterium
AAAGGTCTCGTTGTGGCGCGCGCTTTTGAGCCGCTCTCGAAGGCCGTCGTCAAGCAGATTGCCGAACTCGGCATCAGCAAAATCAAGGTCGTGGACACCTCGGTGGACGAGGGTAACATGATCAAATGCCTCAAGAAAGATCCGGCTAAAAACGAAGAAGAAGCCCTCAAGGACATCTATCGTCGTCTACGCCCTGGCGATCCCCCGACGGCAGCGAACTCCCGCGCGCTCATCAAACGTTTGTTCTTCGACGAAAAACGTTATGACCTCGGTCGCGTTGGTCGTTACAAGATCAATCAGAAGTTGGGCATGAAGGGTGATAGCCGCATTCTGACCAAAGAAGATTTGGTTGCTGCGACTAAGTATCTTTTGAAACTCAAGAAGGGCGAAGGCTCACTTGACGACATTGATCACTTAGGTAGCCGTCGTATCCGCACAGTGGGTGAGTTGCTGGCCAACCAGTGCCGCGTGGGTCTGTCTCGCACGGAACGTTTGGTGAAGGAACGCATGACGCTGTTCGATCAAACGGTCGAAGCGATGACGCCCCAAAAGCTCATCAACCCGAAAGCCCTTTCCGCTGTGATCCGCGATTTCTTTGGCCGGAGCCAATTGTCGCAGTTCATGGATCAAATTAACCCGCTCGCCGAATTGACCCACAAACGCCGCTTGTCGGCGCTTGGGCCTGGTGGTCTCTCGCGTGATCGTGCAGGGTTTGAAGTCCGCGACGTTCACCCGTCGCATTATGGTCGTATCTGTCCGATTGAAACGCCGGAAGGACCAAACATCGGTCTGATCGCGTCCCTCGCGACGTTCGCCCGTATCAATGAATTCGGTTTCCTCGAAACGCCTTACCGCAAGGTCAAGGACGGCCGGGTGACCACTGAAATTGAATATCTCACGGCGGATCGTGAAGAACAATTCACGGTCGCGCAGGCGAATTCCGTAATGGATGAAAAAGGTCACTTCACCACCGACCGCGTCGTTTGCCGCCAACGTGGCGAATTCATCGACGTGGAACCGGTCAAAGTTGACTTCATGGATGTATCGCCGAAGCAGCTCGTCTCGATTGCTGCATCGCTGATTCCGTTCTTGGAACACGATGACGCTAACCGTGCCTTGATGGGTTCCAACATGCAACGCCAAGCCGTGCCGCTCCTCGTTACTGAGGCGCCGCTGGTTGCGACGGGCATGGAAGACCGCGTCGCTCGCGACTCGCGTGCGGTATTGGTCGCGGATGACGCAGGCAAAGTTGCCTCGGTCAACGGTAACCAAATCATCATCACCTCCAACGGCCATTTGCCGGAAGGTAAAAAGAAAATCAAGCATGATCCCGAAGGCGGCGTGCATGTTTACCCTGTGCGCAAATTCATGCGTTCCAATGCCGCAACCTGCATCAACCAGAAAATTCTGGTAGAGAAAGGTGACAGCATCAAGAAGGGTCAAGTGCTCGCCGACGGTCCCTGCACGCAGGGCGGTGAATTGGCTCTCGGTCGTAACGCGCTAGTGGCGTTCATGCCGTGGAACGGTTACAACTTCGAGGACGCGATTCTCATCAGCGAGAAAATCTGTAAGGACGATATCTTCACTTCCATCCATATTGATGAATTTGAAGTGGCCGCCCGCGACACGAAACTCGGACCGGAAGAAATCACGCGCGACATCCCGAATCTCGGTGATGAAGCGTTGAAGAATCTCGGCACTGACGGCGTCATCCGCATCGGCGCGGAAGTGAAACCCGGCGACATCCTCGTCGGCAAGATCACTCCGAAGTCGGAAACGGAACTCGCGCCGGAAGAACGTTTGCTCCGCGCCATCTTCGGTGAAAAAGCTGCTGATGTTAAGGACACGTCGCTCAAGGTTCCTTCGGGAACTTACGGCATCGTGATGGACGTGAAAGTTTCCGCCAAAAAAGACGGCGAACGCACCTCCAAGTCAGCGTCCAGCGAAGAAAAACGCCACGCGAAGCAGATTGAAGACGATCACAAGAAGAAGACCACCGAACTGGAAGACCAATTGACGGAAGCGTTGAGCAACATTTTGCTCGGCGAAAAAATTCCGCTCGACGTCGTCAACAGTGAGACTGGCGAGATCATCATTCCTGCCAACCGCAAAATCACGAAGACGCTCTTGCGCAAGCTCGCCACGGTCTATGATCGTATCGAGATTGATCCGTCGCCGATCCGCAACAAGATCAGCGAAATCATCGGCCAGTTCAAAAAACG
>CAIWFB010000245.1 GCA_903911825.1 uncultured Verrucomicrobia subdivision 3 bacterium
GAACTTTTGCTTCGACGAAGCGGCTTTCGGCTTGACCGTAGTCAACTGAATATTCCTGTAACTTACATTCGCCCGCCTGATCGCAAATCGGGCAGTCCAGCGGATGATTGATGAGCAGCGATTCGAGGACACCTTCGCGCATCTGCTTCACGGCGGGCGTCTTCGTGTAAATTTCCATGCCCGGCGAAATCGGCGTCGCGCAGGAAATCGCCGGACGTGGCGACTTGGCGATCTTCGGCGTGCCGTCGGGGTTCATCACCGGCTTGCGGTCCGGACCCATCGCCGGCGTGCCGAATTCCACGAGGCACATGCGGCAGTTGCCGACGACCGGCAATTTCGGATGCCAGCAATAATGCGGCACATCGGTCTTCGCCAGCTCGCACGCCTGAATCATCGTGGTGGTCGTGAGCTTGCCCGACCAGTCGGCCGTGAGGCGCGGCACTTCAATTTCGCGCCCGTCCACCTTGACCTTGATTTTTTCAATCGCGGTCGGCGCGGGCTTCGTTTCAGTTGTGGCGGCGGTGGACATTTTATTTCAAGCGATCTTTCCAGCCATCCGGCCGGCGGCTGGAATGATACACGGCGACAATTTGAATGCGATCCGGCAGTTCGCGATAGAGCAGCCGGTAGGGAAACGGATAAACGCGGCAGCCGCGAACGGGCGACTCAAAGACAGGCCACCATTCAGGATTCCGGCGAATGTTTTCACCAGCTTCCCGAACGGCATCCAAAAAATGTCTTCCGACACCCGGCTGTCTTTCGTCATAAAAATTTGCTGCTTCGGCCAGTTCCAGCTCCGCAATGGAGAGATACGTCAGCCGTTTCATTTCACTTTCCGATATGCGTCGTTCAACACATAAGACGCATCGCGTTCCGTCATTTGCCCGGCGTCAAAAGCCCGGCACCGATCCAACGCCTCGCGCTTCCAAGCCGCTTCAATTTCCGGCGAGCCTTCCGTCGGCTCGATGCTCAAAAGCAATTTTTCCACAAGCAACGCGCGCTCTTTCGTCGGCAACGAAAGCGCTTCGATAAAAACTGTTTCAGTGGCGGCGCTCATAATTCAGTGTTGCGCAGATTCCAATTGTTTGTGTTCAGCCGGCGCTTCAATTTCCTTCGCGCGACGGGCCTCATCGGCGGCACCTTTGGCGACGAATTCGTCCTTGAACTTCGCGAGAAAACTTTGCACCGGCCAGGAACAGGCTTCGCCGAACGCGCAGATCGTGCGGCCGCCGGGAATGTTGTCGGCGATCTTGCCGAGATAATCAGCATCGCTCGCGCGACCTTCACCATGCGTGAGGCGTTGGAGCGTCTTGTTCATCCAGAGCGAACCTTCGCGGCAGGGCGTGCACTGGCCGCAGCTTTCGTGCGCGTAAAATTCAGACAAGTTCGCAAGCGCCTTGACGATGTCCACACTGTCGTCCATGACGATGATCGCACTGGAGCCCGACATCGTGCCGGCCTGCGCGAGCGAATCGAAGTCGTAAGGCAGATCGAGCATATCGGTCTCGACCAAAATCTCTTTACCCTCGGCGTCCTTTTTCTTGAGCTTGAATTTTTCGCCCGCCTTCAAAACTTTCGAGGATGAACCGCCAGGAATAATTGCTTTGAGCTGACGACCGTCAAGGAGACCACCGCCGAAATTTTTGTCATAGAGCAATTCGCGCAATGTCGCTTTGCCGACTTCGATTTCGTAATAGCCGGGACGTTTCACGTGACCGCTCAAGCTGACGATACGCGTGCCGGTGTTGTTCGGCGTGCCAAGCTTGGCGAATTCCGCGCCGCCCATCGCGACGATGTGCTTCACGTTGCAGAGCGTCTCGACGTTGTTGACGATTGTCGGGCACATCCACAAACCGAGGATCGCCGGAAAATACGGCGGCTTAATGCGCGGATACGGGCGCTTGCCTTCGAGCGATTCGATGAGACCGGTTTCTTCGCCGCAGATGTAAGCACCTGCGCCGCGATGAACGTAAATCTCCAGATCGTAGCCGGTGCCGAGAATGTTCTTGCCGAGGAAGTTTTTTGCGTGAGCTTCCTTGATGGCGCGATTCAGAATTTTCGCACCTTCCGGCATTTCGCCGCGGATGTAAATGTAGGCGAGCTTCAC
>CAIWFB010000246.1 GCA_903911825.1 uncultured Verrucomicrobia subdivision 3 bacterium
GCCCTGCCGGATCATTGGCACGCCTTGGCAGCAGTGGAAGCGGCACGGCAGAAAAAAGATATTTACGGAGAAAAACCTCTGGCCCATACCGTCGCCGAGCAACAAGCGATTGTCCATGCGGTTCATAAGCACAACCGCATCTGGCAGACCGGTTCCTGGCAACGTTCTGTAAAGTCATTCCACAAGGCGGCCGAAATCGTCCGCAATGGTCTCATCGGGATTATTCAGCGCGTGGAAGTCGGCCTGCCTCGTGGCTACAACAATGCCGAAGTCAGCGAGAAGGATCATATGCTGCCCACGGAGCCGCCGTCGGAATTGGATTATGATTTCTGGGTCGGCCCCGCGCAAAAGATTCCCTACATCTCGGCCCGATTGCACCGCCATTGGCGTTGGAATTATGACTTTGGCGGCGGCCAGTTAATGGATTGGTCAGGGCATCATGTGGATATTGCCCATTGGGGATGTGACTTTGACAACTCCGGCCCTTCGGAAGTTGAAGGTCACGGTGAGTTCCCGCCCAAAGGCGGAGTCTGGGATGCCGCCAAGGTCTATCGGATTGAACTCAAGTATCCCCGGGGAATAGACATGACCATCGCCGGCGGATATCCGGACATCAAAAGCGGCACCAAGTGGATCGGCACGGAAGGCTGGGTGCATGTGGACCGTGGAAGTTTTAATGCTTCCAATGTGGAATGGCGGCGATGGAAGCAGATGCCGGAAGAATTGCGGAAGGTGAAGCTTTACGAGTCAGACAACCACCACGCAAATTTTCTGGCCTGTGTCAAATCCCGCGAGCCAACAATCACGCCGGTGGATACCGCCCATCACTCCACGATTCCCGGCCATCTAGGACTTATTTCCATGTTGGTCGGGCGCAAACTGAAATGGGATGTGAAGTCTGAAACAATCCTCGACGACAAGGAGGCTTCCCAACTCCTCACCCGTAAATTCCGTTCACCTTGGAGGCTGGTTTGATTCGCGTTTGATTATGAAAAAAGTTCGCTTTGGCCTGGTTGGTTATGGTGCCTGGGGCAAACACCATGCGCGGGCAATTTCAGAATGCACAGAATCGGAATTGGTCGCCATTGCGGCGCGGTCCGATTCAACCCAGGCCGAGGCGCGAGCCAACCATCCCGCGGCGCAGATAGTCGCTGACTATCGGGAAATGCTGGCACGACCGGACATTGATGTTGTCGATGTTGTTCTGCCTACCGATTTGCATTATCAAGTCGGCTCAGCGGTTTTGCGCGCAGGCAAACATTTGTTGCTGGAAAAACCGATGTCGGCAAATCTGGCGCATTGCGAGGAACTCATCCAACTGGCAAAACAACAAAAACGCTTGCTAGCGATTGGACACGAGTTCCGCCTGTCATCGCTCTGGGGCAAGGTCAAGGAGATGATAGACTCCGGTGCGATTGGCGAACCGCAATACGCGCTTATTGAGTTGTGGCGCAATCCCTATCGTCAAGGCACCGACGGATGGCGTTACGATATTGCGCGGGTGGGCAACTGGATTTTGGAGGAGCCGATTCATTTCTTCGATCTGGCCCGCTGGTATTTTTCATCGCTGGGAAATCCGCAAAGCGTCTATGCCCGGGCCAACGCGCGGCGGTCAGAGTACCCGGAATTGCAGGACAATTTCAGTGCCATCATCAATTTTTCACATGGCGCTTACGCCGTCATATCGCAAACCTTGAGCGCGTTTGAACATCATCAGGTCGTCAAAATCACCGGCACCAAAGGCGCGTTGTGGGCCACCTGGAGCGGGGCGTTTGACCGCACCTTCCACCCCACATTTTCGCTGCGCCATTCCAACGGCGATATCTTGAAGGAAATACCCATCACCAAATTAACCGGCGAAGTTTATGAATTGGTGGATCAGATTGAAGTTGTATCCCGGGCCGTCCGCAACGGTGCCGCGCTTTCCGCAACCGGCGAGGATGGCAAGTGGTCCGTGCAGATGTGCCTGAAGGCCCAGGAATCAGTGGATCGCGGTAGCGTGATTACGTTTTGAACCGATAACTTCAAATTGAAACCATGAAACTTTTTTCCCAGCCACGGCAAAAACTGCAACTCGACTGAACCCAGCCAACTAAAATCCGCCGACAATTTATATGGCCACCATCCCCGCCTCAAATGCGACCGGTTCAGTTTCCATAGATAACAATCAGACATATCGCGGCCCGTTTGCGATCATGACCGTTTTGTTTTTCATGTGGGGGTTCATGACGGTTTTCAACGACATCTTGATTCCGCGCTTCAAGGAGGCTTTCACGCTGGATTATTATCACGCCATGTTTGTCCAACTGGCATTCTTTGGCGCTTATTTTATTGGCTCCCTGGTTTACTTCATCATTTCTGCCATCGCGGGTGATCCCATTGCCAGGATCGGTTACAAAAATGGCGTGGTCGTCGGACTCTTGATTGCGGCAACGGGCAGCGCGTTATTCTGGCCAGCAGCAACCCAACTTTCTTACCCGCTGTTTCTCGCCGGCCTATTCGTCGTCGGACTTGGTTTTGCGATGCTCCAAATTGCGGCGAATCCTTATGTGACCATTCTTGGCCCGGAACGGACCGCGTCCAGCCGGCTGAATCTGGCGCAAGCATTTAATTCCGTTGGCACAACCATCGGACCACTGATTGGTGGTTATCTAATATTTCAATATTTTGCCAAGACTGGCGCACACGGAGCCGACTCGGTCAAAGTGCCCTATCTCGCTTTCTGCGTGGTCTTCCTTGTTTTGTCTGCGGTGTTTTTCTGCATTCACCTGCCCCATGTCGGCGAAGGAAAAATTGAACCGGGCGTGGGCGCGCTGAAGTATCCGCATGTCCAGCTCGGCGCGCTGGCCATTTTCATGTATGTCGGCGGCGAAGTTTCCATCGGCAGCGCCATCATCAATTACCTTGGCCAGCCAACCGTCGCCGGTCTTTCGGCGGATGAAGCGGCGAAATACGTCGCGATCTATTGGGGCGGACTGATGATTGGCCGCTTCATGGCAGCGGTGGAATTAAGTGAGATGCAAAAAGCCAAAAAACAATTGCTGTTGATCGTCATTCCGCTGCTGGCTTATCTGCTGCTGTGGATCGCCAAGAGCGCCCCGCTGGATGCGCTGCACAACGGCGGCAATATCTTCGGCCTTTGGGCGGAGAGCTTCAAGGCAAACGCGCCGGTGTTCGGAAAATATCTGCCGTTCATCGGCCTCTGCTGGTTGCTGTTCCAATTTGGCAAGGCCCAGGCCGGGCGGACGCTCACGATCTTTTCGCTGACGGTCTGCGCGTTGTTGGTCACGGCTATCATCGCGGGCGGTCCGCTGGCAATGTGGTGCGTGGTCGCCATCGGCTTGTTCACCAGCATCGGTTGGTCGAATACGTTCTCACTCGCGCTGGAGGGCACGGGCATTTACAAGAGTCAGGTTTCGTCGTTGCTGGTGATGGCGATTCTTGGCGGTGCAGTGCTACCATTGGCGATGGGCTATATCGCCGACTCGACCAAAAACCTACAATTGTCCTTCATCGTTCCGCTGATTGCGTATGCTTACGTCGCGTTTTACGGCGCGATTGGTCACAAGATCGGCCGTCCCTCGGTTTCAACTACTAATTAAAAACTAAAAATGAAAACCAATTCACAAACTCAACTGGCTTTGTTGTCTGCCACGCTGGTGGCTGCACTATTCACCGGCTGCGCCACGCAGAAATCTTGCTACCTGAATAAACCACAGGCTTTCGGGGCCACGCCCGATGGCACGCCCGTCTCGCTCTACACGTTGAAAAATAAAAACGGCGTCGAAGCGCGCATCATGACCTACGGTGGAATTATCCAATCGCTCAAGGTGCCGGATAAAAACGGCCAGTTCGGCGACGTAGTGCTCGGCTACGATAGCTTGAATGGCTACGTCACCAACACGCCGTATTTCGGTGCGTTGATTGGGCGCTACGGCAACCGCATCGCCAAAGGCCACTTCACCTTGAATGGCGTCACCTACACGCTCGCGACGAATAATGTTCCGAACTCATTGCACGGCGGCGTGAAGGGTTTCGACAAAGTTGTGTGGCAAGCCAAGCCCGGTTGCTCGGAAGCGGGTCAGACGCTCGAACTCACCTACGTCAGCCATGATGGCGAAGAAGGTTACCCCGGTAATCTTACTGTGAAGGCGCTTTACACGCTCACCGCCGACAACGCCATCCGTCTCGATTACACTGCGACGACCGATAAAGACACCGTGGCGAATCTCACGCAGCACAGTTACTTCAACCTCGCGGGGCAGGGCGATATCCTGAATCACGAAGTTTATCTGAATGCGGACAAATTCACGCCCGTTGACGAAACGCTGATCACCACGGGTGAATTGAAACCTGTCGAAGGCACGCCGTTTGATTTCCGCAAACCAACGACCATCGGTGCGCGCATCGGTCAAGCCGACGAGCAGTTGAAATTCGGCAAAGGCTACGATCACAACTGGGTCGTCAACCATCCGATGGGTGAACTCGGTCTTGATGCCCGCGTCACGGAGCCGACCACTGGCCGTGTGCTGGAAGTCTGGTCCACGGAACCCGGCCTGCAATTTTACTCCGGTAATTTTCTGGATGGCGTCATCACTGGCAAAAGTGGTCGCGTGTATCAGTTCCGCAACGGCTTCTGCATGGAGCCGCAGCATTATCCTGATTCACCGAATCACGACAACTTCCCGTCCGTTGTGCTGCATGTAGGCGAAACGTATCACAACACCATTATCTATAAATTCCTGACGAAGTAGTTTGCAGAGGAGCGCGGCGAGTTTGAAATTCGCCGTGCTCCTTTTCTTAAGTTTATCAGCAAACGCCAAGGAGGTGGGTTGCTGATTCGGTTGATGGAACGTCTGATGTCTTAGCTTACATCGTCAAGCTAGCCGGATCAGTCTTCTGCAGTTCCCATTTTTGTTCGTCTTTATCCTGCCACGGCGCGACCGTCACGCGAACGGAGCCATCGCTTTCCACTGCCGTCAACGCTGCGCCTGATTTGGTTTCGTTGATTCGATACACGCCATCCGTCAGTTTTGTGAACCGCCACAAGGGACGTTCGCCAACCTCTTTGGCGAAGGCAGTTTGAATTACATTCGTGCCGCCACTGCTGGTGTTAAGGGTGAACGTCTTGCTCGTGAAATGATTTTGCACGGTGTAAATCGCTTCGCCAGCTGGCCGTAATTTCCACGTCATGCACTTCCACGGTTCGGCGGGGTAAAGCACAATCCGCGCGCCTTCCTTGTTGCTGGCATTTTCGGGACGGAGCAGGTTGCAAAATTTTTTATTTCGAATCTGGTAGGACTCCGTCGCAGTTGCCGACAAGTCGGCGGCGTAGTTGTTAGCTGTCAGTGCGCAAAGATAGCCGATGGCGAACAAGGATTTAATTTTCATAAGATGAAACAGAACGCTGTTCCGGGGCTAAATCTTGGGCGGACGATCTGCCGCCGCCGCGCCAAAAGTCTTATTCGGCTGCGGCCCCATCGTCAGCACCAATTTACCGCCGGCCGTGATTTCAGCGTGTGAAATCCAACTGCGCGTGATGACTTTTCCGTTCAGTGTGGCGGATTGAATGTAGGGATTCGCGGCCGAATTATTTTTCGCTACGACGGTGAACGAATGCCCTTTCGCAAATTTCGCATCCAGATTGATCGTGACCTGATCGACCAACGGGCTTCCCAAAATGTAAATGCCGCTTGCGGGATCTACTGGATAAAAACCGAGAGCGCTGAACACGAACCACGCGGAAGTCTGTCCGCAATCGTCGTTGCCGCAAATGCCGGCCGGCGTGTTGTTGTAGAGCAGATTGGCGATTTGCCGCACGCGCGTCTGCGTTTTCCACGGCTGGCCGGCGTAGTTGTAGAGATACGCGACATGATGATCCGGCTCATTGCCTTGGGAATACATACCGATGACGCCGGTGACATCAGGAATCATTTTCAAGTTGGGAATCTGCTTTTGTGTATCAAACATCTCGTCGAGGCGGCTGATGAATTTTTCATCCCCACCGAGTTTGCCGATCAGCGCGGGCACGTTATGCAGCACGAAAAAGTTGAATTGCCAGGCGTTCGCCTCGGTGTATTCGTTGAAGTTGATGCTGTCGGTGGCGTTGTCATCGAACGGCGTGAGCCAACTGCCATCGGCGTTTTTACCGCGCATGAAACCGGTGGACGGATCAAAAACATTCTGCCAATTCTGCGAATGAGCTGCGTATTTTTCAGCCAGCTCAGTTTTGCCAAGTAGCTTGGCGAAGCGGGCGATGCACGAATCGTCATAAGCGTATTCCAAAGTTTTGGAGACCGTCTGGGCATTGTTTTGCACCGGGACGTAACCGAGTTTGCGATAGGAATCGAGTTGCTCGCGATTTTTCTCCGTGGAAGAAATCATCGCGTCAAAAGCGGCTTCGGCATTCCAGTTGCGGAAGCCTTTTGTGTAAGCCTCGGTGATGACGGGGATGGCGTGGTTGCCGATCATGCACCAGTTTTCTTTGCCGCCTTCGGTCCAGACGGGCAGGGTGCCTTGGCCGAAAATAGTGTAATGGTCGAGCATCGTATTAATGATGTCATCCACACGCTGTGGTTGGATGAGCGTGAGTAGCGGTTGCTCGGCGCGGAAGGTGTCCCATAGCGACAGTTCGGTGTAATAATTATAGCCCTTGGCGGTGTGAACTTTTTCATCAGGTCCGCGAAATTGTCCGTCCACATCATTCAAAATCGTCGGAGCCATGAGCGTGTGATAGAGGGAGGAATAGAAGGTTTCTTTGAGATTGTTGTCTTTGGCTTCGACCGTCATGGCGCTTAAGGCAGAGTTCCATTGTTTGCGTGCCGCAGCGACAACGGCGTCGAAATCCCAGTCGGAAATTTCCACGTGCAGGTTATTGCGTGCACCCTCGACGCTCACGGTAGACAAGCCGACGCGGATGAGGATTTGTTCGCCCGCCTTGGTTTTAAAATCGAAATGACCTTTGGTTTCTATGCCAGTGGTTTGCTGGCCCGTGACGTCTTTGTCGCCCTGCGCCACGCCACTGGAATCAAATGGCCGCGAAAATTCCATGACGAAGAAAAAGACTTTGTCGCCGCCCCAACCGTTGCTCTTGCGAAAGCCACTCACCGTTTTTTTATCTTCGATCGTGAGTTGCGACTCGACGACTTTGTTCCCGATACCATGTTGTAAGTCCACGATGATGTGGCCTGCCGTCGTGGCGGGAAACGTATAGCGATGAAACCCGGCGCGCGCGGTGGCGGTGAGTTCTACCTTCACGTTGTAATCTGGCAGAAAAACTTGGTAGTAGCCGGGTCGCGCCGTCTCATCGCCGTGGAAAAAACGGGCGCGATAACCTTCGCCGGGATTAGCGCCGGGCGTTAGTTTCAAATCGCCGACGGTCGGCATCACTAAAATATTTCCTAAATCCGGGCAGCCGGTTCCTGTCAAATGGTTGTGGGAAAACCCCAGAATGCTGGTGTCAGAATAATGATAGCCGGAGGAGCCGTCCCACGTGTTGTCGCGCGTGTCGGGCGAGAGCTGGACCATGCCGAACGGGACCGTAGCACCGGGAAAAACGTGGCCGTGAGCGTCGGTGCCGATCATGGGATTGACGTAATCCACCGGCGATTTGGCGGAGCAAAGCGTCGCCGTTAGCATCAGAGCCAACGTAAAGCTGGAATGAAAGTGACGACGAATCCGAGCAGGGGCAGTGTAATTATTCATGGCGATGACAGCAGCATAACGACTTCCCAACTTTCTTCAAGGTGGCCAATTCATGCCACAAGACAGGGTTGAGCGAACCGGGCTACCATTCTATATCGCCACAAATTTTTTTTAGCTCCGAATCTTCGGCGTGCGATGACTTGGTGGATTTTGCAAATGAAACTTTATTTTATGAAGAGTTGTTACCGGGTCGCGCTGCTCGGGTTGCTGGTGGGGTGGATAAATTTTACTGCTCACGCGTGGCAATTGCAGTCCGCGCCGGTCACGACTGATTGGACGCAACTAGTGGATACGAATAATCCGTTGCCGGAATATCCGCGTCCGCAAATGGTGCGCACGAATTGGCTGAACCTGAATGGCCTCTGGCAATTCCAAGCAGGCGCGATTAATGATCCTGTGCCGACGAATCAGACGTTGGCGACGCAAATTCTCGTGCCGTTTCCGATGGAATCTGCGTTGTCCGGCGTGGCGGAATATCATGCGCGTTCTTGGTATCGGCGGATGTTCACTGTTCCCGCAGGGTGGAGCGGACAGAATATTTTATTGCACCTCGACGCAGTGGATTGGGAATCGGAAGTTTTTATCAACGGTCACAGCATGGGTATTCACAAGGGCGGCTACGACGAGGCAACGTATAACGTCACGCCGTATCTTGTGGGCAGCGGGGCACAGGAATTGATTGTGCGAGTTTATGATCCCACAGATAACGCTGGCGAGCCGCGTGGTAAACAGACGCTCACGCCCGGTGGCATCATGTATACCTCGTGCAGCGGTATCTGGCAGCCGGTGTGGCTGGAACCAGTGCCCGCGACGAGCATTGCAAATCTTAAATTGATTCCTGACATTGATGCTGCGCGGCTCAATGTCACTGTCAATTTATCTGGCCCCACCAATGGCGTGACCGTCAACGCTATCGCCCGCAGCGGCACAAATTTCATCGGCTCCGTTTCCGGTGCGCCTGGCGCGGTGTTGGCGTTGCCAGTAACGAATCCGAATCTGTGGTCGCCAACGAATCCTTTTCTCTACGATTTGGAAGTCACCGTTTCCAACGGGCCCACGAAATTAGACGCCGTCACCAGTTATTTTGGGATGCGCAAGATCAGCCTTGGCACTAACGGCGGCTTCGTGAAGATGCTATTGAACAATCAATTTGTTTTCCAATTCGGCCCACTCGATCAAGGTTTTTGGCCGGATGGTATTTACACAGCGCCGACGGATGACGCGCTGAAGAGCGACATCGAATCGGAAAAAACGCTGGGCTTCAACATGGTTCGTAAACACATCAAGGTGGAGCGGGCGCGGTGGTATTATTGGGCCGATAAGCTTGGCATAATGGTCTGGCAGGATATGCCGTCCATCAATTCCTACACGGGCAATCCGCAGACGATTGACACGAACCAATTCGCGGCGGAACTGACGACTCTGGTGCAGACGCATTGGAACCATCCAGCCATCATCATGTGGGTGCCCTTCAATGAAGCGCAAGGACAGCACAACACCGTTTCACTCGTGGCGATGTTGCAGTTGCTCGATCCGTCGCGCCTCGTGAATCAAGCCAGCGGGAATGATCATTTTGGGGTCGGCGATCTGCTGGATGACCACAGCTATCCGCCGCCGAGTTGTCCGACCAGCGCAACCCAAGCGGTGGCTTGCGGCGAATTTGGCGGGGTTGGTCTGGGCATCACGAATCATACTTGGGCGCCCGGTTGGGGTTACGTCGCTGCGACGAATGGCGATGACCTGACATCGCGCTTTGAGGATTTTTGCGGTCAGCTCAATGGCTTCGTGCAAAACCGTGGCCTAAGCGCGGCGGTTTATACCGAGACCACCGATGTGGAAACGGAGTTGAATGGTTTCTCCACTTACGACCGGAAAGTGTGCAAGCCCGACGTGCGCCGGATGCAAGCTGCCATCGCCTCGGTGAATCAGGTTTCAAATTACACCGTGGTGTTGGCGACCTCGCAAGCCAGCGGCCAAACGTGGCGTTATACGAACAGCACGCCGCCGACCAATTGGTTCGCCGTCAGTTACAACGACGCGACGTGGAGCAATGGTCTCGCTGGTTTTGGTGCGGGGAATCCGCCGAACACTACGGGTATTTTGCGCACGCCGTGGAGCACGGCGGATATCTGGCTGCGACGCACCTTCAATCCCGGCAGCCTCACCGCGTCACAGATCAGCAATCTGGTTTTCTCAGTTTATCACGATGAGGACGTCGAGATTTATCTCAACGGCGTGCTCGCTGGCAGCGCGACCGGCTACAACACGGACTACGGAATCATCACGATGAACGCAGCGGGAAAAGTAGCCTTGCTCACGAATGCGAATAACGTCCTCGCCGTGCATTGCCATCAAACTGGCGGCGGACAATATATTGATGTGGGCCTCGGCTTGCATACGAATCTGGTGCTGGCGTTACCGTCGCCGCCCGCTGTGCCGACAGGTGTGATTGTGGCATCCGGTTCGCTTGGCGTTTCGCTGGGTTGGAACACTGCCGCCAACGCGACGAGCTACAAAATCAAACGCTCTGCCGTCAGTGGTGGGCCTTACACGAACGTCGTGGTGACGCCGCCACTCAATGCAGGCACCGACCTCACTGCGAGCAACAGCACCGTTTACTACTACGTCGTTTCCGCCGTAAACGCGGCAGGTGAGAGCGCTAACTCGGTTGAAGTCAGCGTGACCACCGTGCCGCCCGCAACAACCTTGCCAGCCATTTTAACGGCGTGGTTCAAGGCTGATGGCCTGACCGGTTTAACGAATGGTGCCGCCGTCGCTACGTGGCCGGATGCTTCTGGAAATGGCTTCGACGCCACTCAAATCACCAGTAGCAAGATGCCGAAATTGATTGCCGGCGCGATCAATGGCCGTCCCGTCGTCCGTTTCAATTCGACCAACCTGACTTACCTCGCTTTTGCGCGCCCGGTGAAAAATGATTTCACCATTGTCTGTGTTTTCAGAAGCACGCAAGGCGTCGGCACCGGCACGCAATTTTATCAAGGCGCCGGTTTGGTGAATGGCGAAATGGCAGGCACGACCACTGATTTTGGCATCAGCCTGAATGCGAATGGAAAAATTTTGGCGGGCACTGGCCAGCCGGATGTCACGGCAGTTTCAAGCAATTCTATTTACACGAACGGCCTACCGCACGTCCTCGTTTTCACGCGCACGCGCAGCACGGGTGAACTGAAATTATTTGTGGACGGTTCGTTGCAAGGCACGAACATCGGTGGCACGCAATCATTGACCGCGCCCGCGCAGCTCGTCTTGGGCGCACAGCAAACGCTGATCAATTATCTGAATGGCGACCTTGCTGAAGTGAAAATTTACGATGCCGCTTTGAGTGATCCGAATCGCGTGGCAGAAGAAAACTCACTCGCCTGTAAATACGGTTTGGGTGCGGGCGCCGCCCCGCCGATTCCAGCCGGTTTGACGCTCGCCGCTGGTAATCGGCAAGTGCTGTTGAATTGGTTCCCGTCCATCGGGGCCACCAGCTATACGCTGCGTCGCTCCACGAACAACGGCAGTAGTTTTGTAGTTCTGGCCATCGGCCTTACGACCAATAGTTTCGTGGACGTCACCGCTGCGAGCGGTAAAAACAATCTCTACACCGTATCTGCCGCGAGCGATTGCGGGCCGAGCGCTTACGCTTCAGTCGTCAGCGTCTTCGTCAGCTTGCCGACGCTAGCAGCCTCTTTCGGGGTTAACGCTTTGACGCTTTCGTGGCCGAGTTGGGCGAATGATTGGTTACTTTATTCCGCCACGAACCTAACACCGCCGGTAGCGTGGTCGCCAATCACGAACGCCGTCTTTAGCACCAACGGCAATTTTATGGTAACCTTACCGCCTGGTAAAAACGCAGAATTTTTTCATCTGCAAAGTCCTTAGTTCGCCTGGAAAAAAAGTTTGTTCGCTAGCGGGTTTGACTCTTCATTGACTCACCTTTTTCGGTAGTGGCCAATTCATGCCACATGACGTTTTGTGCCGTGACCGTTAAGTTATCGGTGACCCATGGCACAGCCACCAATAACGACGCACTTTGACGATTCGCGCTGACGTGCTGGAATATTCTTTTACGCCAAATAATTTTTATTTTCATGAGCTATAAAATCATCAATCCCCTGAAACTCGCCTTGCTCGCGCTGTTGGCTACGAGTCTCGCCCAAGCCGAAACATTTCGTCCGCCATCTGTGCCGCTGGTCGCGTGCGATCCGTATTTCAGCATCTGGTCGCCCGGCGACAAGTTGACTGATGTGGGCACGACGCATTGGACTGGCAAAGCTCAGCGGCTCACGAGCCTCGTGCGGATTGACGGGAAATCTTTTCGCCTTATGGGCACGGAGCCGACTACGGTGCCTGCGTTGGAGCAGACTAAACTGGAAGTGCTGCCCACGCGCACGATTTACACTTTCGCTGGCGGCGGCGTGCAACTCACGTTCACTTTTCTGACTGCCGCGTTGCCGCAAGATATTGATTTACTCTCGCGTCCTGTAACTTATGTCACGTGGGCCGCGCAGTCCACAGATGCACTCAAACATAATGTCTGCGTTTATTTTGATGCGAGTTCGGAGCTAGCCGTTAATCAAGGTGATCAAGCGGTGATGTTTGAAAAAGCCGACACCGGAAACGTCAAAGCTTGGCGGGTCGGCTCCGTGGAGCAACCCATTCTAAAAAAACGTGGCGATGA
>CAIWFB010000247.1 GCA_903911825.1 uncultured Verrucomicrobia subdivision 3 bacterium
GAAAGATCAGGCTTGGGAGGCGAATCGAATGGCGACTTATGCGGCGATGGTCGAGCGCATGGATCAGGGCATCGGGCGCATTGTCACTAGACTCGAGGAAAAAGGCGTAGCCAAGAACACGCTAGTAATTTTTCTCTCAGATAATGGAGCCTGCGCTGAAGTGGTTGAGCCAGCTTGGTATGATGTCCCGAGCCGAACCCGCACCGGCCAACCGGTGAAGGTAGGCAATGGTGACCACATCGTTTTTGCCGGTCCAGAAAATGTCTGGCAAAGCTACGGTGCGCCGTGGGCTAACGTGAGTGACACCCCGTTTCTTCAATACAAACATTTCACGCACGAAGGCGGCATTTCGACTCCATTCATCGCCTACTGGCCAGAAGTGATTCGCCACGGCGGGAATTTGTCGCACCAAACCGGACACGTTACCGACATTCTGGCCACCCTCGTAAAAATTGCTGGCACCCAACACCCAACTAACATCAACGGTCAACCCATCCAACCTTTGGAAGGGAAAAGTTTATTGCCCATTTTTGCAGGCCAAGAACGATCACCTTCCGAACCACTATTCTGGGAACATGAGGGGAATCGGGCAGCTCGCCAAGGCTCATGGAAGCTCGTCGCCCAGCACGGACAAGCTTGGGAACTTTACGACATAGAAAATGATCGGACGGAACAAAAAAATCTGGCCGGAGTTGCCACTGAAAAAGTCAAAGAACTATCCGCGCTATATGATGCTTGGGCCAAACGCTGTCACGTGATTCCCCCCGAACAACTTCCGTCAGTTCGCTCGCTCACACCAGCCAGCAATGACTAGGTCGCTGGCCAGTGACCTGACAAGGTGATTTTGGCAGCGACTTATTTAGCCAGCGGTTCCGCGAGCAACGATTTTGCCTCTAACGTTCGCCCGGCACGCAGAGTTTCCAGTAAATCGGCAGATAAGGCTTTGCTCTTCTCGGGCTGAATGGTTTGGAGATTATTGGTTTCACCGAGGTCATGAGTGAGGTTGTAAAGTTCGCCTTGAGTCGAATAATTAGCCCGAACACGCGTATCTGGCTCGATGAATTTCCATTCGCCATTCCGCAGTCCTAAGACGCGGAAGCCGTCGTGCTCCACCAGTTTCGCACGGCCATTTTTTGACTTACCGAGCAAAGCCGGCAAAATATTCACGCTATCCGGCGCGTCGCCAGAGGGAATATTTTGGCCAGTGAGATTGGCAAAAGACGCAGAAAAATCCATCAGGCAGACTAGGGCACCAGATACACCCGGAACTACCTGCCCCGGCCAGCGCACGATGAACGGCACCCGGGTGCCCGCTTCGTAAACAGAGTATTTCCCGCCACGGAGCGGACCGGACGGAGTGTGATTATTCAAATCCCGCACCGCACCGTCGGCATAGCCATCATCCAGCACCGGACCATTATCGCTGCTCAAAATCACGATCGTGTTCGACGCGAGATTCAGTTTGTCGAGCGTTGAAAGAATTTCGCCGACACACCAATCGAACTCCACAATCACATCGCCGCGAACCCCGCAGCCGCTTTTGCCGACGAAGCGCGGATGCGGCACGCGCGGCACATGCGGATCATGCGTGGCGAAGTAGAGAAAGAACGGCGCGTTGGTATTTTGGTTGATGAAGTTCACCGCCTTTTGCGTGAACGTGTCCGCCTTGTCCTCATCTTTCCAGCGCGCGGATTTTCCGCCCGTCATAAAACCGATGCGGCTGATGCCATCCACAATTGTCCCATCGTGACCAAGACTCAATCCCATCTTCAATAACTCCGGATGGGCCTTACCAGTTGGCTCGTCGCCAATCGGTTTGCCGTAGCTGACTTGGATTTGGTCTTGGGGATCAAGCCCAACGACGCGATGGTTCTCGATATAAACACACGGCACGCGATCACCGGTCGCCGCCATGATGAAACTGTAATCAAAACCGAGTTCGTTCGGCCCCGGTCTGATCTCGTGATTCCAATCCGCGCCATTCGCACCACCGAGACCCAGATGCCATTTACCAACGACACCCGTGTGATAACCGGCACTTTTCAAAATGGAAGCGAGCGTCACTTGATTCGTATCGATCACGAGCGGCGCGTTGCCGGGCAAAACGCCGGTGCCCGCTTTGCGCCAGGGGTATTGACCGGTGAGCAGCGAATAGCGCGACGGCGTGCAGGTGGCCGAAGTCGCGTGCGCATCGGTGAAGCGCAAGCCCTGTGCACCGAGCCGGTCAATATTCGGCGTGGGAATTTTCGTCGCGCCATAACAACCAGTGTCGCCGAAGCCGAGATCGTCGGCGAGGATGAGCACGATGTTTGGCTTGGATGGCACCGCAACTTCCGTCGCACACACACCGCCGAAACTGCCGAATGCCAGCAGCAAACAGAGAATGGTTTTCATGGTTCATTGGTTTCGGATTTTTGCAAACGCCCCGGTTCGCGACGGCCCGTGCCGGGATTCTTCGTCAACGAATCGCCCAAATCCGCGCGGGCTTTCTCCGCTTCGGCAGTGAGTTGGGCAACGATCTCTGGATGCAGCGCGGCAACATCATTTGTTTCGCCAATATCGGTGACGAGATCGTAAAGTTCAGCCTGTTCAATCTTGCGCCGTGAATACGGTGCTGGCACACCATCTTTGCCGCCGGGTTTTCCGGCCAGTGTTTGGTAGCCATGCGGCAGTTGCAATTGCCAGCGGCCATCGCCGGTGGAGACCGCTTGCAGCTCATTCACACCGTAATAAAAATCATAACTGGTGTGCGGATTTCTCGCGCCGGGCTGGCGTGAAATAATCGGCCAGACATCAAGCCCGTCAATTTTGTTAGTCGGCATTTCCGCCCCCACCAGCTTCGCGATGGTCGGAAACAAATCAATCGTCATCAGCATGTC
>CAIWFB010000248.1 GCA_903911825.1 uncultured Verrucomicrobia subdivision 3 bacterium
CATCACGCGCAAGGAATAGTCGCGCACGGCGGGATCGCCGGGGTCGAGCCAAAGGTAACCTCCGTATTTACGCGCCAGCTCGGGATGCACTTTGGTGATGTGATTGGCCGCGATGGGCGACTTGGCTTGAAAATGGTGGGCGCGAAATGGATTGAACCACGCGTGCAGTTCGAGGCCGCGTTTATGCGCTTCGGTGATGGCGAACGCGAGCGGATCGTAATACGGCGAGGGCGCGTGGCCCATGATGCCGGTGAGATATTCGGACCAGGGTTCGAGGCTGGATTGATAGAGGGCATCGCACGCGGGGCGGACTTGGAAGATAATTGCATTCAGTTTCAGCGCGGCCGCGCGGTCGAGAATGGCGAGGAGCTCGGCTTTTTGTTGCGCAGTGGTGAGGCCGGGTTTAGAGGGCCAGGAGGAATTACCGACGGTGGCGACCCACGCCGCGCGGAATTCCCGTTGCGGTGCGGGCGGCACGATTTCACTGACGGGAGAATTCTTTTCCATCGCTGAGACCAGCAACGGTGCGAGCCAAAGCGCGGCAATAAGAGAGCAGATTCGTTTCATACCTTTCACCCATGAGACGCGGGGAACGGTTCTTTGGCAACGGATTTCTGATTTGGGGATGACGATTTCCGTCACCCGCCCCGCTTAACTGTGAATCACGAGCTGGATATTTTCCGGCAGATTCTTGGCGACTTCGGTGATGACGTTGCCTTTGAGGAGATTCACCAACTTGGTGCGGTGGGAGGAACCCAGCATGAGCACGTCGGCACCGATGGTGGCGCTGATGTCGAGAATGGTGGCGGCGGGATTTTCGCTGATCACAAAAATCGGAATGACGGGCACGCCGATTTCCTGACCGAGCTTGACCATGGCATACATGATGTAGGCCGCGTCATGGTCATCCTGCCAGCGCGGACGTTCCACGTTAGCGAGCGGGCCAGGCAGATTGACGGCGAGTTCTTTGATGTAAAGAACGTAGAGATTACCTTGGCGGAACTTGGCTTCCTCTACCGCGAAGCGTAACACTGGCGTAAGCCCGCGCGCGGCGACGAGGATGGATTGTCCAGGCGTCAGGTTGGGACGAAAATGCGTCGTGTCATGGCTGACGGCGGCGGCGAATTCGCGCTTGATGATGATGGTTTCAAAACCCGCGTGCGTCATCGCCCACCAACGTAGTCCAAAACCCACACCCAACACGCACGCCACAAAGAACAAAGCATTCGGGCTGGTTTTGGCAATCGTGATTTCAACCGCGAACAAAATGATGAACGTGACGCCCATGATGCCGCGTTCCCACCAGCCTAATTGCAGACGTCGGTTGAAGCTGCACGAGCCGAGATTGACGGTGATGGCCCCGACCACGCCGATGGCGTAAAGCGCCGCGAGGGTTTGCAAGGAGTCAGCAAAAATCACGAGCAGCACTGGTAAAATAGTTGCCACGGCCAGCGGCAGTTTTGGCACGCCGTGCGAATTCAGCTTAGTAAATGGCGCGGGCATTTCCCGGTCGCGCGCCAGCATGTAAATCAAACCGATCAACGCGCTGATGGCGGTATTCACCGCGCTCAAGAGGAGTAAACCGACGACCAACCCGATGAAGATGCCGAAGATCTGACCGAAATGATGACCGAAGACCGCCGCGCCATAATACTCGCCCAGAAAGCGCAGCATGTCTTCGAAGCGCACTTTTAATTCCTCCGAAAGATTTTGCGGCAACGACAACATCGCCCACGCCAGCAGCACCGTGCCCAAGATTACTTCACCCGCGACCGGCCAAATGGATTTCCGAGCCGTCGAAAGCACGCTGGGTTTTTCCGGCGTGGCTCCCGCATCCAGTTTCATCACGCCAGTAAGATTCGCGATGGCTTCTACACCGCTCAGCGCCAAGATGACTCCGACGAACGCCACCCAGTTTTGACCGAAGGTTCCCGTCATTGGCTTCAGATTGGCTAGGGTCAGATGCGGTAGGCTCAAACCAATGATTGCCACCACCACCACCACCATCGGCACGGCAAAGATGACGGCCAAACTGCCGGAATGTTTCGGGCCGAAATAGTTGATCAAGCCGACGAGCAAAATGAAGCCGATTGCCGCCAGCTTGAAATATTCCTTCGGAATGCCGAAGTAACTGATCGCCGCCCAACCGCTCAACGCCGCTGTCACCGTGAAATTAGCGACCAACAACAACGAGCCCAGCACTGCCAGCACCCGGCTTTGTTCCCGCGCCGCTGAATACACGCCGCCGCCATCGGGGAAATTTTTGCAGACGATGATGTAATTGTAGGCGACTAAACCCGTCAGCGCGCAAACGGCGAGGATGATGGGAAAAGACGAGAAACCAGCCGCGACAAATGCGAGGCCGATGACGTATGCTTTGCTAGTGCCCCAATCGCCGTAAAGCAATGCGGCCGCGCGGGCCCAGCCTAAATTGCGGGGCCGATGTATTCCGACGCTATCCATGGTGCGCGAAAGTGTAGTAGGCAAAGGCAAAATGTCGAGAATGGCTGGTGCGCCAGATGAAATTGGCCAGCTCGACCGGAAGTGACTGATGCTACCGATTAATTGGTAAAAATAAAACTGCCCGCAATTTTCATCGCGGGCAGTTTTTGGTTCTAAATTTCGAGCCGCTCAGTGCATTTCCACGCCTTCGAGGAAGCCTTGCAGATGGCGCACGCGCGTCGGGTGACGCAGTTTACGCAACGCTTTCGCTTCAATCTGACGGATGCGTTCGCGGGTGACGTTATACATCTTGCCGATCTCTTCGAGCGTGCGTTCGTAGCCGTCCGCGAGGCCGAAACGCATTTCGAGAATCTTGCGTTCGCGTTCAGTCAACGTGGTGAGCACGTCGCTCAATTTTTCACGGAGCAAACTGTAGCTGGTCACGTCGGACGGATTTTCCGCCGACTTGTCTTCGATGAAATCGCCCACGCTCACATCGCCATCGTCGCCGACGGGCGCATGCAAAGAAACGGGCTGTTGCGCCATCTTCAGCAACGCGTGGATGCGCGAAACCGGCATGTGCATCTCATCAGCCAATTCTTCCGGGGTAGGTTCACGGCCAAGTTCTTGCGTGAGCTGTTTCTGCGCGCGCCAGAGCTTGTTCATGATCTCAATCATGTGCACCGGGATACGAATCGTGCGTGCTTGATCCGCGATGGAACGCGTGATGGCCTGACGAATCCACCAGATGGCGTAGGTCGAGAACTTGTAGCCTCGGCGATATTCAAACTTCTCAACGCCTTTCATCAAACCGATGTTGCCTTCCTGAATCAAATCAAGGAATGACTGACCGCGGTTGGTGTATTTTTTGGCGACGGAAACGACGAGTCGCAAGTTGGCTTCGGCCATGTGCGTCTTGGCTTTCAGCGCGCGGTCGGCCGCACCTTTCAAATCCTTGAAGGTCTTGAAAAAATCTTCGCGCGGCATGCGGCTGAACTGTTCCAATGTCGCAATTTTCTGTTGCTCAGCTTCGATGGCGGAACGGCGTTCAGACGTGTTGCGCTGCGTTTCCAGTTCCGTCAAATGGCGATGGCTGGCGAGAAATTTCTCGTGGATGTTGCCGGCCACGACAATCATTTCTTCGACAACTTTTTGTTTGTAGTAAAATTTGGCGAACGAGTCTTGCAGCTTGTTAGAGAGCTTTTTCAGTTCGCGCGCGATCGCTTCTTTGCGGCCCTTCTGCTGAGCTTTTTGCCACTGATAATACTTCTCGTCTACGTTTTGATCAGCCGCGCGCACTTTCTTGATGAGCTTACGCATATCCTTCAAGTGGCCTTCGCGATTCGCAATTTTCTTGTCCACGATGACGCGGTCAAAACGTTCTTTGGGCGGCTCAGACAATAATTTTTCCGCGATGGCGATGTGTTCTTTCGCCGTGAAACCGAGGCCGTAAACGATGGCTTTCATCGCGATTTCGGCTTCTTCGATTTTCTTGCAGATCTCGACTTCCTGTTCGCGGGTGAGCAAAGGAACTTTGCCCATCTGGTTCATATACATGCGAACCGGGTCGTCCAAAATTTCTAAACGAGAATCTTCATCCGCCTCTTCCGGCTGATTGGTCTCGGGCTGCTTGGCGCGTTCGGCACGTTCCGCTTCCGCCTGATCCATGACGATTTCTACGTCCAGTGCGCGCAACTTGGAGAGCAAGGAATCCAGATCTTCCGGGCTCAAGTTATCGGGGAGAATGTCGTTGATGTCGTCGTAGGTGATATAGCCGTGATCCTGCGACATGTGCAGCAACGTCTTAATCGTTTCCGATAAATCCAATGAAGGATTCGCGGATAAACCGGCGGCGGTGATCGGGGTGGAGGCCGAGGCTTTAGCACCGCCAGAAACTTTACCAGCCGCAGCTACAGCTTTGGCCGCCGCCTTGGCCGACAAAGGCTTGGCGGGCGGGGCGACCGGGGCGGGTGCTGTTTTAGGGGCATCCAGCTTGACCGCCTTATTGGAAATCACGAAACGGCGCCGCACGGGTGCGGGTTTGGCCTTGGAAATCTTGGCGCTGCTGGGTTTGGGGCGCGGCGCATCTTTGGGCACGGTGACTTTGCGTTTCAACATAAATTATGAGACTGAAAAATACCGCGCCGGTTCAGAAATAATTACCGCCCGCTCTAAAAACAGACGACTTCTGACGATGGACTCACGTTCACGGTTACAAAACTGGGAACTACGAACACCAGAAGACTGACGCGGTCGCTATCCTAGCTTTTTTCGCTGTAAATTCAAGGATAATCTTTGGTTTTCAAGGGTTGTGATCACGTTTTTAATCGGACGAAATCGCGCCGCTCCCAACTCCCTACCCACCTGAATTATCCCGCCTGCCGGACCGACTGAACATCCTGCGCAATCTGCTGCCACAACTCGTCCACGGAGGCAAAACGGCGTTCATCCCGCAATTTCCGGCCGATTTGCACTTCCAATTCGGTTCCGTAAAGTTCACCGGTAAAATCCAAAAGATGCGCCTCGACGCGTAATTGTGCGGCCGCCGAGTCAACGGTCGGGCGCACGCCGATATTCAAAGCCACGCGATAATTCTGCCCGCCGTGACTCGTCCAACCGGCATAGACGCCATTGGGCGGCAACACCAGATTCGTAACCGACAGATTTGCGGTAGGAAAACCCAGTTGCCGGCCAATTTTATCGCCTTCGATGACCAGCCCGCAAAGCGCGTAAGGCCGACCCAACATCTGACTCGCGGCGTCCAGCTTGCCCAAACGAATCGCCTCGCGAATGCGCGTGCTGCTCACGACTTCGCCATCCAGCGCGACCGCCGCGTGTCCGTGAACGCGGAAATACAATTCCGCACCCAGCGTTTGGAGCAACGTCACGTTGCCGCTGCGCTTACAACCAAAAACGAAATCCGCGCCGACACAGATGCTTTGGATCTTCCCCAAGTCACGGGCCGATTCACGGATAAAAATTTCGCCCGTTTTCTGGCTGAACGCCTGGTCGAAGGGAATTTCCAGAAACACATCCGCGCCCAGCGCCTGAATTTCACGAAGTTTTTGCGAGCGAGTGAAAATATTTTGCGGCACGCGATCCGGCGCCACAATTGCGCTGGGATGGCGATCAAACGTCACGACCACGGCAAGCGCATCGTGCTGCCGCGCGTCCGCGACGGTCTGCCGAATGATTTGTTGATGCCCGAGATGCACGCCGTCGAACACACCGATAGCGAGGCAAACCTGGCGGTTGCTGCTACCGAGCTCATTCGCTGCGTGGATGACTTTCATTTTTCAGGCATTGGCCGCCAGTTTCAAAAACGGCAGCACGCGCTTTTCCAATTCCACCGTGGACATTTTTAAAACCATATCCAACGTGATCGCGTCGGCGACATCAAATCTCCCCGAAGCACTGCGGCGCAAGGTTGTCAGGTGCGCGCCGCAACCCAGTTTCTGGCCGAGATCGTGCGCGATGCTGCGGATGTAAGTGCCCTTGGTGCAGGCTACGCGAAATTTGCCGAGCGGCTCAGTGTATTCCGTGAAGCGAAAATTATAGATGTGGATCAAGCGCGCCTCGCGTTCCACTTCGATGCCCTGCCGCGCCAGCTTATAAAGCGGCACACCATTTTTTTTGATAGCAGAAACCATCGGGGGGATTTGCATCTGGTCGCCGATAAATTTCGCCGCTTCTTCATTCAACTCCGCGAGCGTCATCGGCATCACGGGCATTGAGCCGGTGATTTCTCCATCGCAATCGTAGCTATCCGTCGCTTCGCCGAACTTGATGGTGCCTTCGTAAACTTTGTCATCGCCCATGAGCCGTTCGGACAATTTGGTGCCGCGGCCAAGCACGATGATGAGCAAGCCGGTAGCGTTCGGATCAAGCGTGCCGCAGTGGCCGACTTTCTTGATGCCGAACTTGCGGCGAATGGCGTCCACGACATCATGCGACGTCGGACCAGCCGGTTTATCAATGAGAATAGCGCCGTCGAGGGCGGTGAAATCTTGCATGGAAAAAGAGAATTACTTCGCCGCTTTGAGCGCGCGTTTCAAAGCCGCAATGACTTTGCGCTGCACGGAAAGCGCGGTGCCGGGAATCCGCGCGCCCGCTGCAGCTGGATGACCACCGCCGCC
>CAIWFB010000249.1 GCA_903911825.1 uncultured Verrucomicrobia subdivision 3 bacterium
CGTTCCAGCCGCGCGCGGCGGTTTCTGGCGGCGCATCCGGGCGGTTGACGAAGGAGAGCAAAGTTTTTTCGGCGTCGTCCAATTGCTTGGCCTGGCGATACAACCGGGCGCGGGTGAGCAACGACTTGGCGTGGCCGGGAGTTTTCCGCAAGGCGCGTTCGACGAGTTCTAGCGCCGCTTGATTTTGCTGATGGCGCTCGTGGATTTCCGCCATTGGCACCAAGGCATCCGGTAGGTCCACGGATTGCTTCAAGGCGCGATCAAAGTAACTGCGGGCGAGATCGTGGCGGCCATACAGCGCGGCGTGTTCGCCAGCGATGACGATGGTCTCCGTCTTTTGCCCGGTGGCTTGAAACGCTTTTTCAAAAAAGCTCTGGGAATTTTCGTATTCGCAGCGCAAGCCGTAGTAGCGACCAAGCGCGAGCAGAATGCGCGGTTCATACGGCGCGAGCCGGTGGGCGCGTTTCAAACATTCCAAGCTGCGATCGAATTCCTTGAGGCTAAAGGCATCCGCCGCTTCGTCCACCAAACCGGCCACGGAATTAGGATCGGCTGGGGGCGGCTCAATGGCGCGGGCGAGCGATTTGACATTCAAACGTTCACCCATCAAGCGCGCGATGGCTTCCAAAAAATTAGCTTCTGCCAGCGTGTATTGGTGCGGTCGCGCCGTGCCGATGCCGAAGGCACCGATGATCGCTTCGCCATTGCGGATGGGCACACAGATCATGCCGCCCACGCCGGTCTGTTTCGCCGCCGGCCGCGCCACGCCGCTCGAGTCGGTCTGGAGATTGCACATCGAGACCGGTTCGCCGCGCTGCACGGTTTGACCGGCGATGCCTTTGCCCACGGGAATCACGCGGACGGCGTCCAAAACCATTTCGGGCAAGCCGATCTGCGCGGCGAGTTTCAAGCGTTGCTGCTCCTTGTCGAGCCAGTGAACGGTGCCGGTTTCCGAATCGAAATGGCGGATGACGGCATCGAGAATCTTTTGCGCCGCCGTATCGCGCGGTTCGCCGGATTTCAACAATGCTTCCACCTGGGATAAAAATTCAGTCGTATCAGCCATAAAATTCAGCCGCGAAGTTAAACGAACTTTTTCAAGTTTGCCAGCGCAACCGCCGCGTGGCCTTGTGTGGTTTTGAAATAGGTAGCAGACAGACCAGTGGTGTCGGGAATAAATCGCGCAGAATTTCGATCTAAGGCTAAAAAATTCCTTCGCCACCTACGCGCGACACAAAATTCATTTGCTCGCCGCGCCCAGCATCCACCCCAGCCACACGGCCAGCAGGCAGAGGACGACGGAGCCGAGGATGTTGCCGCCGGCGCGGAGCCATTCGCCGCGTTGCGCGAGTTCCAGCGTTTGTAGGCTGAACGCCGAGAATGTCGTGAAGCCGCCGCAGATACCGACCATCAGAAATTTGCGCGCCGAATCCTGCGCGGCGGGCACCAGCGCGGCCAAGAGGCCGATGGCGAACGAGCCCAGCACATTGATCAGCAGTGTGCCCCACGGAAAGCCATCGCTTGTGCGGGCGGTGACGAGGCTGTTCAGCCAGAAACGTCCCACGCTACCGAGCGCGCCACCAAGCGCCACGAAAAGATAAGTCACCATGAAACTATTTGGCCTGAAGACCGCCGGTGATGTCAACCAACTTGGCGTCCATTTTCGCGATGGCGGGTTCAAGTCCATCACGCGTGGCGGTCAGCGTGATGCTACCCGGCTTCTGCGTCGAACGGATGGCGACGCGGTTGATGCCGCATTCGGTATCGAGCCAGAGGTTATTCACGGAATTGATTTTTCCGCTGTTGTAGCCGCCGCGCCAGATGGCCGGGCCGTCCAGTTTAAAATCCACGCGCGCTTCGTCCGTCGGACAGCGACGGCCTTGGGCGTCCACCACTTCCACGTCGAAGAACGCGACGTCGGAGCCATCGGCTTGCAGGCCAATGGGCGAAACGTGCGGCGTGAGTTTTAATTTCTTCGGCTCGCCAACGGTTTCCAATTCGGTTTGCGCGACGATGGAGTCTTTGGCTTTAGCGACAGCGAAGATTTTGCCCGCCACAAATTTGATTTCGGGAAACGCGAAAATGTAGCCGTTCGTCGGCGCGCTGGATTTGCCGACGGATTTGTCGTTCACAAACAGTTCCACCGAGTCGCAATGATTCGCGGCGACGTAGATGGTCTTCACCGTGTTCGTCGGATAATTCCAGTGGCCGATGATGTGGATGTCGGGCAACGGATTTTGCATGACGCGATAAACGGAGTAAGCCGACTTGGGCAGGCGGACGGAATCCACTTTGCCGCTCACGCGACAGACTTCGCTGCTGTCCTGACGGCCATCGGCGTTCGAGTCTGACCAATAAATTGAAGCGTAAGCCGCCCATTTGGAATGCGCGGCGTCGGCATTGGAAATTTTGTTGCTGGCGTAGGCATGATAACGTTCCGCCGCCGCGAGACAGAACGTTTCCGAATTCCAATCGTAAGTGTCGTTGGGGCCTTTCTTGAAACCAAAATGTGGCGGCGAAAAATCATCCCAGAAACGCCGCGCGGCTTCGTCGCGGAAATCTTCCGTCTCGATGAACGGCACGCGATCTCGGCGTTCGGCGCTGTAGGCGCGGAATAATTCCGTCGGATTCGTCAGCGCATCGGTGCGTTTATCTTGCCCGATCATCACGCCAAAATATTCCGCGATGGGCGTGGCTCCGGCGTCGTTCAACGTGCGGCAACCCATCACGCGCCCGCCGTTCGGATCGAATTCTTTTCGCAAGTCCACCATCTGCTGCAAATGTTCGGGCGAGATGGAATTATTACCCGCTTCCCAAAAGAGAATGCTCGGTGCGTTGCGAAAATAAATCATCGCGGCGCGCATCACTTCCATGCGCTGCTCCCATTGCCGACCGGTTGCATCTTTTTCTTTATCGCCTGCCGGACAGACTTGCACGATGCCGGCCTGATCGCAGGCGCGGACATCCACGCCTTGTGGCGCGACGTGCATCCAGCGGATAAAATTCGCATGCGTGCTGCGAATGAGTTGGGCGTTGTAATTGTGCATCCAGTCAGGATACGCCTGGCCGAGACCCGCCCAATCATCCGACGAACGCTGGGCGTAGCCAGTGAGCCAAACAAATTTGTCATTCAGATAAACGCCGCCCGTGCCCACGCCGCCTTTGAACTCTGCCTTGCGGAAGCCGGTCCTGATTTTCTGCACGTCCACCACCTGGTCGTTCACCGTGAGCAGGGAATAAACGTCATAAAGATTCGGCTGAGCGTCGCTCCAGAATTTTGCGGCCGCTAGCTTTCCATTCGCGGAAAAAATTTCCGTCTGACCATTCACCAAATCCAACGCCTCGCTGGCAAATTTCGCGCAGATTTTCCCATTCGCATCCACCACGACCGCCGCGAGCGTGATGGATTGTTGCTCGCCGGATTCATTGCGAACTTGCGCCTCGATGTTCACATCGCAGGTTTTATTGCTGCTGGAAATATTCGATGGCCAGACATACACGCCCGTGGTCTTCAAATTTTCGTAGAGTGGCAGTGTCTGATAAACCTTGCCGGTCAGATGCAGCCAGATGTCGTGGTTTAACCCGCCGTAGTTGGGATTGAAGGCGCGGCCCATCCATTGAAATTCAGAACCGGTCGCCTCTTCTTTGTAGCCATTGCTGTTGTCCACCTGCACGGCGATGACGTTATCCGTGTCGCCGAAATTCACGAAGCCTGTCAGATCCAGTCCGCACGCCGTCACGCCATTTTCAAAACGGCCGACGAGTTTTCCGTTCACCCAGAATCGTCCGGCCTGTTTGAGTCCTTCAAATTCCAGAAAAACTTTTCCAGCCTTCGCGCTCGCGGGAAGCTTGAAATGTTTCCGATACCAGCCGATACCCGTCCACGCTTTCCGGTCGCCGCCGCTGTGGCTGATGAGGGCGCTGTAGGAATCCACGTCGTTCCAAGTATGCGGCGCGCTGATGTCGCTCCACCTCGCATCGTCGAACGTGACGGCTTCTGCGTTGGTCACATCTTCGCGGATGAATTTCCAGCCGGGATTAAAATTAAACGTGGCGCGTGGCGAAGTGGGCGGTGCGTAGGGCACGTCCGCCGCCAAGGTTGCAATGTGCCAAGCCAGCAGCGCGATGAATCCGCAGAGAATTTTTTTCGCAGTCATAGAATTTATTAACCGGGCTATTTGGTCTGGGCTTGCAAGTCACGATCCAGCGCTGCGCCATCAAACGGAATCACGATGACTTTGCTGCCGTGCGTGTCGTTACCTTTTTCTTCACTCTTCTCGACGTCCAATCCCGCTAAAGTAAAAGCCGTGACGTGACCGTTTTCGATGAGCACGCCGGGCCGTTCCAACTTGTCCCAGTGATTCACCGTGCCATTGGTGTAGCGCACAAAATCTTGGCGCGGATCGTAAGCGAGGCCGCGAAATTTCCAGTCATTGATCCCATCTGCCGAAGTCAGGTGATACGCTTTACGCTGGCTCCAATTGTTGACGACGATGTGATATAGGCCACCGCTGAACCACACGACGGGGTCTTCAAAATTGCGTAAGTCAGTTTGCGGCAGGTTGACGACTTTCGGATAAACGCTCGGGCCTTGCACGAGGTAAGGGCCAAGCACGCCGTTTGTGCTGATTAGAATGGCTCCCGAGCGCGGCACGATTTCAAAATTACCATCCGGGCGAACCATGATGCTCGCGTTGGACATGCGACCCAGTTTGACGAATTCATTCGTCGCGACTTGAATCTTGCCGAGCGATGCCCACGGGCCGTCGAGTGACTGGGAAACAAACACTTCGCCCGGCCGCGTCTCGCTGATGACCACGGCGTAGCGACCATCTGGCAACGCCAGCGCAGTAACATTGTGACCTTTGCCACCCTGATTCGTCGGCCAGCACAACCCTCGATCCACATACGGCCCGATCAAATTGTCGCTTACGGCATGCACCGCTTTCGAACCGCCCCAACCGCCGTGGCCGCGCGCCTGATCCCAGCGGCTGGCGAACAGGTGATATTTTCCGTCCTTCGCCTTGATGATCTGGCCATCCCAATAACACCACTTGGTCATGGTTTCGTCTTCGAGACCATTCTTGGGGTCGCGAGGAAAAATTCCCGGTGCGCCCCAGACATTAGTAGTCAGGGCGCCCACGATGGGTGTGGGCAGAAAATAATCAATCAACGGCTTTTCGGCACCCAGACTGGCTTTGGCAAACATGAGCGTGGTAAGCAAGCAAAGTGAGCACAGCAGGTTTCGGGAATTCATGGGCGAAAGTTATTCGCGAAGTTTCTTTCCGGCAATCGCCAAAAACGGTGACGTCCGGCCACCGCGATGCAAATAACTGGGTTTTTAAACTGAAGCCTTGGCCAAGATCAGCCGATCCCAGCACAGACACACTTTGAATGGATCATTCGTTGCCGCCGAATGGCCCGCGCCATTATTTGTGAGCGAACCTGCATCAATGCTGACGGAGGATAAATTTGACCTGCTTTCGCTGGTCGGGCACGCCGAAATCGTGCAGGTGATCGACTCGCTAGCGCTCGTGCATGACCGGTTTGAGGCGCACAGCCAGCCGTTCATGGCGGTCTTTGAGGATGGACAGATCGTGGGGCTTTGTTCTCGTCGGCGTGTGGGCATGGCGCTGGGTTCGCGTGAAGGGTTGGAGAAAAATTTCGCCCGCCCCATCTGTGAATTTCTGTTGCCGGGCATGACCGTTGTGCGCTTGGGGCAATCCTTGCCGAATGTCTTGTCGGTGGTCTTTACGCGTCCCGAGGAAATGCTGCTTGATGACGTCGTGTTGATGGACGACTACGGCCAATTCCTCGGTTTGATCTACGCCCGGACACTGGTGCGGATGCAATATTTCCTGCTCCGCCAAAATATCCAACAGATTGAAACTAGCCGCCGCGAACTGAATGCTAAGAATGAGGAATTAGAAAACGACCTCCACATGGCGAGTGAAATTCAACAGGCCTTACTGCCCGCACTCTTGGCGAGCGACGAAACGAATCATTTGCGTGTTGCTCACCGTTACTTGCCGATGGGGCAGGTGAGCGGCGATTTTTTCCATCGGCTCGAACTCGCGCCGAGCGTGGCCGGACTATTTGTTTGCGATGTGATGGGGCATGGCATCCGTTCCGCCTTCATCACGGCGATGCTCCGGGCGTTGATTCAGGAATTACATTTTCTCGGTATGCAGCCCGGTGCCTTGCTGGCGCGGATGAATGAGGAACTGAAAGCCATCTTGCAACAGACCGGCAGTCCGCTCTACGCCACCGCGCTGTATGTGGTAGTGGATACCGAAACGGGCCGCGCGTGTTTTGCCAGCGCGGGCCACCCGGATATGCTGTTGCTTCCGCACGGGCAATGGGCGGTAAAAAATCTTCCGCCCGCAGCCAAAACGAAAGGCCCCGCGCTCGGCTTGCGGGCGGGTGCGAGCTACGGTCAGACCGAATTCCAGATGCGGCCCGACGAAACCTTGCTGTTGTTCACCGATGGCCTGTGCGAAATCTTCAATGAGCGCGAAGAAGAATTTGGCCGCGAACAGCTCGCGCAATCGGCCCAAGCCCATGCTGCGCAACCGTTGGCGGGCATTCTCGACGGCATGGTGGGCGATGCGTTGGCGTTTGCGGGCGGGAAATTTCAGGATGACGTCTGCATCGTCGGCCTGGAAATCCTCGGCCCCGCTTGAGCTGACCGCCAAATTAAGTTCAGTTCTCGCCAAACCCCTTTCTTGACTAGACCACGCGGCGTTTTATCATGCGCGTTCAATTTTTTATGACAAATATCACCAACATTGAGGCGCGCGAAGTTCTCGACTCGCGCGGAAATCCCACCGTCGAAGTGGACGTCACCCTAGCTTGCGGCGCCATCGGTCGCGCGGCAGTTCCCTCGGGCGCCAGCACTGGCGAACACGAAGCCATCGAACTCCGCGACGGCGACAAGAAACGTTACTGCGGCAAAGGCGTGCTCAAAGCCGTGGCCAACGCCAACACCAAAATCAAATCCGCGCTCATCGGCATGGACGCGCTCGACCAACTCACCGTGGACGCCACGATGCTCAAGCTCGACGGCACGGAAACGAAAGCCAAGCTCGGCGCCAATGCCATTCTCGCTGTCTCGCTCGCGAACGCCAAAGCCGCTTCAGCCGCGCTCAACCAGCCGTTGTTCAAATATCTCGGCGGGCCGAACGCCAAAGTTCTCCCCGTGCCGATGGCCAACGTCATCAATGGCGGCGCGCACTCTGACGCCCCGATTGATTTCCAGGAATTCATGATCCAGCCGCACGGCTTCAACACCTTCAGCGAAGGTTTGCAGGC
>CAIWFB010000250.1 GCA_903911825.1 uncultured Verrucomicrobia subdivision 3 bacterium
TCATGTCGAATTACTTGAAACGCTTCATTCTGTTCATCTATCAATTCGAATTCTTCGTTTCCGTCGAGCATACTACTCACTCGCTCAATTAGCTCATCAGTTGGACGCAGACGGCCATTTTCAATATAGTGAACGACATCTTTTTTTGGTTTCTTGGGAACAACCTTTTCTATGTATTGCCTGAAGCAAGTAACATCATTCGCTAGGAACAGTTTCGCATCAATTAATGCCTGTTGGTAGCGAATGTCTTCTAGTGGTTCTGGATTTCTGCGGTGAAGGTTAAATAGGTAGGCAGACGAATGGATTTGAATATTTTGCGCTTTGACGTCCTGATTAAATCTCAAAATCATCCCTTTGTATTTGCGGGCTTGAACGCATGGATGCTGCTTAATTGAACCACCAGCAACTGGAGCAAATACCATTTCTGGAGCATCGGAAACATCCGCCTTATCCCATGCCTTCAACTCAACAATTAGTCCATTGTCTGTGACTCCATCATTCCCTGCCATTAATACATCAATGCGGAAACGACCCGCTGCGGAAATGTGATACTCAATAGCGACTTCAACTTGGTCTTCAATTGAGGTTTTTTGTATTGCCTGAGCGAAGGCGCGATATTCATCCGCCCAAACATATTGGTCACTCGGCACAGAGCCAGTCAGTCGAAGAAAAGAATCTGTTAGTTTATTTTTCAGGATGTTGCTATCAACATCTTCTAGATACTTTGTCTTTGTTTCCCGATAGATAATCATGATTACAGATTGGTGTATTTCTTAGATGAACCACGGGCTTTTTCAACGGGGTATTTTACCGCATTCTTTTCTAGCTTCTTAAGAATTATTTGGGAAGGGTCTGAATTAATTTCTTTGGCTAACAAAAGTGCTAATATCAAAACATCTGCCAATTCTTCTTCTATGGCAACTTTTTGAACAGGGTCGGCAATTTTACTTTGAACTTCACTAGGCGATTTCCACAAAAACTCTTCCTGCAATTCAGCAGCCTCTATTGATATGGCGGCGGCGAGATGACTAGGAGAATGAAATTGTTTCCAATCTCTAGCTATTCTGAAATCTTCAACTCTTTGAACCAGTTCATTTATTTCCATGTTATGGCTCTCTCTTGTTGTGAAGTTGTAAGGCAGTAAGAAACGGCTCGTTTAAGTCCATGCCTACGTCATGACCCGGAGCGACTCTTTGAAATCCAGCATACATAAGGCACATCAAATGAAGTCCGGAAAATTTGCGCTCTGGCAATGTCCGCAACTGATATTTCTCGTCTGGCGAGGAATAATCAAGGCCACTACGGCCAACCATTGCTATTTCAAATGCCACATTACGCACCTCTTCTGGCGTCATGGCGTCGTATCGTTTAAAGGCGTCGAGAAAATAAAAAACTGCCGCTGGTTGCTTTGCTTTAAGTAAAGCAGGATTTGTTGTTCCTTCTTTAAGTGGTTCGGCTGTAATTTCGTGTTGGCCGGAATCTTGTTTCCATTCATACCAACCACGAAGCCCCATTATGTCAGCAAACTCATCAACTAACTGATACTCCTCTCCTGCGGCTAGATTACTTGACCTCTCCTGCCAGTGCTTCCAGAGCCTTTGCGATAAACCAAATGTTTCTTCGCTGCGGTAAATGCTAACAAATTCGGTTGCCCCATTATGTAGATTATCTAGAAATAATGCGTAGGCTCCGTTCAACGCCAAACTTCCGTTCATCAATCGTCGAGGAGTCATTTTGCGAACTTCTGGATTCCTATTTGTCTGTGCTGCTTCTGTAGCTAATTGACAATTTGAGATAAACTGTGCAGGGCGAAGCAAAGGGAAAGATTTGTGGAGATGCCGTTCGATTAACATATCCAGCGGACAGTTGAACAAAAATTCACAAAGCCCACGAGTCAGAGACATGACAACTTCAGTAATTCGCTGTTCAGAAAACCCTGCTTTTTCCCATCGCTGAATTTCGTTTCCAATAGAACGTATTGCGGTTTCTCTAGTTGCCGCCGTAGTAGTGAAGAAAAGATTCTTTCCAGCCTTGCGAGCTTCGGATTCTAATTTTAAGTGAGTCAATTCGTGACTCTCTAAATGGTTGACTAATGGGTGGGGTAAGACGCTCTAATCTTGAGCAAGTGGAAGTCGCGCTTATGCTTCCAAGCCATTTGAATGGTCGCACCAATCTTACTTTCAAATTCCTCTTCTTGAATACGAATCGGATAGCCAGACAAACGCTCCATATCGGCTTTGTAATTTTGGACAGCCTTAAATACATCCGACTGGTTGCGTTTTGCTAATTCAATTTGAAGTTGGGGATACATCTTCCTTGCCCCATCAAAAACTGGTTTTGACCGTGCATCCTGCATTTTTGCATTGGTGAACAGCCTATTAAGCGTAGCCACAGCTTGCTCTGGCTTACCTAAATCATGATAGGCGATGGCTTCACCATAGTATGCATTTGCAAACTCAGGATTTGAATCGATAGCTTTTTCAAATAGTGAAATTGCCTCTTCAGTTTTTCCCTCTCCGTGAGTCAGTGCCGCAAGACTGTTTAATGCCCACGAATCATTGGGGGCAATTGACAAAGCTTTACGAAGAAACTTCTCCCCCGTGTCTTTATCGTTTTTCTTCTGTATGTAGAGATTGGCAAGGACAACCCAATTCCATGCGTCGCTAGGATTCAATCTTAATACTTCAATTAAATGATTCGTAGCATTTTCAACATCCCCAATTTCCACATAAGCCATCGCCAAATCACGCCGCGCCCTATGCAACGAAGGTTGTAATTCCAAAACTCGTTTGAGGATGCCAATCGCCTTTTCGTAATTGCCTTCGGCTGCGCGTTTGCCTGCGCGTTCGGCAAGTCGAGCGGCTTCAGTTTGAGCCGCATCTGATTCTTCGGGGTGTTGAATAACAACCTCATCGCCTTCAACCGTCACCATTATTGGCTGAGGAAGAAAACCGTATTGCTTCAAAATAAGAGGCATGAGAAAGACAATGTCCTCCGCATTGGCTGGCGGCGTTATGCCCTCAAATTCAAAAAGTGCGGCGATTTTAAGCCGAATTATTCGCATCCGAATTATGTTAAGAGTTTTGCCTAACCCTCGCCAGCTTCTTCGATTTTAGGTTGATGAAATTCCGGCCAGTGCCGTGCCGGAATTGTCCTGTATAAGCTCGCCAGACCGTCTAGGCTGCGTTTAGATTGCCAGCTTGACGAAATGGGCGCGAGAGTGACGCGCTCGCCTGTATCGGCAGGGCGCAAAGCCCTGTTCCAGCTTGTCTTTTTAAGTAAATTCATCTGGATTCCAGCAACTTGCGAAGAACACTCATAACGTATAACCGTTAATATCAGGATTACACATCGCTCTAATTGCGGGAATTTTAATGGCCGTTTTGCGCACACTACAACTGCCCCGCTTCTGGTGCGGCGTGCTAGTGATTCCGCTCATCTGGTTTTACACCGCCGCCACCGGCTGGCAACCCTCGGCGATTCGTTCAACCATCATGATGAGCATCGTCATCGGCGGCTGGATGCTGCGGCGTCCGGGTAACTTACTGAATTCTCTCGCCGCCGCTGCACTTATCATTTTGGTCTGGGATCCCGCGCAACTCTTTCAAGCCAGCTTTCAGCTTTCGTTCTTTGTCGTGTTAAGCATCGCGCTCTTCATGCCGCCATTGGAAAAAGTTCGCGATCACTGGTTGCAAATCGACCCGATGTTACCGCGCGAATTACTACCCCGCTGGCAACGATGGAGTTATCCGGTGGCGCGACTGCTGTTGTCCTGGCTCGCAGTTTCGCTCGCGGCTTGGTTCGGTTCGTGGCCGCTGACTGCATATTATTTCCACCTGTTTAGTCCCGTCACGTTGCTGGCAAATCTCATCATCGTGCCATTAAGTAGTGCGGCGCTGGCGTGCAATCTCGGCGGTCTCATCTGCGGCGATTGGCTGCCGTGGGGAACTGAACTATTCAATCACAGCGCGTGGTTCTGGATGACTTGCATGGTCAAAGTGAGTGAATGGCTAACGCATTTACCGCACTCATTCTTCTACGTTCGCAGCCCAGACACAGCGGACTTCGTAATTTATTACACGACGTTGATGGCGGTGACTTCAGGTTTGGTTTTCCGCCAAGGCTGGCGAATTGTAGCGGTGATCTGGCTCATCGCCATCAGCGGATTTTACGGTTGGCAAACCATCACTGCCCGCCAAACCACCACGCTCACCGCCCTGCCCTTGAACGGTGGCAGCGCCGTTTTTATTCACGATGGCAAGACCGGTGACCTCTTGATAGATTGCGGCAGTTCCAATTCCGTTAAATTTATCACGCAACCGTTCCTGCAAGCCCAAGGCGTGAACCGCCTACCGCAACTGATACTCACGCAAGGCGACATCCGCGACATGGGCGGCGTTGGCTTATTGAACCCTACTTTTCCCGTTGAACAAATCCTCGCCAGCGCCGTGAAATTCCGTTCCGCAGCCTATCGGAAAACTATCAATGACACCGAGGCCTTCTCAAAAATAAAACGCACGCTACAGCCTGGAGATGCCGTAGGTAAATGGCAGGTGTTATATCCTCACTCAACGAATAATTTCTCCCAAGCGGACGATAATTCACTGGTGCTGAAAGGTGAAATTCACGGACTGAAAATTTTACTCGTGTCCGATCTTGGACTCGCGGGACAACGCGACCTGCTCGGCAGGCAGACAGATTTGGCGGCAGACATTGTCATCGCCGGACTGCCGGAAAAAGGCGAACCGCTCGGCGATCGATTGCTGGAGAAAATTCAGCCGCATCTCATTGTCGTCATGGATTCCCAACTCCCCGCCACAAAACGCGCCAGCCGCAGTCTGCGCGAACGCTTGGCGCAGCAGGCGATTCCCGTGATTTACACCCGCAGCGCTGGCGCCGTGACCGTTGTCTCGCGGCCGGGGCGTTGGGATTTGCGAACGATGGACGGGCAGAAATTCAGTTCCGCAACCGCGACAAACTCACCGCGACATACCGTGCCTGTGGAATAATAAATTTCTTCACTTCCACTGAAACGGAATGCGGTTGAAATTCCGTCAAAATGATTTCCGCAATATCCGCCGCCAGTTTTTCAATCAAACGCCACTCACGACCTTCCCCCAATTTCAGCAAACGCTGCGTGACGGAATAATAATTGATCGTGTGTTCAATCCCGTCCGTGCGCGCGGCGTCGGAAAAATCCGTCTCCATTTCTACAGTCAGCAACAGCCGCTGAGGTTGCGCGCGTTCCTCATCGGGCACGCCGACGTGATAGAAGACTTCCAGATCAACGATAGAGATTTTAGCCACGGCGCTTGGTAATTTTGGATTTATGGTTGGCGGCTGACGATTTCCCTGCACGAATTACTTTGCTTTTGACCTGCTTACCAAGAGTAGCCGCGACTGCCGAAAGCAGAATTCTAGTTGGCTTGTTTAATTTCAACTTCTGCGCCTGTGACAGCGCGAGCCAGCGAAACTCCTGCGCCTCGTGATTCAGCTTCACGTCCAGTTTGCCCACGGCGCGACAGGTGTAATTGAGCAACACGAAATGCGCGTCTTTGTAAAATTCCTTGGAGTGGATGCAATCCTGCACCAGCACAAATTGGATGTCCGCAATCTTCAGATTCGTCTCCTCTTTGATTTCGCGGCGCAGCGCGACTTCGGCTTTTTCGCCAAACTTGATTTTGCCGCCGGGAATGCCCCACTTGTTCGACCACTTATGCGTCCGCAGCATGAGCACTTCATGCTTGGCATTAAAAATCAACGCGCCCACGGTGGAGATTGGCGGATGCTGCGCCTCGGATTGCTCCATGAGTGGTGTAAAATCTAAATTAGATTTCTCCAGCAGTCGGCGGAGTTCCAACAAATGTTCGACGATCACATCCGGCTTGGCCGCGCGCAATTGTTCGAGTGTGTTATAGCCCGTGAGCACGGCGCAGGAATGGATGCCGCCGTGTTTCGCCGTTGCCACATCATGCTCCATGTCGCCGATGAACAGCGTTTCTTCGGGCTTCAGATTATTTTCTTCGAGAATTTCGTGGATTTTTTCGCGCTTATCCCAAACGTCGGTATAGGGCCGGTCAATAAACAGGTCAAAGCGGTTTTCGCGGCATTGCACTTTGAAATGATCAGCGTGGACGGTGCTCAATAGAAACGTCCGCATCTTATGCGTGCGGCAAAATTCTAGAAAGGCACGCGCGTGCGGCAATTCCACGACCGAATCTTGCGAGCGACGGAACTCGGCATGAAACCATTCTTCCAATTGCGGCATGGGCACCTCCGGCGTGTGGCGGTCATAGAACGTGGTGAATGGGAGTTGAAATTCCGCGCGAAATGTCGCCAACGTCATGGCAGGTTTACCAGCCTGCGTAAGAACAAAATTGGAAGCCTTCAAAACAGCGGGGAGATCGTCCACGAGCGTTCCCGACCAATCAAAAATGATGTTGCGAATCACGACAGGGATTTAACCACAAAGAGCGCAAAGCGAAATACTTTTACCGCCAACCTCACCAGATTTTTTCAGTGACACTTTCACGCCGCGAGTAAAGAATATGCCTGCATCAATTGCATCATGACTGTAACGCTTTTCATTCCTTGCTTTGTGGACGCGCTGTTTCCGCGCGCGGGCATCAGCATGGTCGAAATTTTAGAACGGCTCGGCCATACGGTCGTCTGCCCGGAGAAAATTGCTTGCTGCGGCCAGCCACCGTTCAACTCCGGCTACTGGGACGAAGCCCGCACCATCGCCGCACCCGTTCTGGAACAGTTGAAAGCTGCCGAAGCCATCGTCATCGGTTCTGGTTCCTGCGGCGCGATGGTTAAAAAGTTTTACCCAGAACTCTTCGCCCAAACACCGCAAGCGGAACTCGCCCAACAAATCTCCGCTCGCACTTGGGAATTCTCGGATTTTCTCGTAAGCAAACTCGGCGTGTCCGACTTGGGCGCGAAGTTCCGACACAAAGTCACGTTCCACGACGGCTGCCACGGTTTGCGGGAACTCGGATTGAAAAAATCGCCGCGCGCGTTGCTCGCCAAAGTCGGCGGCTTAGAACTAGTCGAAATGAAGGAAGCAGAAACCTGCTGCGGTTTCGGCGGCACGTTCGCCGCGAAGTTTCCCATGATTTCCACGGCGATGGGTGAAGTGAAATGCGCTTCCGCTACCGAGACTGCTGCCGAATATATTATCTCCAATGATTCGAGTTGCCTGATGCACATTCAAGGTTTGTTATCGCGTCAGGGCAGCCCGCTTAAAACGTTGCACCTCGCCGAGGTCTTGAACCAGCAATGAGCTTCGTCGAACAATTTCTCAAAGATGCGCGCGTGATGTCGAGTGACTTGCGGCATCGCAAGATCATCCGCACGGCGTTGGGTAATTACGAGGTCGCCCGCGATAAACGCGCAGCCTCGTTTCAGGACTGGCAAGGCGCGCGACAACTCGCAGCGGAAACTAAATGGGAAGCGGTCAATCGCCTCGACAAATATCTCGAAGAATTTGTCTCTAAAATCGAAGCGCGCGGCACCAAAGTGCATTGGGCCAGCAACGCGGTGCAAGCGCGGGAAATCGTTTTGCAAATCGTCGCGGACAAGAAGGCGAGTTCCGTGATCAAATCGAAGGCGATGACCAGCGAGGAAATCCACCTGAACGACGCTCTGGAAAAAGCTGGCCTCAACGTCGTGGAATCGGATCTCGGCGAACTCATCGTGCAACTTCGCAACGAAGCGCCCTATCACATCGTGTTTCCTTCGATGCACCTGACGCGCGATGAAATCAGCGAATTATTCCAGCGCGAACTCGGCAGCGCACCGACGAATGACCCCGAAGAACTCACGATGATTGCGCGGCGCGCGTTGCGCAAAAAATATCTCACGGCCGACATCGGCATCACCGGCGCAAATTTTGCCATTGCTGAAACCGGCATGATTTCAATCACGGAAAATGAAGGCAACGCGCGACTCACGGCGGCGGTGCCGAAGACGATGATTTCGCTCATCGGCATCGAAAAAGTTTTACCGAAACTGGCCGACCTCGCACTGTTTCTACCGATGCTCGCCACGATGGGCACAGGTCAGGCGTTGACTTGCTACAATACAATGTATGGCGGGCCACGCCTACCCAGTGAGACGGACGGGCCAGAAGAATGGCACGTGGTGCTGCTTGATAATCATCGCACCGAATTGCTGGCCGATGCTGAACAACGCGACGCTCTGCACTGCATCCGCTGCGGTGCCTGCCTGAATGTTTGCCCCATTTTCCGCAACATTGGCGGCCACAGTTACGGCACGACTTACAGCGGGCCGGTGGGCTCCGTCATCACGCCGCATCTGCGCGGCTTACAGGATTGGAAACATCTTTCCAGCGCGAGTTCACTGTGCGGCGCGTGCACCGAAACGTGTCCGGTGAAAATTGATCTACATCATCATCTGTTGCAAAACCGCCGCAACGCGGCCAAGAGCCAACCGGCATTTGCTGAGCGGATGGCTTATCGAATTTTTGGTTTTGTCGCGGGCCGGCCGTGGCTATGGTCACTGGCCAAGAAATTTGGCTGGCTCACGCAGCCGTTGCAGGCTTTGGTGAAAGGCACGCCGTTGAATCCCGTAAAATCTTGGACCGACACGCGCGATTTACCCGTGCAGCCGGAAGAATCTTTCAAAGACTGGTGGAGGAACCGGAAATGAGCGAACGCGAAAAAATCCTAAACCGAGTGCGGGAAGCGCTTCAGGAAAAAGCCCATCAACCCGGAGCTCACGGAGAGTCTCGTAGCGAGCCCACGGTTTCCACGCCGCGCCAGTGGCTTCCCAAAGTCGGCATCAGCGCGGACGAACAATTAGCCTTATTCGCACGGAACTCGGCGGAACTGAAGACCAATTTTATCCTCGTCAATTCCGCCGAAGAAGCCCGCCAAGCCATCGTGCGACTGCGCGACGCAGAAGGCTGGCAACGCCTCGCGGGGCATTCGGGTGATTTTACCAATGCCATTTGCCCACCGCTGAACTTGCCGTTTCTCCGCACCGATCGTGCTTACGATGTCAATGAATTGGAAAAGTGCGACGCAGGCATCAGCGAATGCGACGCGCTCATCGCCCAAACCGGCACCGTGCTGGTGACGAATCGGAGTGCTGGCGGGCGTGCCCTGTCCGTGTTGCCGCCGCATCATGTGGTGCTGGCGCGACGCGACCAGATGATCCCCGATTTGCCCGCCGCGTTTGAATTATTACAGCGTAAATACGCCGACAACTATCCCAGCATGATTTCCTTCATCACCGGTCCCAGCCGCACGGGTGATATCGAGCGCATTCTTGTCTTAGGCGCCCACGGCCCTAAAAAATTGACGATCATCTGTTTCTAAAATTTTGAAATAAACAATTTTAGTCAGCTCAATATCCGACCGATAAAAGGGAGTAGTGATGCTGACATGAAATACGAACCGAAAGGCCCCGTGCATGGCAAAATCCTTGTGATTGATGACAATCCCATCATTCAGCGAGCGGTTTATTTCATGTTCCGCGACCACGGCTACAAGGTTTTGATGTCTGGAGATATTGCAGATGCGCTCAATCTCATCCGCAAAGAACTTCCCGACCTCATCCTGCTCGACATTAATTTTCCAACGGAAACCGCCTTCGATGGCGGATCGATTCGCGACGGTTATTGGGCGCTTGATTGGATTCACCGCATTGAAGAAGCTCGTAATATTCCCATTATCATGATTTCTAGCGACGATCCCGCGCTGGCTGAACCGAAAGCCCTTGCCACTGGTGCGCTCGCCTATTTTCACAAGCCGATTGAGAAGGAACGACTCATGCGCTTGGTTATGGAAATTATTCCGCCGCGACCAGCTCCACTGCCGATGAACCTCGCGGCCGCTTTAAAACTTTCGCCAGCGTGAACTGCCGCCGGATTCCGATTGGAAACTACCGGCACCCGCGCTAAATTGCGCTCGGTGAAAAGTAAGCTCCTATTACCTGTCATCTTTATCGTGGTCTTCGCCCTCTCGCGGATTCCAGAATTGATGCCGCTGAATTTCAGCGTGGCCTATGCCTTCGCCTTTTGTGCGGGCGTTTATTTTCGCGGAGCTATTTCGTGGTGGCTGCCGCTCAGCGTCATGCTGATTACAGACCTAGGATTAAATTTTTATTACCAAGCCAAATTTCCTTCCGAAAATGTCTGGAGCGCAGCGAACCTCGCAAATTTGGCTTTCAACTACTTCGCCTACGCCATGCTCATCTGGCTCGGCAGGCGTTTCAAACCGCAGGCGTCGTTGGTCAAACTGGTCGGCGGCGGAATGTTCGGCGCGATTTTATTTTATCTCATCACTAATACCGCTTCGTGGTTCTTCAATCCATTCCACAACCCTGAATATACCAAAACACTCGCGGGCTGGCTCATCGCGCTCACCAAAGGCATCGGCGGTTATCCGGCGACGTGGGAATTTTTTCGCAACACCCTCCTGAGCGGCGGTCTCTTCACCGCTCTGTTCGTTGCCGCTGATAAATTAGCCAGTGCCGAATCGCCGGCTGAAAAAACGGCTGGGACAAGCGAACCCGAATCCGAAACGGAAGAAGCCAAAGCCTGACGCGTGACAATTGCTGACCGGCTCGCCACAATTCTTCGCACGCACCAACTAAATGAAAATTGGCATCCTTTCCGACACCCACGGTTTTCTCGACCCTCGCGTAGAGAAAATTTTTAAGGGCGTAGATCACATCTTGCACGCGGGCGATATCGGCGATGCACTGATTGAACTGGAATTAAAATTCATCGCCCCCGTTACTACTGTGTTAGGTAATACCGACCTTGGTCTACACTTTCCCGAAACTGTCATTGTCACACTGGGCGAGGTGAAATTTCTCATCCACCACATCGTCAATCCTTACGAGCCTTCAGATGTGCTGGCGCAACGTCTCAAACGCGACCAGCCCGCCGTCGTTGTCTTTGGCCATACCCACAAAGCTTTTGCGCAAACCCACGAAGGCATTTTCTACTTTAATCCTGGATATGCAGGAAAACCCAAGCTCGGCACCGCCCGTAGCGTGGCTTTGCTGTATCTGAACGAAAAAGAAATTCGGCACGAATTCATTTCGCTTTGAAGTTTGTTAAGGTTGGCCAGCCAACTTCGCCGCCAACTCTTTGACACTGCGTAAATCAAGCTTACCAGTGCCGAGCATCGGAAAATGCTCGAGTCGGAAGAACGCATCGGCCTTAGGCTTCCACAGATTCGGCAAATCACTTGCCGCAAAGACTTCCAACACGGTAGGCAATTTATCGTCGCCCAGCTTATGCAACACGATGAGGCGCTCGCCTTTCTTTTCATCCGGCACGCCGGTGACGACGAACATCGTTTCCGCTGTGCCGGCCAGCTCCTGCAATTTTTCTTCCAACTTCAAGTGGGGGACCATTTCGCCGCCGATCTTGCTGAATCGGCTCAAGCGTCCGGTGATCTGGAGAAAGCCGTCTTCATCCAGCGTCGCCACGTCGCCGGTGCAATACCAGCCATCGTGCAACACCGCCGCCGTTTTTTCCGGCATGCCGAGATAACCGCGCATCACGTTCGGTCCACGCACCAGCAGCATTCCGGGTTCGCCAGCAGCAACGGTTTTGCCTGACCACGGTTCATCCGGATCTGCCAATCGCGCCATCATCCCCGGCAATACGCGACCAATCTTGCCCCGCTTTCCGCCGATCTGATGAAAACCCGCCGCGCGAAAATCCATGATGTTCACGGAAACCGCCGGCGCACATTCCGTGGTGCCGTAACCTTCCAACGGGCGAATACCGAATTGCTGTTCAAATGCATCAGCGAGGCGTTCGGATAATTTCTCCGCGCCGACCACGACCAATTGCAAGCTGCCAAAATCGGCCGAAGGCACACCGCGCATGTAGAGTTGGAGGAAAGTGGGCGTGGCGAGCAGAATCGTCACGGCGTTCTCGCGCACCAACGAACCGACCGTGCGCGCGTCGAGCGGGTTCGGATGGAAGACGACGCCCGCGCCGATTTCGCCCGGCAGACACAGCGTGACGGTGAAGCCAAAGGAATGAAAGAACGGCAAGATACCGAGCAAGCGGTCGCGGTGACTAAAATTCAGTATGTGCCCGAACTGTTCCAGATTAGAGAGGATATTGTAGTGCGAGAGCATCACGCCTTTGGGTTCGCCCGTGCTGCCGCTGGAAAAAATGACCGTGGCTAAATCATCAAGCTCAACCTTTTTTTCCTGTCCAGCGACCCGGCGCAAGAAGGCAAACGGCGCCAGTTTCGCGAGTAGAAATGCGGTGATTTTTTCCAACGTCGTGGGCACCGCAGCGACGTCTTCGAGATAAATCAATTCACCCGGCGGCGTGAGTTTGATCTTCTCCAGAAACTTGCGCGAGGTGATGACGGTCTTGATATCACACTGTTTCGCGCACGCGGCGATGGAGGATTCGGAAAGCGTGTAATTCAGATTCACCGGCACCTTGCCGCAGAGAAAGGCCGCGTGATTCACTAGCGCACCCGGCACGCTCGGCGGTAGAAAAATCCCAACCATCCCCTGCCCAGCCCAAACGCACTTCAAGCGACGCGCGAGGAAAATGGTTTTCACTAGCGCGGTGCCGAAATTGATAGGCCCGCTGGTCGCATCGGTCATAGCGAAGCGGCGCGGATGGCGGCGGGCGCAGCGGACAAAGTTACGCGGCATTGGCTCCATGCGCTCGCGGCGATATTGCCACGCATCGGCAATGAGCGTTTGCACGGCTTCACGAACTTCAATTGGCGTGGCAGTCGCGGCCAGCGGCGCGCCGAAACTGACGGTCACCGGATGCGGCAGACGTTTCGGGAAACGGCGCACCATCCGGCCATGCTCAAAACTCGTGGGGCTGCCGATTAAGCCATCGAGCGCCACAGGAATAATGGGCGCATCGACATCTTTCATGATACGCTCGAAACCGCGTTGGAACGGCAGCAATTGACCGATGCGCGTGATCTGGCCTTCGGCAAAAATACAAACGACTTCGCCGTTGCGAATCGCTTCGCTGGCGGCTTGCAAGGAATGGAGTAATTCGCGCGGACGTTGTTCACTGGAAACTGGGATCACGCCGAGAATTTTGCAGAATGGTTTCAGCAGCGGTTGCTCATAGATGCCTTTGAACATCAAAAAGCGGATTGGGCGATCAGTCGAAGCGATGAGCAACAGAGCATCCGCAAAGGAAAGGTGGTTACAGACGAAAAGTGCGCCGCCCTTGGCAGGAATAAAATCGCGCCCAACGATGTGGATGCGATAGATGGTGTTCGTGACCGCCCACAGCATGAAACGCAACAAGGCATTCGGTAGCAGAAATAATACGTAAATCGCGCCGAGAAACGTCAGCACGCCAGCAACGAGAAAGAGGTGGCGCGGCGAAAGCTGAAAACATTGTGCTAGCAACCAATGCGCGGCGGACGCGAGAAAGACGCCGACAAATGAGAGCAGATTCGCCGTGGCCTGCACTTGGCCTTTGTTTTCGCGCGCGGGCTTGTGTTGCAATAAGGCCGCAATCGGCACGATGAAAAAACCACCGGAAAAGCCAAGCAACGCCAGCAGCAGAAATGATTTTGCTACGCCCGCATCGGTGGCTCCGATTAGAATTGAAAACATCGACAGCCCCACGGCACCGAGCGGCACCAAGCCGTATTCAATTTTGCCGCCCGACAAACAACCCGCCGCCACACTGCCGAAACCGATGCCCAACGCGAGCGCGACATTCAGCAAGCCGATCTGCGTTTCGTTGACGTGTAAAACATCTGTGCCGTAGAAAAACAGATTCAACAGCAGCAGCGCGCCGATAAAGTTGAAGTAAGTATTGCCAATCACCGCGAGCCAGAGCGGACGGTCGCCGCGCATGGCGCGCAGTTGCCGCCAGACTTCGGCGGGGAAATTGGGATTGAATTGCTTCTGCGGATTTGCCGCCGGAACTTTTGTGATATGGCGACAGGCAAAAAATCCGAGCACGGCGAGAGCGATGAGAATCAGACCAGAAATCCAATGTTCACCACGAAAGGCTTGGGACATCACCGCCGCGACCACGGTGCCGAAGATGATAGCCACGAATGTGCCGAGTTCCAGAATGCCGTTGCCCCATGATAATTTGCGCTCCGGCAAGAGTTCCGGCAGCGAGCCATATTTTGACGGACCAAAAAACGCACTGTGCGTGCCCATCAGAAAAACGCAGACGAGGAGCAGATTTTTATTCAGTGTCCACAAGCCCGCGAGAACGAGCAGCATGATGAACAGCTCAAACACTTTCACGCCCAGCATCACGGAGCGTTTGCTAAAACGATCCGCCAGATAACCGCCAGCCATGGAAAACAAAATAAACGGTAGAGCGAACAATGCGCCGATGGATTCGCCGAAGTGATTTTTCTCCGCCGAAGACATCGCCAGATCGCCTGACATGAAAAGCGCGACGAAGATAACGAGGTTTTTAACGACGTTGTCGCTGAACGCCCCCTGAAACTGCGTGATGATGAGCGCCCAGAATCCTTTCGTCGATTCCGGCGCAGTTTGGTTACTCGGTTCTGATTGCGTTGCGTTCATGGACGGTAAATTAACCGGTTAAGCGAGCAGCGCGTGAATTGATAAACTTGCGTGAGCATTGACGCGAGTGATGTTCATTTCGGCGGCTTGGCCCACTTTTCCTGTGGCCATTTGTGGAGAAACGCCAGTTGCGCCTCGCGATCGGGCAAATCATCCAACGTGTGATCATTCAGGAAGCGCGGCGGGTAGCCGGTTTCAATGGCCAAAATGTTCACGCTTTTTTTAGTCACGGTAAAGACTACTTGCCACGCGCCGCAGCCGATGGCGAATTGGTTATCACCCCGCCGCCGAATGCGCCGCGTGCGGTGCGGCGACGGATCGCGGGCGAGCAATTCCAACAGGCGGGGGCGGAAATCAATTTGCCAATGAGCTTGCAACCATTCTGCCTGAGTCACGGCGAGCGGTGAAAAACTCACAGCAAATTCCGGCGGAGCTTCTTGCGCAGCGGCAACTTCATCGGTCCAACCGCCGCCCGCATCGGGGAAGGCGTCGTAGGCGGGAATGTAGGGTTTGAGGTCGAAGATGGGTGTGCCATCAATCAAGTCGCACGCGCCAAGAATCAATTTGCGCCCTTCAACCCGGATGAGTTGCACGGGCGTGAGCCCCAGCGGATTGGGCCGGTGCGGTGAACGCGTGGCAAAGACGCCGCGTCGTTTCGCTGGCCCGCGCGGCGGCAGCACGAGCGGGCGCCACGTTTTGTTTCGATGAAACCACGACAACAGCCAGATGCGGGAAAACCCGGCGAGATCGCGCAGGGCCGTTTCGTAATCACATTCTGGGAGCAGTTCTAAAATGTTTTGTTCCGGCGCGGCTTCAGCGGGTTGGTGGAGCGCCTGAAATTTCAGAGCCTTGGGCGTGCGGATAAATCCGATCGGCGACAGGGTGAGCGTGGGTGGCGGGGGGTTATTCATGCGGCGTGGCAATGATTTAACCGGAAAGTGCGGATTGATAAACCACGAAATACACGAATCGGCCAAGCTGCGTTCGCACCGCAAAGGTATCAGTGACGACGATCGCTGAAAAGCATGACGGCCGCTACTGCACCGGCAAAGATCAAACCAACTAAAATAGCGGCAAGTAGATGCTGAGTCTGCCGACGCTGCTTCCAATCGGGCGATTTAGGGAAAAGCAAGCGGCCAATAAAATTGATGGGCATGAGATTTGGGTTTCCTTCTGACTGAATATGCCCATGTAATCGCAAAGTCGCTCAAGCAACCATTCAATTCGCACAATTTTAAATGTGTTTACTGCCAACCGCGTAATCTTGATTTATTCGTCAAGGCCTGGCTGCCAGTTAGAATTATCCACTAATTCGATGCCGGGATTAGTGAATCGAATACGGCGGCCTTTATAGAGCGCACCCAGCGCGGCTTTAAACGCATTTTTACTGACGCCGAATTTCGCGCGGATAAGGATGGGCGAGCTGTCGTCATCAAATTCCAGCTTGCCGCCTTCGGCTTCCAACATCTTCACAATCTGTGTGCGCAACGGCAGCACACGTTTGTAGCCGCTCGCGTCCAACCGCAAATCAATCTTGCCACTCGGATGGACCATGTGGATATAACCCTTGGTGCGCTGGCCGATTTCCAGCGGCGCGCCCATGTTGCTATGAAATAACATCCCTAGATGCGCGCTCTCGATGATCGCGCTATAACCCAGCGGCGATTCGGAAACGATGAGCAAATCCACTTCCTGACCGGGGCCATACATTGGTGGTTCCTGACTTAAATGCCGCTTCAACCGAGCGCTGGCGTAGATGCGATTGCTCACTTCATCCAAGCAAACCGCCACCACCACTTGCCGCCCGGCGCGCACCGGCTTTTCCTGTTCGCGAAACGGCAGCAGTAAATCTTTCGTCAGTCCCCAATTCAAAAAGGCGCCCACGTTCGGATTCACGCTGATGACTTCCAGACTGGCGAACTCGCCCACCTCGGCCAAGGGCGTTTCCGTGGTCGCGACCAACCGATCTTCGGAATCGCGAAAGACAAAAACATCCATCTGCTGCTTGGGCTGGATGTCGGGTGGAATGTAGCGTTTCGGCAGAAGAATTTCGCCGAGTTCGCCGCCATCGAGATAAAGTCCGGGCGTCGATTCGCGGATGATCGAGAGCCGGTTGCGTTTGCCTAATGTTGCCATACGCGTCCAGAGTAACCGCCCTGCGTCGTTTGGGAGAGCGGAAAATGCAGCTCTGCTTTCCAAAATAAACAAATGCCCTTCAACTGATCAGTAGCAAACGCGGCGAATCGCCAGGTAAAGTAAGCGGCGCACGGTGAACGCACGGCGGAACGGGGCTGCCGGGCCAGTCCAGCGCGATCCGCCAAAGATTGCCCACGCCAAAGGAAAAAGGCTGCGCCCACGCCTTCGGAGTGTAATGAAGGTCGTAACACTGTTCGCTAAGGAATTCTCGGAAGGCAGCGTCATCCGGCCCGCCAAATAATTTAAGCAGTTCAGCTCGTGTTTCCGTGATCTCCACACGGCGCAGGGCTTCCTCGTTCCGCAACCCTTCGCTCGGTGCACCGTAGTAGGTGCAGAGCCAAGTATCAGCCGGCACGGGCGCACTGTCAGCGTGGAAAGAAAAAACATCCGTCGGCACAGGGCTAGAATCTTCATCGCGAGGATAGCCGTGGATACAATTGAGCACGGGCGCGAGTTGATGCTCTTGCAGCAAGCACAAATCTGCGAGCATCACGTCTATGGCAATTCGTCCCGCCGCAGTCACGTTCAGCGCCCGTAACTGAGCTTCATCCAAAGCTACGATGCCTTCGCCACTGCCAAGTTGCGCCACGACTTCGGCAAAATCGCCCGGCAACGTGCGCGGCCAGCAGAGAGCATTCACGCCATTAGCCCAAGGTGTAGTGATCAGTTCGTGAAAACTGGTCACACAGCGGAGGCGGCCGTAATCAGCGGGTAAATGCAGCAGCGACATAAATGAGTAATCCAGAAAATCGAAACGTCAGCGGCCTTGCACCAGCACGCGAAATGCGCGCCCCAGATGTTCAGGATGCGTCAGAGTTTGAAACTGGCGCGTGCGCTGGTGATTCCAGTCTGCCGCGAAGTTTGTCTGCATGGCGCGGGCAAAAATTTGCGTGAGGAATTGCGGTTGTGTGCGGTAAATCTCTGTGCGCAAACCAACCGCTTCGCCAACGCTTTGAATCGCGGAGAAATTGACGTGGGCGGTTAAATCCTGTTCGCCGACATTCGCCAGCAAATCGTCGCTGACGCGGTGCTCATGGTAGGCGCGCAGCGTTCCGTTAACGCGGGCTGGCGAGATCATTTCAGCGGCGGTAAAGCCGTAATCAATGGCAAGCAACTTGCCGTGCTTGATAATTCCCGCCGCTTCGCGCCACCAGTTTTCAGCGGCGGGTGAGGTTTCGATGATGTAGCCATCCGGGAGCACGGCGAGGAGTTCGGCAGGAAAGTTATGCGTTATGCGTGATGCCTCATGCGTCATGCCCAACATTTTTCGCCACGCGAATTGATCGTTCTCCGTTGTCACGCCCCACTCAAACCAGGCTTTGTCTTGTGCGTCCCAGCCGAATCGGTGAACCGGAAAAGCATCGAGCAATTCGTTACTAAAAAGGATACCAGCAAGTTGCAGGTTACAGGTTGTAGTTTGCAAGTTTTCCCAACGGACGTTGGTGAAATTTTTTAAAGTCTCTCTCTGCCACGCTTGCCGTTGCGCGGAAGGTTCGAGGATGACGTATTCGATTTCGGAAAATAATTTTGGCCGGTGGTATTGGAACCAGTTCAAAATGTCGCGCGCGAGTTTGCCATCGTGCGCGCCCGCCTCCAGAATTTTTAATTTTTCATTTGGAACTTTGAATTGTTCCAGTTCGCCCAGCCATTCCGCGAATTGAAACGCCAGCAGTTCGCCAAACAAATTTCCGACGCTAACGCTGGTGATGAAATCGCCGCCGCGCCCAACGGTGTCCTTTTTTGACTCGTAATAACCGGTTTCGGGACAGTAAAGGGCCAGTTCCATGAAGCGGGCGAAGGAAATTACGCCGTGCGCGCGAATTTCTTCGCGGATAGCTTCGTTAGGCATTTTCATTGCTTGCAGGGGAACGTGGCTTTCATTAGTGTCGCGGCAACCGAGAGAATATATGGCTAAAATTGACGCGTTTTTCAATCTGATGTTTGAACAGAAGGCATCCGACCTTCACATGGCGTCGGGCAATCCGCCCATGATGCGCATCAATGGCGAGCTCCAGCGCGTGGATTATCCACCGCTGGAAAGCGATGGCCTCAAGGCGATGCTTTACGAAATCGCGCCGGATTACAAAATCAAACTCTTCGAAGAAACGGGCGATGTGGATTTCGGTTACGAAATCCCAAACATCTCCCGCTTTCGTGTCAACTTCTTCAATCAGAAGAATGGTGTCGCCGCCGTGTTCCGCCAGATTCCCAGCCGCGTGTTGTCCTTTGAGGATTTTGAAAAGCTCGAAGCACCGTTGCCGCCGGTCTTCAAAAAATTTGCCATGTTGCATCGCGGTTTGGTCGTGGTGACCGGCCCGACCGGTTCTGGTAAATCCACCACGCTGGCGGCCATCGTGGATTATTGCAATCGCAACCGCAAAGACCACATCATCACGATTGAAGACCCGATCGAGTTCGTTCACGAAAGCAAAAACTGCCTCGTGAACCATCGCGAAGTCGGTGTGCATACCAAATCATTTTCCGCCGCGCTGCGCGGCTCGTTGCGCGAAGATCCAGATATCATCATGGTCGGTGAAATGCGCGATTTGGAGACCATCGAGCTCGCGATCACGGCGGCGGCGACCGGCCATTTAGTGTTCGGCACGCTGCACACACAGAGCGCGGCTAAGACGGTGGATCGTATCATTGACGTTTTTCCTGCCGACCAGCAGAACAAGATTCGCCAGACGCTTTCCGAAGCACTCAAAGGCATCGTGGCGCAGACGCTGTTCAA
>CAIWFB010000251.1 GCA_903911825.1 uncultured Verrucomicrobia subdivision 3 bacterium
TGTCTTCCGTTGTATACCGTTTGCCTTTCATGGTCTGGTCCTTTCTTGGTCGACCCAGACTAACAAATTACCTGGCCTGAAAAAGCGAAGTCACCTCAGCCTCATTGTTGACAGGCTAAAACGCTTTTTGCCACAGCACAATGCAATAGGTCTGTGGGCTTCGCTTCTGAACATTCATCACTCAATTAGCAACCCCCTTGCCGACTTTGCCATTCTTGTGAAGTATTTCACAAACACTTGCCGGTCACCGGTGCCTCGCGTAGTTTCTGCGCGTGAAGAAAGCGGGTCGCCCCATCATTCCACGCAAGACGATTTATCGTCTCTCCATTTATTTGCGCTGCCTCGCGCGGTTGAAAGAAAATGAGATCGGCACCGTTTCCAGCGAAGCCCTCGCCAAAGCCGCCGGCGTGAAACCCACCCAGCTCCGCAAAGATCTCGCCTACTTCGGCACCTTCGGCACGCGCGGTTTGGGTTACGATGTCGCCGAGCTTTCCGGGAAGATTTCCGACGAACTCGGCACCTCCAGTCTGCAACCCGTCGTCCTCATCGGCGTGGGTAATCTCGGCCTCGCCCTGCTCTCCTATCGCGGGTTTGAAAAAGAAGGCTTTGAGATCATCGCCGCGTTCGACACCGAACCGCGCCGCCAACGCGACAAGAAAATCAAGCAACCCATTCTCGGCATGGAAGAATTGCCCGCCTTCCTCCGCGAACACAACGTGAAGATGGCCATCCTCTCCGTGCCCACCGTCGTCGCGCAAACTGTGGCGAACACGCTCATGGAATCTGGCGTCATGGGCATCCTGAACTTCGCGCCCATCGTCCTCGCCGTGCCGGAAGACGTGATGGTCAATAACGTCAATCTGGCGATCGAATTAGAAAATCTCAGCTACTTCATCCAGAGCTGACTGCCGTTACTCTCCATCTGCCCGCAACGCGCGGATCTGACCGCGCAGGGGCAGAAGTTCGGTCAGAAAACGGGTGCGATACGGTTCGGGGGTTTCGAGCAAGGCGTCGGTGATCTGGTCCATGAGTTGGCTCGCGCGGACCAGTCGTTCTTCGGCGGGTAAGGCTTGGCCGTCGGTGCCGACGAGCACTTCGACCAATTCTTTGAATGTCACGCGCACGATCTCCATGCCGCGCGCGACTTGGCGTTTGCTGAGGGCATCGGCAACGCTGGCGCGGAGTTCGGGGGTGAGCTCGCCAAATTCGCCAGCAGCGGCCTGTTCGATCACGCGCATCCACTTGGCAAAGTTCTCGGGGTGCGCCTTGAGCCATTGCTCAAACTCCGCGAGCTGGGGCCGGGCGGAAACGGGGCGGCGGTTTTCGGGATCAGAATTCATGCTCAATGGCTAGGTTGCGAAGCGTCCAGTGAATGAGTTGGTCCACGAAGAATTGCATCCATGCAAACCATCGGGCCTTCGCTCATCCATGAGCTGCGCACTTGATCCGTTTGAATCAAGTGCGCGGATAATAGTAAGCGTCAGCAAGTTATGGCAACCCTTTTTCCGGTAAAAAAAGAAATTCCAGCGGGGCCGTCTCGGGCTTCCGCTGGAATTTCAGAAAGCGCCGCGCGCACCGCTGGCCATTTTACTGGTTGAAGGTGGAGATGACGGTGCCAGACCAGTAATTATCCCCGCCGTAGCGTGACAGCGTCACTTGGGTGAGGTGTTCGCTGCCGGTGTAGGTGATGCCAAAGGTGCATTCAAAGTGAACGACGTTTTGGGTATTGGTATAGACCTGAACTACACCGGCAGTCACCGGGTTCGCGAGCGTGGTATAAAAATTCTTGGCGGCGCCCGTGTTATCAATCCCCATGCAGGCGATGGTGATAAAACCCGGTGAAGCGGGGTATTGCAACTGGAAGCCGGCGACGGTGCCGTCGCGAATGAAGGTCAGATTGGTGCCGTTGCTCTGGGTGCGCGCCAAGGCTACGACGGAATTGGAAGTGGGCACCGTGGAATTGATCCGGCGGATGACCAACCCGGCCGGAATGGGAGCTTGGGCCGTTCCCGTTTCTGAACCCGAACGCAACAAGCCGGTGACTTGAGCATTGCCAACGGTCAGCGAACCGGCAGTCGCGGCACCGGTGATATTGAAGGACGCCGTCTGCGGACCGCCATTCTGGTTCTGGATGTAAGTCGTGGCCCCGGTGGCGGGCGCGAAGGAACTGGAGGCGAATCCGTTCAAGGTCGCCGCGTTTACATTCGCCAGACCGCTGCCATTGTTACCGGCGAAAAGCGGTTGGCCATCCACCGACACGCCGCCGCCCGCGGTGAGGAATTGCACGCCGCCAGTGGCGCGCACGAGAAACTGGTTCGTGGTCGTGGAACCAAAGGCGTTGGTGCTGGAACTATCGGCCCAGACAAAAGTGCCATCGTTGGTGGCCTGCGCGTTGGAACCTGCCGCAAAGCTGAAACTGCCGCCCGCCGTATTTTTGTAGCCGCCGGGAACGGTGGCGCTTTGGGCATTGGGTTGAATCAGGTTGTTGACGCCGCCGCCGATCACGGAATTCAAACCCGCGTTGGTGTTCGCAAAACCACCGCTGATGACCGAGCCGGGGGAGTTGCCCTGGATAAGATTGAAGGAGCCACCACCGATGACCGTGCCCGGCGAATTGGTGCCGATGGTATTGTTGTTACCCCCACTGATCACGGCCTGCGCCGATAGTTCGCCGAGGTGATTGATCCAGCCACCCGCAATGGTCGCCCCAAAAAGGTTATAGGGTTGATTGACCGAGAAACCAATCTTGTTGCCGTAACCGCCACTGTAAACGGCGGTTGAAAAGTGCGGCGGGTGGCGCTCGAAAAGTGCCTCACCTTCCGAGCAAAGGGAACTGGATTTTCAGGTCTCCGTCAAGCTGTTGATTCCGCTTCGAGGTAGAA
>CAIWFB010000252.1 GCA_903911825.1 uncultured Verrucomicrobia subdivision 3 bacterium
CATTCCCAAAATCTCCGTGCCGCCGAAACCGGCAGAGGTGATGGCGTGAATGCCATTCATCCGCAGGAGTTCAAGGTGATGTCCCTGCGCGATTGTCCCGTGCCGAGCGAAATGCTGGTGTGCGAGACGCCGAAACAGGTCGTGGATTACTGGCGGTTGCACATCGCCACGGCACCGCACTTCAATCCCGAATGCGAGTGCATGGCGGTGTTGATGTTGAACACGCGCAAGCGGGTCAAAGGGCATCAGTTGCTCTCCATCGGCACGATGGACACGATTCTCGTGCATCCGAGGGAGGTCTTTCGCTGTGCGATTATCGCCGCCGCGGCCTCAATCGTGGTCATCCACAACCACCCCAGCGGGGAAAGCACCCCGTCGGAAGCCGACATCAAGGTGACCCGCGACCTCATCCGCGCCGGTCAACTGTTGAAGATCGAGTTGATCGACCATGTGGTGATCGGCAATCAAAACCATTCATCATTAAGGGAATTGGGTTACATGGCGTGCTGAAAAAACAACCCCGACCATTGCTGGCCGGGGCTTTTTATTGATTTTAACTCTGTGATAGAATGGAGTGATTATGAATTCACAAGCCCACTCGCATGGCCAGAATCAGTGTTCCCTGTAAAAACTGCGGCAATGTTTTTGGTTGGAATGACCAGTGGCCGGATGGCTTGAAACGATGTCCCCTATGCGGGATTCTCGTCAGTCCTGATTTGAAATCAGGAACCGACAGCATTGACCAGCCGGTCTAATCGCGCGAGGCAGATTTGAAGGCGATCCGTGGCCAAGTTGGTTTTGTTCAGACGATCCCGGATGACCGACACTTGCACCAGACGATGGCGCAACAAACCACCGATGAAGTCCACATCCTTTTCCCGTCCGGCCACCAATTTTGATACGGCTAGGTCATGGATTTCCAAACAGAGACCGGTGCCGCCACCGGTGTTCTCGTTGCGCACCGGCACAAGCCGATCTTGCCAACCGCTTGGTAAAACTGCCGTTTCCACGCTCACCCCATGCGCGTAATAGCCAAAGGTCTGGTGGAACGGCGAGCCTTCGCCAATCGAACCGTCAATCAAGTCGCTGTCGGCCGGGTCGCGCAGGGAGAAAACATCCGCTTCGATAGAAACCAGCAATTCATCAGGAGCCTGGGGAAATTGGCCGAGCACTGCCTGACTGCCAACGATGACGAATTCCGACGCTCCGGTGATGCCGGCGGCAGCCCGAATGATATGTTCAAGCTGTAGCCGGTGCATGACGGAAGCGGGATTTGACTTCCCAGACTTCAGTCGGCGTAAGCACGCCGGCGAAGGGCGAATTTTGACGCAACCGCTGGGCATCATCCGAGGACGAGCAAAGCAAGTCGCGGATCTCATCCACGGGACGAGCGAGAATCTTCTGCCACTCGGCATAGCACCGCAGCAACGAAGGAGCGGAGGCGTTTTGCTGGGACCAGCGCACGAGATTGGCGCGGGCAAAATCAACCACTTCCGGCTGCCAGCGCAGCTTTTCAGCGATGCGGCGGGCCAGTTCCAGACTCACTTGATCCGTTTCAAGGTGATTCATAACGGTTGATTTATCGGTCGGCAAACTTTTGCCTTGAAATCAAATATGCCCGCTTTTTCAGGTTGAAGCAAGTCCAGCAGTGCAGGGCTAAATTGGTTTGCTTTGCCGAATTAAAACCACGGCGTCCGATGTTTTTTTAGTTCGGCGTATAGACAAACGTTTCGCCGACCGCCTTCATGACTTTGCGCATCATCATCCGGTAGCCCACTTTAACTTGCTCTTCATACGCTGGCGTCATTTGCACCTGGCTGGAATGCAACGGCACCCAATTGTCTTCCATGCTGCCACCGATGACGATGTTGAGCGTGTTGCCGTTCATGCGCCGTTGATACTCGAAGTTTTTGAACAGCACGAGCGTCTGGTCGTTTTTGCCTTTGCCGATGACCACCATCATTTCCCGCCGGGCCATCTCCAGTGGATTGGGTGAGGATTGTTCAAAGAGAATTTCATGCACCCCCGGCTGCGGCATTCGATCCACTGTCACTTTGGCCTTGGGATTCTCGTCGGCATAAAGTCGGACGAGTTCCGTTTTGAAATCGTCTGGTGATTTCTTGCTCGTGACAAATTCATGCGGCTCAAAAAATCTGGCTACCGCGAGCTTTTGGCAGTCTGCGTCAAACACCGCCCGTGTCGATTGCTCTTGCTGTTGGCTTAACTGCTCGGTCTCGTGGGTTTTGTAATCCGTCATCAAATGCTTGAGCTCGCCGTCATCTGGGAAACTGACCAG
>CAIWFB010000253.1 GCA_903911825.1 uncultured Verrucomicrobia subdivision 3 bacterium
AGTAATCTTCATCGAGGTAAACCTACCGGACAATTGCGATAGCGCCACGGCGACGGCGAACTTGATAATGGCGCTGAATAGTTTGCGCAGTCGGGAAGAGACACTGACTATTGATGGGCAGCCGGCCCCTCCCGCTTACGTCCTGGTGACAAACAATCCGCACAGTTACAGCTTGAACGGCCCGAGTCAGAGTGCCGGGCTCGCAGAAGGATTCAAGATACCTGATTTCAAAGTAGAGGCACAATTCACCAGCCTGCGGGAGGCAATCAGAAACCGCAAAAAACACATCGAGATACAATCACTGATCAAGGTGCTGGCGCGAAGCCAAATTCCATCCACTTTTGACGGGGATAATCCAGATTTGGTTTTTGGCGAAGTCGTAGGGCGCTTGACGGTTGGCAAGTTTTACGCGCTGCCTGATGGCAAAGGAGGTGAAGTCATCGGGGAATTAACGCACGGATGTGTGATGGAGGACAAAAAATTGGCCTTCTGTGTTTATAAGCTTACGAATGGCCAGAGCATCATTGGGCAAGATCCGATGAGCGATGCGGAAATGGCGGCTTATCGAAGACACCCAGACACCTTTTTTGGCGTCGTGAAAACGGGCTCCCGGGGAGGAATCAATGATCCGCTGGAGTTTTATGATTACTGCCTGGAAATCTATACGAATACGCCGAAGGAACGGCTGCTGGAAATGCTTGGCGTTCGCGGTCTTGAATCTTTTGAGAAATTATCTCAGCGTGAACTGGCAGAACTTTTCTGTGAAGGTTTGGCTACTCAAGTTTTTGCCATGGCGCAAAGCCACCGGCCACCACCCAATCCACCTGCGGCAGCAGTTTGAAACCGTGCCCTCAGGGCGAAGACGCACGAAGTTTCGCGTATCCATGTTTACGACGCAAGTAGCGGCCAATTTCCCGGAAGTATTCGACTGACTCCGCGCGCGGATGGCGGGTGACGTAAAAAGAAGTTGTTGTCTGATGCAAACCCATCAGCTTGCCGGGGATCGCCTGTTGCCAGACACCGCGAGCTATGAGTCCCCAGAGCCGATGCCAAGTGGAAGCATAAAAAACTACCACCGGTGGTTTATGTAGGTCGATTTTTTGTTGCAAAAAATGTGCTCGATTCAAGACCATGTAGTTTTGATAGTCGAGGCGCGTCTCTAACCAAGGTAAATCAGACCAGCGGTGATAGTTCCATGCGGTTGAACTGGGCGAAGGCAATGGCAATAACTCTACAAGGCATTCGCGACCATCGGCGCGCCCCCAATTGCTGCGCTGATAATCCAAAATCGCCTGATCGCTATCTATTCTTCCGCGAGCGACCAGCAGTAGGCGGATGAGTTGTTTCCAGGTTTCTTGAAGCTTGGCTTCCGGGCCATGCCACAGATCGTTTCCTGATTGGGGATAAAACGAGGGTGCGTCGGCCAAATCCAGCTTCCCACTTTGGTGCCAGGCTGCCAACCGTTGCTGGACATCCAGCTCCTTCCGGCCACCAGCTTCCTCAATGCCAATGAACCAAATCTTAGCCTGCCAGTTCCCGAAGCCAAAAAATTTATCCTGGTATTCAGTTAGCAACTGGCTGGAGAGCATCTTTTATTGGTGGTCGATGGCTTTGGAGGGAAACGCATCCACTGTGGTTTCGAGACAAGGGCGAAGGGCAAGGTCGTTGGCACCGACGGTGAGCCAGTCGTCCGGCTTTTGGTAAATATCAAAGCCGCGACCGATTTTGATAATCCAACCACTGCTAAGCCGAACCTCGCGGTCGTGCAACTTGGAGTTGGTTTGAACCTCCAGATGAACGTCGTATTGCTTGAGGCTTTCGGTGATGGTGACGAATTTACCCATGGCTTCATCCTTCTCCAAGTCATTGTCGAACCGGGTCACCAACTGGATTTTCTTGGGACGATGGATGCGGATGGCCGTTTCGCAGAACCGCAGGAAGTTCAAAATCTGGTGGTGCGCCCGAAGGTATGGGTCTTCGACCACGATTTCATCGGCACCGATGAGGTATTCGCCAAAGATGGTTTCGTAGGTAAAGCCGGTGGCGCCGAAATGGATTCGGTAGTGGCGCTCCTTCGGGGCGTTAACGGCCGGGACAGTTGGCGCCGGCAATTCCGTCGGGTGGAAAACCGGTGGTGTGACTGGCGTTTCACTTTGGACACTGGAAACGGGCGCGGCGGGTTTGTCGCCGGCTCGCACCGGATGCTGCGTGGCTTGTGCGTTTTTTGATTCGGGGCAGAAAACGATTTGTTCCACGCCGTCGGAGCGAAAGAACGAAAGCTGGATGTGCGCAAATTCGTCATCGGGCTTGCGTTTGTTCAACTGCTCTTTTACCCGGCGACGGCCTTCAATGGCGTATGCCAGATATTCATCCAACTCTTGCGGGGTTGGGTCTGCGCCCGGGTGGAGAATCTTTAGGAATGCACAAACGGATTTGAGCACGGCAGTCTGGTCGCGCTGATCGTAGCCTTTGCCGAGTTTGCAGGCAGATTTGACGTAGGCGAAGCGGTTAGTTTTGCGGGCCGAATGATGAAATGCCTCGGCCAGATACTCAATGATCAGACCGTAGCGGCGGGTTAGATTTTCGTCTTTATTTTTTGGAATCTCCCAACCTGGAACGAAGGTGTGAAAGCGGTCAATGATGGCCAGGTCGAAGACGGGATGCAGCGGTTTGAACAGGTCGTGTTCGTGAGACTGGACGATGGATTCGATAGAGTCGTCAATATTGCCGATGAAAGCCAGACTGGCGTTAGCGGTGACCGTGGCATTGGCGCGGGTAAAGTTACCATTCGCCATGTATTGCTTCATGATCTGAAACGTCTCGCGATCTCGCACGATGACGCCTTCCCCGACCTCGTCGAAAGCGACGACATCCCAATAACCAATGAGGCCAACCTGTTTGCGACCCGCATTCCACCATAACGTGGAAGCGGAGGTGGGAGCGCCCAAGAGCGTGGCATACGGAGAAAATTCACTGAAGGAGTAGGACTTGCCGTTTCCGCGCGGCCCCAGTTCGATGTAATTATAATTGGATTCGACCAGCGGGAAGAGGCGCGCGAGATAATGGAATTTCAGACGCGGAGTCATCCAGCTCGGCTCCATCCCAAAAGAGCGAATCACCACATCGAGCCATTCATCGCGGGTAAACTTGGTCCGGCCGGCGATGTAGGCGTCAAAATCAAATTTGGAGAGTTGAATGGGGCGGAGTTCTTCGATGTAAAAAGCGTAATCGTCATCCTCGACCTCATTATGGGCCACGGTGCTTTCAGCCCAAAGGCCGCCCTCAAAAATGCGGTCGTTTTCGCCCCGGTAAAACCGCTCATTGATGGCGATGCGCGAGGAATTGAAATTCTCCATGCGCGCCCAAGGGCGTTTCTCCCTCTCCGAATATTTGACGTGAATCTTATCAATGAACGTGTGCTTGCCGGTGCCCTGAACGAGCATCTGTGCCCGGTTGCTTTCATCGGGCCGGACATAATTTTTTTGAATCGTCTCCAGAACCGCCGCCATGCCTTCCTGGATTTCCCGGGGATCGTCACTGGCGCAAAAACGAGCCAGCAAAAACTCCAGCACGAAAGACGGCACGTTGGTGCCTTTCTTGACCTGAAGCAACAGGTCTTTGCGAACCACCTTGCCCGAAAAAATGGCGTTCAGTTTCTGATCAAGAGCATCGGGTGTCATACAGCGTAATCGGTTTTTAATTTGATTTCAGCGATGAGCGCCTGGGTGGCGGGGTCATGGGCGCGCACGGTGAAAGTGCCGTTAAAATGGTCATCCATCCGCAAGCTGACGGAAACGGCTTGGCCCGCGCGAATGCGCACGCCCTGGGTTGCGAGGTTCACGGTGGTGCCGGAACTGATGCAACCGACAACCGTGCCCTTGGAATCCAAAGCCTCGATGGCGATTTCGATTTCCTGCTCATCCAAGGCCAATTCTGACCAGGAGAGATCCAGCACCGGACGGCGGGAAGTGATTTTGTCTGTGCGACCTTGTTTGTAACTAAGCTGGATGTTGGGCGCGGCTTTTTTGGCGGGCGAGGACACCAAATCAATCGAGAGACAGGGAAGCACACATTCCTGGAGTGAAAGACCTTCGTGATAGTAAAGTGGCTGGCGCACATAAGGCACCAGGGCCTTGGGGGCGGCATAGTGTTGAAATTCCCCCGGAATACCGAGGTGTTCCCGCGATAAAACGATGCTCTTGCCATCGGCTTCACCGGTGCCGAGCAAGCAGCGAGCTTTCCGCACCAACCAATTTCCCGGAGGCAACGGCACTGAATTTCCGGCCTCCTGCTCATGCACGAGGATAAAACCGTGGTCGGTGGCGAGGACGATCTTTTGGAAGCCGGCGGCTTCCAACTTGGCGATGCCGCGCAAAATCTGGCGGAGGAGATCAGGGATAAGTTGCAGCACACCGCGCGGACTTTCATGCGCGACCGCATCAATTTCTCGGGTGCGGACGACGAGCAAGCGAACCTTATCCGGGAGCTTGAGTTTCTTGTGATGAATTAAATCATAGATC
>CAIWFB010000254.1 GCA_903911825.1 uncultured Verrucomicrobia subdivision 3 bacterium
CCAGCGGCGCGCTCGGCGGCAAGCTCATCGGCGCGGGCGGCGGCGGCTTCCTGATGTTTTACGCGGACGACAAGGCCAAGCTGCGCCACGCGATGCGCACGGCGGGCTTGAAGGAAGTGCGCTTCCGTTTTGATTTCGAGGGGACGAAACTTGTTATTTCGTGAAACAATTTCATGTGATGTCTCTTACTAACTTAATAAACATTTCCGAACCACATGACATTCCTTGAACTTGCTGAAAAAGTCGTTCGCGAAGAAAAACGTCCTCTGACACCGGAAGAAATTTGGCAAATCGCTTGCGCGAAAAAATATGATGCGGCTGTTGGTAGCCAAGGAAAAACACCTTGGTCAAGTATCGGCGCACAACTTTATGTCAGTGTTAAAACTGATCCCAAATCTCAATGGATGCGTGTAGGAAAACGCCCAAGTCGATTTTACCTAAAAGAGCTAAATACTGCTGGACAATATTCCGCAACGACACCCGTCACGGTTGAGCCCGTTAGTCCTGTTACTTCAGTCGCTGAGCGATATCTTGAAAAGGATTTGCACTGCCTTTTAGCTTATTTTGCTTTTCACAACCTCCGGGCTTATTGCAAAACAATCATTCACAGCAAATCAAGAAAAGATGAATTTGGTGAATGGGTGCATCCCGACATGGTTGGTGTTTATTATCCGCTTGATGATTGGGAAGATGTCGTTGTCGAACTCAACAGAGTTATTGGTAGCGTTTCAGTGCGTTTGTTTTCTTTTGAACTTAAACGTGATTTGAATTTCTCGAATTTACGCGAGGCTTTTTTTCAATCCGTCTCCAACTCTTCTTGGGCAAATGAAGGCTATATTGTAGCGGCGGAAATTTCGCAAGACGAAGAGTTTCAAGATGAATTACAGCGCCTTTCCACTTCTTTTGGCATCGGTGTGGTTCAATTATCCCCCAACGATCCGGACTCATCAAAAATCATTTATCCAGCGAAACACAAAGAGTATTTGGATTGGGAGACAATAAATAAACTAACCCTAAATACCGATTTTTCGGAATTTCTTGACCGAGTAAAAAAAGATTTAACGGGAAAAGAAATTCGCATGGAGCGATATGATAAAATTATGGAGGCAGACGCGATGAAAAAGAACTTTGCAAGGGAAATTTAATTTGCCGTATTTCGTGATGATCCTTTCCCTTTCCTCAATTCCCGTCGCCATCCTCGCGGGCGGCGGCTTCGCCCTTGCGGGCGGAAATGGCGGGTGTAATCTTCCGGCATGAGTGCGCTTGAAATCCAGCAGTTGCCCCGGCAGGAGAAATTGAAGCTCATGGAAATGCTGTGGGCGGACTTGAGCCGGGACGAGGCGGAACTGGAATCGCCGGCATGGCACGCGGACGCATTGCGGGAAACCGCCGAACGCCGGGCACGCGGCGAGGAAACCGTGCTGGACTGGGAGCAAGCTAAGGCAAAATTGCGGTCGGGCCGATGAAAATCCGGATTCTTTCATCTGCTTTCAACGATCTGGCACAAGGTCGGGATTTCTACGAGCTGCAGGGCGAAGGGCTTGGCAGTTATTTTCTGGATTCCCTTTTCTCGGACATAGATTCACTGGTGCTCTACGCTGGGATTCACCGGAAAGTCTTTGGTTTTCACCGGCTGTTGTCCAAACGATTTCCCCACGCGATTTATTACCAAATGGAAACTGAAAACGAGGTGGTCGTTTATCGTGTGCTCGACTGCCGACAAAACCCGCAGAAAATCCAAACCAAGCTGCGAAAAACCTGATTTAAATTTCATGAACCTTTCCCAAATCCCCGTCGCCATTCTCGCTGGCGGACTCGCCACGCGGCTGCGGCCCATCACGGAAAAAATTCCCAAGTCGCTCGTGCCCGTCGCGGGCCGGCCCATCCTCGCGCATCAATTGGAGATGCTCCACGCGCAAGGCATCCGCAAGGCGGTGCTGTGCATCGGCTTTCTTGGCGAGATGATCCAAAAGGAATTCGGCAGCGAAGCTTACGGCATCCAGCTGGAGTATTCCTTTGACGGCGAGAAATTGCTCGGCACCGGCGGCGCGATCAAACGCGCGTTGCCCAAGCTCGGCGAAGAATTTTTCATTCTCTACGGCGATTCGTATCTGCCGATCCAATACGCACCCGTTGCGGAATTTTTTCATCGCAGCGGCAAGCCTGGCCTGATGACGGTCTATCACAACGAAGGTCTTTACGACACGAGCAACGTGGTCTTCGCCGACGGCGAGATCAAGGTTTACGACAAGAAAGTCCGCCTGCCGGAGATGCGGCACATCGACTACGGCTTGAGCCTGTTCAAGTCATCCGTGTTCGCTGGCTACTCGGCGGATGAGAAGTTCGATCTCGCTGAAGTCATGGGCAAGCTCGTCCGCGAAAAGCAACTCGCGGGCTACGAGGTGCCAGAGCGATTTTACGAAATGGGTTCACCTGCGGGCTTGGCGGAACTAGAAGCCTTGCTACAATCAAAACAGTCATGAGCTTTACCAAACAATTTCTGGCGGAAGTCCAACAAGTCACGGCGCAACTTGACGAAGCGGCCATTGAAAAATGCGCCGTCGAACTCGCGGCCATACGCGCGCGCGGTGGACGCCTATTCATCCTCGGCGTCGGCGGCAGCGCGGGTAATGCCGGTCATGCCGTTAATGATTTTCGCAAGATTTGCGGCTTTGAAGCCTACGCGCCCACGGACAACGTTTCTGAACTCACCGCGCGCACGAACGACGAAGGCTGGGCGACGGTTTTCTCCGAATGGTTGAAGGGCAGCCGCATCAACGCAAAGGACGGCCTGCTGATTTTCTCCGTCGGCGGCGGTAACCTCGAAAAAAATGTTAGCCCCAATCTTGTCAGCGCGATTCAAGTCGCTAAATCAGTCGGCGCATCGGTTGTTGGCATCGTCGGTCGTGACGGTGGTTACACAGCGCAGCAGGCGACCGCGTGCGTCATCGTTCCGACGGTGAATCCCACGCACGTCACGCCGCACAGCGAAGCATTTCAAGGCATCGTGTGGCATCTCTTCGTGTCGCATCCGAAGCTCAAAGTCGCGCAGACGAAGTGGGAATCCACTAAATGAAAGCGGAAAGCGGAAAGCGGAAAGCGGAAATGCGCCGCTGCGTTTTTCTCGACC
>CAIWFB010000255.1 GCA_903911825.1 uncultured Verrucomicrobia subdivision 3 bacterium
AGAAATACTTGCGCCCGTTCTTGCGCGAGTAGGTCGGGTACATCGGCTCACCCTTGGGTGCAAACAGCAGGCCGCGTAACAGCGCGTCGGTGCGCGAACGGACTTTGGTTTCCACCGATCGGCCATGCGAATCCTTGGCCAGCACCGCGTGAACCTCGCCCCACAGACCGGGATCAATGATGGCCGCGTGCACGCCGGGAAACCATTTGCCCTTTAGGGGATCTCGCAGCATCGAGAAGTCTTGTATTGTTGTATATACGTATATACAATTAATGGGTGGACAAAGACCTCGACAAGGAAGAACGCAACATCGCCGAACGCGGTCTGTCATTAGACCTTGCTGAAAGTCTCGACTGGGCGACAGCCTTGATCTGGGAAGACACCCGCAAAGACTATGGAGAAAGTCGCTACTGCGTGCTTGGCCTCATCGAGGATCGTCTGCACAGCGTGGTATTTACACCGCGCGATGGAAAACCGCGAGTCATCAGCTTACGTAAGGCAAACAAACGCGAGGTGAAACGATATGAAAAAGCACTCTAGCCCCGAAAAGATTAGCCGCGATAATCCGGAATGGACCGTGGAAATGATTGCCAAGGCTCGTCCGGCGAAAGAAGTTCTACCCAAAATCTTCGGTGCGCGCACTGCTGCTGCAATGCTCAAACCACGTGGCCGACCGAAATCGCCAGAGTCAAAAGTTGCTATCAGCCTGAGGTTGTCACCAGCCACGCTTGCGCGTTGGAAAGCCACGGGTCCTGGTTGGCAGACTCGCATGGCCAATATACTGCGTGAGTCCGTATAGGTGCCTCCCAAATTTAGTTATAGCGGCCACGCGGACGCGCTCCGATGACAGAAATTTAGAAAGTTGTGCTCGATTTCTGAGTGCTTGCGGACGTGGTTTCATATTTCAAACTGCCACCAGTACTCAAAGTCCCAACCCGTATCGGTTGGGATTTTTTTTGCCTGTCCCCCAGTGAAAACCGCAATGACGTCGCGAGCGTTGCGTCCTGGGCAGAGCGATTTCCGCCACAATTCCCGAAAATTCACCTCTCTGTTATCAGTGCTTGGATACCAATCCTCGCGAAACGACTTTGCATAGTCCGCCGCACGCGGCAGCGGCGCGCGCTTACTTGCGGCACTTCTTTTCGAGGTCATTGAACAACTCGGTGGCAGTACTGAAACGAGCGCGGCGTGTAAGCGTGATCGTATCTGCTTCAGCCATTGCCGCACGAGTTTCAGCGTTTGGCACCTTGAGCGCAAACGGCATTTGCTGCTCAGCCACCACGTGCATCAAAAAAACGCGCACCGCGTCCGAAACCGACAAACCCATTGCGGCAAGCACCACGGTGGCCTGCTCCTTGATTTGCTCATCCACGCGGACATGGACCATGGCGGTAGTAGGCATATTGGCCTCCATTGAAAGCGAGATACAGCGCATCTCGTCTGCGACGCGTATGGCAAATAAAGCCTCCGACCGAATAAGAAGCAGACTGCGGTAGTGGCCTCACCACCGGCAGGGAACGCCCTAAAAGGCGCGCTCCTCCTATGACGACGTGGGTTTACGACACGAGCAAAGCCATGCCGGGTAATTGGTTGCCCGTTTTTGCCAAGTTGACGCAGCACTATTCCTACCTTACCGTTTATCGGTAAGTGGTCTATACTTGCAGCATGATCCAGTCGTTTCAATGTGCGGATACCGAAAGTCTCTTTTGCACCGGAAAATCCAAGCGATTTGCCAGCATCAAGGCTGTTGCCGAGCGCAAGCTGACCCAATTGGCAGCGGCCGCGACGCTGGAATTTTTAAAGTCGCCACCGGGCAACCATCTGGAGGCGTTATCGGGGGGCCGAAAGGGCCAGTGCAGCATTCGGATCAACAAGCAGTGGCGCTTGTGTTTCGTTTGGACTCAAGACGGACCCAAGAATGTTGAGATTGTCGATTACCACG
>CAIWFB010000256.1 GCA_903911825.1 uncultured Verrucomicrobia subdivision 3 bacterium
GGCCCCGACGTGCTGCGCCACCGCATCATCCTGACCTACGAAGCCGAGGCGCAGGCGGTGACGACGGACGCGATCATCAAGAAAGTTTTTAACGCGGTGCCGGTGCCTTGAAAGAAATGACTTTTATATCTTATGCGCTCTGTGTGACGTCGTTGCTGTTGTGTTCCTGCTCAACAGGACCAAAACCTTTCGCTCCGGCAAAACAACTTCCTACCGAAGTGACCATGAACAAAGATGCTGGTCATGGCGGCCACTTGAACGTGACGATTTCGTTTGATGGAGAAGAGTTACCATTCATCTTGGATACAGGTGCCCCTGTGACAGTCTTAGACAAGTCGTTTGAGCCTAAACTTGGCAAGAGTTACGGAACCACTTCAATCTGGCTGGCAGGGGGCGCAAAGCAAAAATCTGGAATCTTTGCCACACCAAAACTTTGTCTCGGAAATACGCCATTAATGCCTGGCGAAGTTGTCGGCACTTATGATTTCAAAGGCCACCCCATGGGCATCCTCGGCATGGATTATCTTCAGCATTATTGTGTGCAGTTGGATTTTGAGGCGGGAAAAATGCGTTTTCTTGATTCGAGCAAGCTCAGCACATACACACTAGGGGAATGTTATCCACTTACATTTAAAAATGGCTATCCACACATCAACAATACGGGCCTTACTGGCGATAGCACAAATCTTCTGATTGATGTTGGTTGCAATGTTGACGGAGCTACGGACAAGGGCACCAACCAATTTGACGGCGTGTATTTACCTGAATGCCATTGGAACGGCCAAGCCTACAAGGACATGATTGTGGCGGCAGTTAATCATGCAAACGTGCTGGGCTTAAGGTTTCTTGGCCGGCATCTAGTCACATTCGATTTTCCACACCAACGCATGTTCCTCAAACAGATCAGAATCGGTCCTGTTGATTCGACCAGTCCGGAAGAAAATTCTGAATCCACACAGAAATCCGGAATCAGATTTTTGATGAAGCTGAAGGAAAGTGGTGAATTGCCCGGCTGGCCTAGAGAAGAGGCCAAGTCTGCAGTTTATTTTCAGAAGTCACAAGATTCTGATTCCAACTCCGCAAATTTCAAGCTCTGGAAATCAGCAGATTTAGTCTCTTATCATTACGAAGTTGTGCGGACAATAAAATCAAGTCTTTGGAAATTGAAAAGAGCTTGGTGTGTGGATGTAAACGGCAACTTGATTCAGGAGTTGAAAGTCCCATGAACGTCACTGAACTCCTCGAATCCGTCCGCCGCATAGAAGTGCGCACGAACCGCCTCGTGAACGACACGATGGGCGGCGCGTATTTGAGCGGCTTCAAGGGGCGCGGTAAGCATGGCATATAATTGTTTTAAAAGTTAAGATGGCACCACATAGCATGAAAAAATTATCCACTCGCATCACTCAACGACTCGCCCGCTTCAGCTGGCTGGGGCTGCTCCTTTTAGGCAGCAGTGTTGGCACCCCGACGATGGCGCACGCGGAAGTCCGGTTGCCGCACGTTTTCGGAAGCCACATGGTGTTGCAACAGGCCAAGCCGCTGAACGTCTGGGGCTGGGCCACGCCCGGCGAAACGGTGACGGTGCAACTCGGCGACGCCACGCAAACGGCCCAAGCGAATGAGCGGGGCGAATGGAAAGTGTTGTTGCCGGCAATGAAAGCCAGCGGCCCGTTTCAATTCGTCGTGAAGGGTTCGAGCACGGTCACGTTGGATGATGTCATGGTTGGCGAAGTGTGGTTGTGTTCCGGTCAGTCGAACATGGAGATGGGTTTGGGGATGGTGAATAACGCGAAGGAAGAAATCGCGGCGGCGGATCATCCGGGTCTCCGCTTGCTGATGGTGGAAAACAAATGGACGCCGCAGCCGCAGAGCGACCTCAACGGCACTTGGAAAATTTGCACGCCGGCAACGGTGGCGGAGGGCGGCTGGAATGGTTTCTCGGCGACGGCTTATTTTTTCGGTCGCGAGCTCAACGAGAAGTTGGGCGTGACGGTGGGTTTGATTGACGCGGATTGGGGCGGCACGCGCATCGAGTCGTGGACGCCGCCGGAAGGCTTTGCCGCCGTGCCCGCGTTGCAAGCGGAATCCAAAAAAGTTCAACTGGGCGATCCGCGCAGCCCCTTGCACCAGCAACGACTCGCGCAAACACTGGAAAAGTTTGAACAATGGAATCAAGCCGCGCGTCACGCGATGACGGCGCAGGAATTGGTTCCGCCGGTGCCGACGTTTCCCGACGAATTGCAGGCGCCGCATGATTTGCAGCAAGCGACGGCCTTGCAGAACGGCATGATCCAGCCGGTGAAGCCGTTCCCCATCCGGGGCGCGATCTGGTATCAGGGTGAATCCAATCTCGGCGAAGGCATGCGGTATGCCGAACACATGAAAGCTTTGGTGACGGGCTGGCGCACGCTGTGGAACGCAGGTGATTTCCCTTTCTACTTCGTGCAGATTGCGCCGTTCAATTACGGGGGCAACCCCGAACGCGAAGCGGAACTTTGGGAGGCTCAAGCCTTCGCGGCGAAGACCATTCCCAACGTGGGCATGGCCGTCGTGAATGACGTGGGGAATCTGGCAGACATTCATCCGAAGGATAAACAGTCGGTGGGGCATCGGCTCGCCTTGCTGGCGTTGGCCCAGACGTATGGGCAAAAAGATTTGCTGTATTCCGGCCCCACCTTCAAAGCGTTGACGAAAGAGGGCGATGCTCTGCGCGTCACGTTCGATCATGCCGACGGCGGCTTGGCGAGTCGGGATGAGAAACCGTTGAGCTGGTTTGAAGTCATTGATGCCGACGAGGGCGGATTCGTGCAGGCCAACGCGCGCATTGACGGCGACAGCGTGGTGCTCACCGCGCCCGACGTGAAACATCCGGTGGCGATGCGTTTTGCGTGGAGCGGACTCGCCGAGCCTAACCTGAGGAATGCCGCCGGACTGCCGGCGAGCGCTTTCCGAGCGGGCGAGGTGCCCAAGCGCGATTGGCTGGGCATGAATGTGGCCGAAGCAAAAAAATACCAAGTGGTTTACGATCTGGATCTGACCAAGCTGGGAGCCGCTATCCACTATGACGTGGATAATCACCAGAAAATCCAACAGCCCTTCGACCGCATCGCGTATTTTGTCGAGCTACAAGACGCGAATTTTAACACGCAGGATGTTTATGTTTCCATGGACGCGTTCACAGCAGACCTCAGCAAGATCGGCGTGCCGGTGTTTGGTTCCGGCGCGGAGTTTCAACAGAACGTTACCAACCTGAATGTTTATGCTAACGCCAAAAGCATCGTCACCGGCTTGGGGTTGACCGGCGGTAACATCGAATTTTGGCCGAATAATTACGATAAGCCCAACGCAGCTAAAGTCCCGAACGCCTCCGGCGATACGTTTGATTTCGGCGACCAACGCTCCGAACTCGGCGACGGCTACGGCTGCATGCAGGTGCACAACCATGATGCACGCCAGACGATATTCGCGATCAACCATTGGCGCGAAGGCGCGCACGCCGACGTGGGCATTGGCAATCAAGCCAAGGATAATCCGGATTGGACTTTCGCAGCGAACGCCGCTGGTTACCGCGCGATGCGTTTGAAGGTTCTTGTGCGCTGCCGCTGAAAACTGGGATGGAAAAGATCGTCGCATGACCCTCACCGAACTTCTTGAATCTGTCCGCCGCGTGGAAGTCCGCACGAACCGCCTCGTGAACGACACGATGGGCGGCGCGTATTTGAGCGGCTTCAAGGGGCGCGGCATGGACTTTGAGGAGTTACGCGAATACATGCCCGGCGACGACGTGCGCACGATTGATTGGAACGTCACGCATCGCCTCGGTCGCCCGTTCGTGAAACGTTTTCGCGAGGAACGCGAACTCACCGCCGTCCTCGCCGTGGACGTGTCGGCGTCGTCCAGCTTCGGCTCAGCCAATCGCACGAAACGAGAATTCGCCTGTGAGATTGCCGCCACGCTCGCCTTCTCGGCGGCAAAGAATGGGGACAAAGTCGCGCTGCTGCTATTCACGGAAGAAGTGGAATTGTTCATCCCGCCGCGCAAAGGGCGTCGACATATTCTCCGCCTCGTGCGTGAGCTGCTGATGTTTCAGCCGAAGAAGCGCGCCACGGATATTTCGCGCGCCCTGGTTTTTCTGAATCACGTTTTGAACCGGCGTGCGCTGGTGTTTTTACTGACGGACTTTCTTCATAGCTCGGTGTCAAAAGACGAAACTTCTCGCGACGTGGTCCAAGAACTCGGCCTCACGAATACGCGGCACGATATCGTCTGCCTCCACTTGCATGATCCGCGCGAAAGCACGTTGCCAGATGCGGGGCTGGTCACGATTGAAGATGCCGAGACGGGTGAGTTGCTGGAACTCGATTCTGCCCGCAGTTCTGTGCGTGAGAAATTTACCGCCGTAAATGCTGAGCGCTTGGCGGAACTGGATCGCGCACTCATCCGCACGGGCGTGGACACGTTACGACTCAAAACTACCGAGCCGTTCGCCCCGGTGCTGCAACGATTTTTTGAACTTCGCCGGGGAAGGCGGCGCGGATGAAACGTTGCCTCGCCATTTTGTTGCTCCGGCCATTCGCCGCCCTCGCGGCGGAGACGAACGATTTGCCTACGCTCGTTCCCGCTTACCCGGAAATCCCGCCGACGTTCTGGGAACAGCACCAATCGCTACTCATCGTCGCCAGCTTTGCCGTCGTGGCCTTCGGCTTTCTGTTCTTAAAAGTGCTGCTCCGACCGGAAACCAAATTTCCGCCGTCGCCGGAAACGGTGGCGCGTCAGGCGTTGGCTCCGTTGCGGGGGCAGCCGGAAAACGGAAAACTGTTGAGCGAGGTCTCGCAAATCCTGCGGCGCTATGTGGTGGCGGCTTTTCAGTTAACACCGGGAGAAATGACGACGGCGGAGTTTTATTGCGCGCTGGCGCAAAATGAAAAACTGGCGGTCACTCTCAGGGAAGAGCTGGCTCGCTTTCTGCGGGAGTGTGACGAACGAAAGTTTTCTCCAGCCAGCGCGACTTCGCCCTTTAACGCTGTTGACCGAGCGGGCGAATTAATTTCACGCTCCGAAGCGCACCGCCAACTTGTGACCAGCAATCTTCCTGAGTGATGAACGGCGACTTTGAATTTCAATATCCGTGGCTACTGGCGCTGCTGGGCTTGCTGCCGATTTATGCCTTGCTGCGCGGCAAAGTCGGCCGGCTCTCGGCGCTGACGTTTTCCAGCGCGGACATCGCCCGGGCAGCGGGCGCGCAGGCGCGTTCCGCCGCCGGACGCTTTTTATTTTTTCTCCGGCTGCTGGTGGTGGCGCTCGCGATCGTAGCCTTGGCTGGACCACGCATGGCCAATTATCACGTTGAGACGGAGACGCCGGGCATTGATATCATGCTCGTGCTGGATCTTTCGTGGTCCATGATGGCGATTGATATGGGCAAGCCGGCGGAAAAACTCACACGCTTTGCCGCCGCCTCAGGCGTCTTAAAAGATTTCGTGGCGAAACGTCAGAATGATCGCATCGGATTGGTGGCGTTTTCCGGCGTCCCCTACCTCGCGAGTCCGTTGACACTGAACCATGCTTGGCTGGATGAAAACATCGAGCGCCTGCACATCGGGATCATCGGTGAACTGGGCACGGCGATTGGCGATGCCGTCATCGTGGCCGCCAAACGTCTTAAAGCCGTGCCGAACAGCAAGAGTCGCATCATCATTTTGCTGACCGACGGTGATAATAATATGGGCAAGGTAGAACCGCTACCCGCCGCGCAACTCGCCGCCGCACTCGGCGCAAAAATCTATACCATCGGCATCGGGATTGAGCAGCCGTGTTACCTGCCGGATTTCGACCGCGCTACGGGCAAATTGATTCTGGACGCCCAAGGCAATGTGGTGCTCGAACAACACGTCAATGGCCTGACCTTCCCGAATTATTTGTTGCAGCCTGCCAATTACGCGGTGCTGGGTAAGATGGCGGATTTATCCGGCGGCCATTTTTACCGCGCCACGAATGCCCGCGATTTGAAGAGCATTTACAACCAGATTGATCGCTTGGAAAAATCGGAAGTGAAGCTGCGGCGATTTACGACTTACGAACCGCTCTTTCACTGGCCACTGCTGGCGGCGCTGGGATTGCTGGCGCTGGAATTGATTTTAGCGAACACCCGTTTTCGTCGCGTGCCATGAACCTGACTGACTTTCATTTCGTGGAACCGCGCTGGCTGGGGCTCGCGGTGGTTGCGCCCGTTTTGCTGGCGCTACTGCATACGCACGCCGGACGCAAACGGCGCAACCAACTCGCGCAGCTGGCTTCACCGCATTTTGTGGAGCAACTCACGGCCTCGCACAGTCCGGCGCGGCGGCAAATCAAAAATATTTTATTACTGGTGGCCTTCGCCTGTGCCGGGCTGGCACTGGCGCGTCCGCAATGGGGCAGCACCGAAACCGGAACGGCGTGGCTCGGGGAAGATCTGGTGTTCGTGCTGGACTGTTCGCAGAGCATGACGGCGACGGACGTGGCGCCGAGCCGGATGCAACGCGCGAAATTTGCGATGCTGGATTTTGTGCGCAAACAAAGCCACGGGCGCGTCGGGCTAGTGGCGTTCGCGGGCAGTGCGTTCATCCAATGTCCGTTGACCTTTGACGCCGGGGCTTTTGAGGAAACCTTGATGAGTCTGGATGAAAAAACGATTCCCCTGCCCGGCACGGACATCGGGCGTGCCTTGGACGAAGCGTATCGCGCGATGGATAAAAATGCGCGGCGCAAAATGGTTGTGCTCGTGACGGATGGCGAGGATTTGGAAAAGTCAGGCATCGTGGCCGCTAAACATCTGGCGACGAATGGCGTGGTGATTTTCGCCATCGGGGTGGGCACGCCAGCCGGCAAAGAAATCCAGATGCTCAATGCCGCCGGGCAATTGGAACTCGTCCGCGACGCCAAAGGCGGAACGGTGCGCAGCCAACTGGATGAAGCGACGCTCCGTGAAATCGCCCGCGCCACGGGCGGAGATTATTTTCCGCTGGGTGCGCTGGGCGATGGCTTGGGCAAAGTCCGCTCCGCCATCCATGCATTTGATACCGCCAGTGGTTTGCGATCCTCCCAGAAAAATGGCGTCGATCGCTATCATTGGTTGATCGCCGTTCTGTTGGTGTTACTAGTTGGCGAATCGTTGCTCGGCACACGGCGGAAAAACATCACCGTCACCCCATGAAATTTTGGACTACATCCTTGATGGTTGGCTGGCTGCTCGCGGTAGCAGCGACGGCAGCAACGACAAATGCCGTGGCGCCGGTGACGGACCGGGACTTTTACAACGTCGGCACACAATTGTTGACGGACAAGAAATATGCGGAAGCGGAAAAAATGTTTCTGTCCGCCTTGGCGATGCAGAGCGAGGCGATTCAGCCGATAGCGCTCTTCAATCTGGGGCACGCCCGCTACGCCGAAGGGGCGGAACTTTTGAACAAAGGACCGGACGCGCAGAAAGTGAAAACGCAGGGCAACGCGCTGCTGGCCGAGGGTGAACGCGTGCTGGTGAATGGCGAAGCGGCTTTGGCTGAAAACAATCTGGAGAAAATGATTTCGTCCTACATCGAAGGTCGCGGAGTGCAAAAGGAATTGAAGCGGGCCGAAAAAGTGGTGCAGTCGGCGATGGAAACTTACGGCAAAACTTTGGCGAAATGGCAGCGGGCAGCGGATGATTTCACGGGCGCAGCGGAATTGAATTCCGCTGACACCAACGCGCAGCACAATGCCGAGGTGGTTCGACAGGACCTCGCCAAATTGATTGATAGCTTGCGGCAAATGCAACAGATGGCTAACGCGATGGGCAAGCAACGACAGGATTTGGGTAAATTGTTGAGCAAGTTGAAAGGTCAGATTCCCGCGCCGAACGCGCCGCCCGGTTCGGCCGGAGAAGAAGACGATGAAGAGGAAGGGAAAGAGGCCAAACCAGGAACGCTCGCTGGCAAAGAGGAGAAGGCCGGTTCCGAAGGCCAGGAATCCGCCACGCCGCTCTCGCCCGATCAAGCGGGGAAAATTCTCGACGGCATTTCGGTGGATGGCAGCCGACGTCTTTCCATGAGTGACAAACAGGGAACTCCGCCGAAGGATAAAAACGGACGTAACTGGTAAACCGCACGATGCGATTCAACGCTTACATTATATTTTTGACGCTGGCTTTCACGCCCGCTTGGTTGCCCGCGCAAACGCCAGCGGACGTTACCGCGCCGGTGACGGTGACGGCGGAATTTGATCCAGCCGTCGTGCAAGCTGGGGGAAAAGTCTGCTATCGAGTGAATGTTTACGCCGCCGAAGCGGCCATTGGGTGGCCCGATCAAATCGTAGCCGCGCCAGAATTACAGTTTGGCCCAACGGCCAGAGGGCAAATGTTGCTGCCCCAATTTGGTGGTGAGCATCCGCTGACTTCATTTGTGCAGGAAGTCAGCACCACCAGTGCCGGAACTTTCGGCATCACCAACTTAAGCCTGACGGTTTATGGCCAGCCCGTTCTCGTTCCATCCGCCAGCGTGAGCGTGGTCAGCAATCTCCCCACTCCACCAGTCAGCCGTGCACTTTCCGTGGAAATTTCCACCACCAACCTCTACGTCGGACAACCGTTTCGTGTTCGCTTACGGCTACCGGCGGGACCGGGAAATCAACTCGATTTTTTACGTGAAATCCGCCTGAACGACACCAGCTTGGTCGCGGACAAACTGTCGCTCCGCCAATCCGCGCAGGGCGCCAATCAAAACGGGCAGTCGGTCGCCAGCACGACCTCAGAATTGACGGTGACGCCCACGGCATTGGGTGCCATAACCTTTACCGCGCAAGCCTTCACGGCGGGGCGCGATTTTAGCGGGCCGATCACCATCACCGGACAAGCCGTGCTGCTGGGCGGCGGCGCGTCGAAATATGCGCTACTCGTCACCGAGCCAACGATAATCAACGTCCGCCCTCTGCCCTTGGACGGTGAATTACCGGGCTTTACCGGAGCAATCGGGAAATTTTACCTAGAGCCGCCGCATTTATCCACGAACCAGATGCGCGTCGGCGAACCGGTGCATCTGAAAATCAGCTTCGTCAGCGAAGGCGAATTGACGCGCCTGGTGCCGCCGACCGTGCCGCGTTCCCGCGATTGGCAAATCATCGAAGACAAAACGCCCGCGACCGGTTTCACGCTGATTCCGCTAACGGACGAAGCGAAGTCCACTCCGGCGATTCCCTTTAGCAGTTTCGATCCGGCAACGGGTAAATATGTGAACCTGACGATTCCGTCGCTGCCTGTGACGATAAGCGCCGAAGGTTTGCCGCTCCAATTAGCCACGTTCGATGAGGCAAATATTCCCACCCAACCGCTGCGCTTGAGCGATCCCGCCCCGACCGCTGGCAAGCGCGTGGCCAGTCTGAAGCCACTGCAAACGCAGGCGTGGTTCATTGCGCTGCAATTATTGCCCGTCGCGGGTTTTCTGGCACTGTGGCAATGGGATTGTCGCCGTCGTTTTTTGGAGGCGCACCCCGAAATTGTCCGGCGGAGAAAAGCGTTACGTGCGCTGAAGCGACTGAAACATGCCATACAAATAGCCGCCAACGTAGGCGATACCGCTGCTTTCACCCAACACGCAGCGGAGGCGATGCGTATCGCCGTGGCCCCACATTATCCCGCCAATCCACAGGCATTGGTGTGCGGCGATGTGTTAGCACAATTGGCCGCGGGCGAACAAACGGGTGGCATGGGTGAAACCGTGCGCGCCATTTTTGCGGCCGCTGATGCCCAGTTCGCACAAACACCGCCAGCGCCGAAAGATTTACTCGCAGTCCAGACAGCCGTGTTGGAAGTTTTAAAAAAATTGGAGGGCCGGCTATGAACGTCCGCTGGTTGATTATTTTTTTGACGATGTGTTCGCTGACAAAAACAATCTCGGCGACTACCAACGACAGCTTTGCGCAAGGGGTGACCCTGATTCGTTCCGGAGACTTTCCCGCAGCGGCGGCGCTTTGCGAAGCGTCACTAAAAACGGAAACGACATCGGGAACGCTGGTAAACTTAGGCATCATCGAATGGCAACGCGGCCACGCTGGCCCAGCCATCCAGGCTTGGGAGCAAGCCCTATGGGTGGATGCGTTCGATGAACGTGCGATAGCCAATTTGAAGTTTGCCCGGCAAGTCGCCCAGTTGGACGCTCCGGAATTGAAATGGTTCGAGCAAGCCTCCACTTGGCTGCCGGCCAACTGGTGGGTTTGGCTAGCCGGCGTGAGTTTGTGGCTAGCGGTGGGAGCGATGGTGTTGCCGGGAATTTTCCGCCGCCGCAAAACGGGGTGGCAACAAACGCTCGCCGCGCTGGGCTGGGGAATTTTTCTATTCAGTCTCACGGCGAATTACGGCGTAGTGAGTCGCACCAACCTCGGCTTTGTGCTAAAGAAAAATGCGCCGCTCCAACTGACGCCCACCAGCGAAGGCGAAGTCGTGGCCACGTTGACCGCCGGCGAACCGGCGCGCTGGATGCGGGCGCGTGGAAATTTTTTATTCATCCGCACCGCCAATGCGTCCGGCTGGATTTTGCGGGAACAGTTTGGTTTGATTAATCCGCAGTGAAGCCAACGGGCAACGCCCTTATAATTCAAAGCCGGGCAAATGCTTGAAATGACCGTTGAGCTGGATTTTTTGTTTCAGCACTTCCATTTCCGCGACGATGGGCAGCACGCGTTCCAGATGACGACGCAGGTATTCCAGCCGTTCCGTTTCGTCCAACAACTTGAGCAATTCGTATTCTTGTTTCAGGGACAACCCACAATGATGAGCTACGTCGTAACTGCCGAGTTGCTTCGCGGGCTTGGAAAACTTTTTATCCACCTTCAGCGCAGCGTGAAGTTTGTTAAGGCTCCGTAAAATTTCTGCCATCACGCCATTATCACCGTTGGCTTGGGACTCCAAAAATTCCACCACGGCGCCGCTGTATAATTTGCCGGGAAATATTTTCAGCAACTTCGTCGCGCGAAAAATCTCGCTACCTTCAGTGCGAATATCCATCTGGCCATCAGCTTGAACATTGGTGATCTGCTTCAAGTGAACCATCGTCCCCACTTCACAGACCTGCCGGTTAAGCACGGGGAGAATGCCGAATGGTTTTTTGGTCTTGGCGCAGTCGTTGATCAGCTGTTGATAGCGCGGTTCAAAGATGTGCAGATTCAGGGCCTCACCCGGATAAACCACCAACTCCAGCGGGAAAATCGGAATTAATTCACTCATATTCTGCCGCAAAATACGCCGACTGGCGGTCTGGACAAATTATTTTAAGCAAAAACTAGTCGGACAGCTTTTGTCTGACCGTGTCTGCGAAACTTCCGGTATGAAAAATAAATATTCATTCTCGTTTCGTTCAGCCCTCGCCAGTCTGGTGACGGTTGATAAAATCATCGCTACTTTTGGAGAAGCCCGATTGGTTCGGTTGGCGAATGGGCGGCACACGCTAAGCGGCGGCACGCCAACCGAACAGGCAGAAGCTCGCGAATGGTGCGCGATGTTTGCGCCTGAAGTGGTATTTGACTCGGTAGCTCGCCAACCTGCTATCCTGGTGCTCACGGAATGATCAAACCACTATCGCTGCAACGTCACACTCATCAAGCCGATGACGACTTCATTGGCTAGTGCCCGCACGGCGAGAGTTTTCAATTCTTTGGCAGGATTTAGTTGAAGCCGCAACACGGTCGCCGCACCGCCAGGAATCGTTTTACCATGTCCTTTGAAGGTTTTCATATCCAGCACACGAACTTTTCCGGTCTCTAAATCTATACGCACGGGCAACGCTTCCGGGCGAGCGAACGCGAAGTCATCAATGTAATAATCCTGATCAATCGGCCACCACGTCGTCGGATTCTGCAACGCCAGTCGCTCCGTCGAACCGTCGGTATAAGTCACGATGACTTCGCCGTTATCGAAGCGAGATTGCATTGCCGTGGTGGAACCCGCCAGAAGCAGAAAAGCCGCTGCCGCTTTGCCGGTGAGCGGGACGGAAAGGGTGGCCGGATAATTATCCCATTGCGAAACGAAGGAAATATTCTTGGCCGCGGCTGCTCCCGGCGTCACGAGTGGAATGCCGTTCGTTAAAATAATTTTCCCACCGGCTTTGGCCGCCACTGCGCGCAAACCTGAATCGTCCACGATAAAATTATCCTGCGGATGACACCAACTGCCGAAACCTTGTTGAGGTGTGGCCAGCGAAACCGACGGGGAACGCGGCGTGCGATATTCGTTACGGAAAATTTGGGTAACCCGGTCGTTGAACACCGCTGACAGATCAACGGGCACAAATTCAGCGGTCAAGGGTTTCTTCCAATCGAAGGCCACCGACTCGGCAATTTTCGCCTGTAGCTCCAACATCACGGGTTGCCACCAGCGCAAACTCCCCTGCTCCACTCGCGCAAAAACTGTGCGATGGCCCACCGTGCCCGTCGCGATACCGCTGAGTGAATTACTGCGGAACTCAGCGTGGCTCAACGCATGTTGCGGATCGGCGAGCTCAATAATCTTCGCCCCACAATCAGCAACTAGTTCGCTATCGAGTAGAAATGCTTTTTCGGCTGGTGCGGCGGTGGGAATTTTTCCTGACCATTGAATAACGACTTCATTTTTGTGCGCCTGCGCGCAGGTGATTTCTACTCGCGGTCCGCCAACCGAATCTTCCAGTCCGTGCCATTGCGCCGGGCGACCATTCACGGTGACGGATGTAATTTCATCGCGCAGCGCAGGAATTTGCAGTTGCAGCGTGAGCGCTTGGGTTGATTTACTTTCAAACGCATACGTCTCTTGCAGATTGGTTCGTAGAAAACTGAAATTGAAATCGGGATGTTGCAGGCTGACGTGGTTCCAATCGGCGGGCCAGCCGGGGCGCAACGTGATTTTATCCGCGAGCAAATCGGGCTGCACGCCAAACAAACCTTCGATCAGCGCGCGCGACATCGCCCCACAGCCATCGGCAAAATCACGCTGTGATTCGTGACGTGCCATGTCAAAGAACGTGCACATACCGACGTTGCCGGGACAAAGCCCGAGAAACATTGAGTCTAGGAGCGCGCCTTTGAACAAGGGAAAGGCACCCTCCGGACGATTCGCCTGCCAGTAGCCGAGTGCTGTGTGCATCGTTTCTGCGAGCACGACGTTATTCAGCGACCAGGTGTAAGGCATCCAACTCGTCGTGGGCATGGTGTAATTACCCGTCGGCACACCGTCACCACGCAGCGGAATACGCGCAATTTGCGTGTCCACGAAACGCGTCATCTGCCACCCGGCGAGGGGCGTGGCGGCGGCTGAATCCAGCGTGTGATAAAACGTCCACGACGCGGCGTTGGGATGCACGAGTTGTAGACCGAGTAAATCTTTCCATTCCGCAAACCAGCCGCGATCGGTAAGCCAAAGATTTTTCGCCATGCCCTGTTCAATTAAATCAGCTTCGCGTTCATAAACGGTGGCGTCTTGGCCTAATAATTTCGCCACGCGCGCAGCCATCCGATTGTGAAATAAATTGTAAGCCGAGGAATGCGTCGCGCCGCCGCCGTTGTAGGCGAGATCGTCGCTGGCCCAGATACAACAATAGGCTTCATAGAGCGGTAATTTATCGGCTCCGAATTCGCGGCGAAACAACCGCCGTTCCCACGCCAGATGCCGCTCAATCGTCGGCCACATTTTCCGCGCGTAAGCGAGATCACCCGTCCACAACAGGTGACGAAAGAAGACATCTACGGCCACGAGATTCATGTCGTAGTGCGATTTGGAAAGATCGCCATTCGAGTGGAGCGCAGTTTCATTGCGCGAGAGATTGGCGGAGGCTTCCGGCGCAGGCAGCGTGGCAGGAAGCGGATTGGTATTTTGTTGTTTGGCGTAGCCGGCAAAATGTTGCGCGGTGCGGTCGTGCCAACCGAGCTCATCGCCCACATACGGGCCGCGCCAGCCGAGCAACCGCATCCGCCACGCCACGGCACCGTGCATGAATGATTGTTGTTGCTCATCCCAAACGGCATCCGCCGCCACATTCAACGCGGCGACGGCGGCATTGATGTAAGCATCCGGTGTAATCACCACCACTTTTTCGGCAAGGTGACGCTGATGTTCTTCGGCTTCGGCAAAAGTTTTTTTAAGCTGATCGTCTTGGAGCCAGACGGAAAGTTGGTCGAGCGTCGAATCGGCAGCAACGCCTTTGATTAAGAAATAGACTGGCTGATGTGGAAATAGCTGCACGCGACTCACGGCCACTGGCGTGGTCGTTTGGATCGGCTCCGGCGGCGGCCAAGTCCAAGTGGCCGGGACTAATTCAGAAAAATGATTCCAACTCTTCGCATCGGCTACAACCGACCAGCTTTTTGGTAAAACGCCGCCGAAAGTTCCGGCTTTGCCACGCGACAGAAATAAATTTCCCGTCGCGGTGACGACATCGCCCGCACATTGCTCGGGCCGCAGTTGAAATAATTGGCTGACCGGCACCGGTTCGCAACCGATGTCGCCATTACGCCGACCCTTCATGCCATTGGCTCCGCCGAAGGCCATAAAAAATTCCACGTTGCCCGTAGCCGAGTCGCCCAGTTCAACGCAGCCAATGAGTCCCAGCCCATTCACCAACGGTAAAATTTTGAGTTTGACCCGATTATTATTCTCAACTACTCCAGCCGTTTCATAAATCAATGACCCGGCGTGATACCGCGCAACAATCTGTTCACGCTCCTGTAGCCAGCGGCGCTCGCCTTCGGCTTGGATGCCAAAGCGCACGTTGCCACCGCGTCCGGGCAAGTAGAAGGAAAATTCCGGCCGGTCGCCGCCGTCTACGCGAAAGGCAGTATTCGCTCCGTAAAGTGGCCGGTTAAAAAATTCTGCCCCATTCGTGATGACAAAGTCCGTGCCGATCGGGGTGTAGCGTAATGGGCGGTCAATATTGTCGGTGAGAAAAACGGCGGGGCGAGCAGCGTCCACATTCGGTTGCGCCCAACTAAAGACCGGCGCACTCAGCAGCATCAGCCAAAAATGGAAGCCACGAGCAAATTGACGGGTAGCGGTGAAATTCATTGGGTGACGTAATGTGGTCGCGGGAACGCCGCATCATATCGGCTCACCAGTTACAAATTCAAATGCCAATTCGCGGCCCAGCAGGTTGCCTAAGCCTCAGCGGTCGATTGAAACCAAAAAGTTCGGTGTATTTTGCCTAGGGCGGTAAAGTATTCGTGCAAAACGATTTGAAGCTTAGCCGCAGGCGTTGCTCAAGCAGGGGATTTCGTGGAAAATAAGTGGCGTAAGCGAGTTACTTAGCCTAAATGTTTACCGCAATCAGCCGATGGTGAGGCTGGGCCGCAACTTAAAAGAGTTGTGAGGAGAATTATTTTGCCCAATCAGACCGCCGGAAAAAACATGAACTTCCCGCATGAACCCAGCTCCGCTGCTGTGCCCGAACAGAATTCCCAGTTCGGCAAACATTGGAGCATAGGAGAGCAGCGGCTGCGGGCTTTGTTTCATACCACGTCCCAAATTTTTTGGGTGACTAATGCCGACGGCGTCGCTTACCCAGAGGAGTGTGGGTCTTGGCTGGATTACACCGGCCAGACGGTCGCGGAATTTCAGGGCACAGGCTGGTTGCAGGCGCTGCATCCAGATGACCGTGAACAATCACAAACGGCTTGGTCGCACGCGGTGCAAACACGGTCTTTGTTTCAGGCGGAATACCGTTTACGGCGGCACGATGGCTGTTACCGCTATTTTGTGGCGCGCGGCGTGCCGTTATTGGACGAGGACGGGCACATCCGCGAATGGGTGGGCACGTGCACGGATATTTCCGATCGTCGACAGATCGAGGAAACGATGCTCCGCTCGGCGCGAAACAGCGAATGCTTGCGCAAAAGTTTAGTGGCCATCAGCGCGTGTGAAGATCTGGAAGCAGCGCTGAAGTGTTTGCTGGAACAAGTCATCATGTTAGGGGGCTTAGACAGCGGAGCCGTTTTTACCATTGAAGGCGAAAAAGCACAGCTGCAACGGCATCATGGCTTGCCTCCGGAATTTGTCGCCATCGTGAGTTGCCGCTCGACCACTTCTGGCTACGTCGAGAAAGCGCTCCGTAACCCAGAAGAGATTCTCAACGTGGTCGAGCATTTCCCAGAAAATCTTGAACTATACGCCAAGTTTGGTCTGCACCACGTCTATTGTATTCCGTTGGTCACGGAGCAAGAATCGTTTGGCTTCGTCACCGTTTCGTCGCATGGAGTCAGCCCACCAAGTGCGGCGGAGCTGGAGCTAGTGCGAATTCTGACGTGGGAAACGGAAGCGTTACTGACGCGACTGATCACCAAACAACGCTATCGCTCAGTGCTCACCGCCATGGCGGAGGGCATCGTCGTGCAACTGGCGGATGGGCGGATCACCGATTGCAATCCAAGTGCGGAAAAAATTTTAGGATTGAGCCGCGAGCAGATCATGGGGCGCAAATCTATTGATCCGCGCTGGCGCGCAGTGCATGAGGATGGGCGGCCGTTTCCCGGCGAAGATCATCCAGCCATGGTCAGTCTGCGCACCGGCCAACCTTGCCACAACATCGTGATGGGATTGCATCTGCCAGATCGTTCGCAGCGCTGGTTGAACATCAATTCGGAACCGATGTTTCACAGTGGCGCCACGAAGCCTTACGCCGTGGTGACTACGTTTGATGACATCACGGAGCGCACGCTGGCGGTGAAACGGTTACAGGAAAGCGAAGGGCAATTGCGCCATGTGGGTGATAATCTGCCGCTCGGCATGGTGTATCAATTGTTAAGCCACGCGGACGGTCGCCGGAAATTTTTATACGTCAGCGCGGGCGTAGAACGGCTGCACGGGGTCACAGCGGAAATGGTCTTGCAAGATGCGACGTTGCTCTACCAGCAAATCCACGAGGAAGATCGCGCTTATGTGGCGGCCAAAGAAGCGGAGTGTTCGCAGACGCTCGGCTCTTTCAGCGCCCAAGTGCGGTCACGCCGGCCGAACGGCGAATTGCGGTGGATTCAACTCAGTTCGGCCCCGACGTTGTTAGAAAACGGGAGCATCCGTTGGGACGGTCTGGAAACGGACATCACGGAAGCGAAACGCATGGAGGAACATTTGCGTCAGTCGCAAAAGATGGAAGGTATCGGTCATCTCGCCGGCGGCGTGGCCCATGAGTTCAACAACATTCTCGCGGCGCTTATGCCCAGTCTGGAGATGATCAAGAGCACCACGACCGAAGCCGAAACCTTGGAGATGTTGCAGGAAATGGAAGGACTTACTCGCCGGGCAGCGGAACTAGTCAAACAGATGCTCGCGTTTAGCCGACAATCTGTGATGAATTCCGTGCCCTTTGATTTGGCAGCGGAAATTCCGGTCCAAATCAAAATGCTCAAGCGGTTGCTTGGCGAACGGATCACGATCGAATTTTCCACCCCCAGAGACTTGCCGTGGGTGAATGGGGATCAGAACTTGATCGCTCAAGTGCTCATGAATCTCAGCCTCAATGCCCGCGATGCGATGAATGGCGTGGGGCGGTTGCGCTTGGGACTGGAGGAGATCGAGGTTTCCGCCGCCGAAGCCAAGATTTTGGTCAATGTTCATAGTGGTAAATTCATCTGCCTATCCGTTATGGATTCCGGCTGCGGCATGGATAAAGCAACGCTCGACCACTTATTTGAACCCTTTTTCACCACCAAAGAAGTCGGGCACGGCACTGGCTTGGGACTAGCCACAGTGCAAGGCATCGTGCAGCAACATCACGGTTGGGTGCAAGTGACCAGCTACCTGGGCAGCGGCAGCACCTTTAGAATTTATCTGCCGACCGCAGAAAAACAATCACCCCTACTCGTTGTCCCCAAAGCAGGAATGGTTGCTGGACAAGGCACGATTCTTCTGGTGGATGATGAAACGTCCGTTCGTCTCGTGACTCGAAAACTTTTGGTGCGGATGGGCTATGTCGTGCTGGAAGCGGCTCACGGTCAGGAAGCGCTGACCTTGTGGGAACGGCATCAGCAGGAAATTGATTTACTCTTAACCGACATGGTGATGCCCGGCGATGTGAACGGCTTGCAACTGGCCGAGCATCTCTTGGAAGCAAAACCCAAGCTGAAAGTGATCATCACCAGCGGTTACAACAATGACATCTTTGAACTAGATAAACTAGCGGACGCAGCCATCGTCTACCTGCCCAAGCCCTGTGAACCAGCGACCTTAACCACGGTGATTCACAGCTGCCTAAACGCTCAGCCACCGGCTTAAATGCAAAAATTATTGAGACGGTAGCGATTACCACTCGGACAGCACTTCCCGAAGTTTTTCGATCGGCAAACCAACCACATTGCTGAAGGAGCCAGAGATTTCTGCGACGATCAATTCTCCTCGCTCTTGAATCGCATAAGCCCCTGCCTTATCGAGCGGATTGATTTTGGAAAGATAGTTTTTCACCTGCGCCCGGGTCAGCGGATGGAAGAGGACATCGGTGCTGACGGCAAAAATGATTTCGTGATGTTTGCGCAGGTGCATCAAACAAACGCCCGTGACGACTTGGTGCGTGCGGCCTTGCAAACGCAGCAGCATCCGCTCGGCTTCGGCCAGATTGCGCGGCTTGCCGAGGATTTCATTATCCAAGAACACCAAGGTATCGGCGCCCAGCACGAGCGCATCCGGAATTTTTTTGGCGACGGCACGGGCTTTGCGATGGGCATTGAGCTGACAGATTTCAAGTGGCGTCAGATGTTCGTGCGCCACCTCGGTCGCATCGCTCGGCAAGACCGTGAAGGAAAGAGGTAAGAGCGCCAGCAACTCAGCACGCCGGGGCGAAGTGGAGGCCAGAATGAATGGCGGTAGTTTCACCTTACTATTCTAACGCAAGTCCGCTGGCTGTCGAGCGGCCGAATTTGAAGCGTGCGTCGCCGAAATTTTTCCGCTACTTCATGGGCGTGCACATTGACCGACATCTCGCCAACCTCGCGCTCGTAGGCTTCATGGGCACAGGCAAGACCTCGGTGGGTCGGTTAGTGGCGGAGAATTTGCATTTTGATTTTCTCGACACGGATGAATTGATCCAAAACTCCACCGGACGCAGTATTGCCGACATCTTTAGCCGCGATGGCGAACCGGCTTTTCGCGCACTCGAGCGTAGGGTCGTGGAAGAAATTGCGGCTAAAAAAAATACGGTCATTTCCACCGGCGGCGGTTTGCCGACGAATCCGGAAAATCTCGCCAAACTGAAAACCCACGCCCTCGTCGTTTGCCTCTGGGCGTCGCCGGAAAAGATTTGGGAACGCGTGCGCAATCAGTCGCATCGCCCCCTGCTCCACGATGCCGATCCACAGAAAAAAATCCGCGAACTGCTCGCCACGCGCGAACCGTTTTACCGGCAGGCGGACGTGTTGGTTAACACTGACTTGCGGTCGCCGCGTGAAGTCGCCCAACAGATTGCCCTTCAGTTCAAGCTCGCCAACCGCGACAAACGATGAAGGAGTCCATCCGTCAACGCGCGTTGGCCTTGGGCTTCGATGATTGCCGTTTCACCACCGCCGCGCCGCCGGCGAGCGCCAAAAAATTTCAAGCTTGGCTGGCCGATCAAAAAAATGGCGAAATGGCTTGGCTCGCACGCAACGCAGAAAAGCGTGTGGAACCGCAACTCGTTTTGCCCGGAGCCAAAAGCCTCATCACGCTCGCTGTCAGCTACGCCCAACCCGGAGCCCTGAACCCGAAACCCAGAACCAACACCGGCCTCGTCGCACGTTACGCGCAATTTGATGATTATCACGACACGCTCGGCGAACAGCTCAAGACCTTGACGGCTTTTGTGGATGAAGTCGGGCAGACGTCCGTGCGCTCCCTGTGGTATGTGGACACCGGGCCGATTTTGGAGCGCGATTTTGCGCAACGCGCGGGACTCGGCTTCGTGGGAAAACATACGAACCTCATCAGCCGACGGTTGGGTAACTGGATTTTTCTCGCGGAAATTTTAACGACGCTGGAATTGGAGCCAGATGCACCGGAGCACAATCACTGCGGCAAATGCACACGCTGCCTCACCGCCTGCCCGACTAACGCTATCACCGCGCCGTTTCAACTCGATGCACGCCGGTGCATATCCTATCTCACGATCGAGCTGAAAGGTTCTATTCCGATTGAGTTGCGGCCGCTGATTGGTAATCGCATTTATGGCTGCGATGATTGTCTGGCGGCCTGTCCGTGGAACAAATTTGCCCAGGCAGGTAAGTTATTGAGCAGCCACGCCCGCACGGATTTATCCCAACCGGATTTGGTGGCGCTGCTGGAACTTGACGACGCCGGATTCAAAACGCGTTTTCGGGGTTCACCCATCTTGAGAACAAAACGTCGCGGTTTTTTGCGCAATGTTTGTGTGGCTTTGGGAAATGTAGGCGACGAATCAACTTTGCCCGCTTTGGCTAAAGCTGCCAACGATCACGAACCTTTGATTGCCGAACACGCGCGCTGGGCGATGGAACAAATCCACGCGCGCAGCCAAACCATCACTCCGGCATCGCCATGAGTTTTTCCATCGTGTAAGGCTGGGGAGATTTGCCAAGGGCATCGCGCACTTGTTTGATGTCATCGGCGGTGACTTCGGAAGCATGGTTGCCCCAAGAACCACGGATGTAAGTCAGCACGGCCGCCAGATCTTCGTTCGATAAACCAGCACCCATCGCGGCCATGGCGAGATTCCAATCCTGCCCTTTAACTTTCAACGGACCACCTACCCCAGCGAGGGGAATATGAATGAGGCGTTTCATGCCCGTGCCCACAACCCATTCAGAGCCGACGAGCGTTGGAGCCTGACCAGGTTTGCCCATGCCATCCGCTCCGTGGCACGCGCCGCAGTAGGTTTCAAAATTCTTTTTTCCTTGGGCGATGGCTGCGGCCGCACCGGACTTGGGTTGAGCCGCTTCCAATTCTTCGGAGGAACTGTAGGGCGCATAGACGTTGGCATCAAACCAACCACTGTGTTTATCAAAAAAAACAAAGCCGAGAAACAGCAACGTAAGCGTGACGGTGATGATCCACATCGGCACCGTTGAACGGGTCGCGGTGGGTTCAGCGTTGGCGGAAACAGAACTAGGTTTGGATTCTTCGCTCATGGTTTGGCGGTGGTCGCAGGTGTGAACGGCGCTTCATACAGCGGCACGTCTGACCGCAGACTCAAAAGATAGGCGACTAATTGTTTCGCTTCCGGCTTGGGGACTACTTCAAAGCCAGCGGGTGCGGCCAATTCCGGAGGAAGTTTCAACGCATCGACAGCCGGTGTAGCACCCGCTTTGCGAACTTCAAAAAGAAATTTATACGACGGCATCATCGGCTTGGCGGCGTAAGCTTTGGGCGCGTAGAGGTGAACCAAGTGCCAGTTGGCGTCCGCGAGGCGAGCACCAACATTGGCCAAGTCAGGGCCAGCACGCAGATTGCCGAGTTGCACCGGAGCATCATAGAGGAAATCGGCGGCGACACTGCGGCGCACGCCCCAACCTTTGGCAATGTCCACTCCCGTCGCAATCAAATGAGTTTCCGCTTTGCCACCGAGGGCGATAATTTTTTCGTTGGCCGAATCCGCTTGTTCTTTGGTCAAGCCAGTGAGCTTCAAGGTGGCTATGAAATTACTGACCGCCGCAGGATTCTTTCCAACGCCGGTCAACACGACTTGAAATTCCACGCCTTCCTGCCGCACTTGTTCGGTGTGACACGCGACGCAACCCACGGAACGATAAACTTGTAGTCCCAAGGTCGCTTCACCCGTGCGTTGCAGTGGATAGGCGTCACCAGTTCCCAAAGTTTTAGTAAGTTTGGCGCTACCGAGTTGCAGCGTGGGCGCTACGACAAAGCCAACCCAAGAACCGCCAAGGGCAATGACGACGGCGAAGAAAACAGCAAAACCAGTTTTCATGATTTCACCTCCGTGCTTTCCAGCGGCGCAGTGACGGCGGCAATGACTGTCTTAACCAAACCGAGTTTCCACTTGATGGTCATGGTAAAAATGTTGGCGAGCAGTATAAGGCTGGCCAAGAGTAGAAAAATCAAACCGGTGGTGCTCATCATCAACCAGAATTTACCTGCTTCCGGGGCATAACTTGCGTGCCCTTGCTTCGCCCCCGCAAGTGCGAGAGGAACGACAAACAACACCACGCCGAGCAGCGAGAGACCAAACTGAAGTTTAGAAAATTTCTTCAGCGGCATTTCAGTTTCCATAACGCGCGGGAGAATTTCGGAAATCGCGCCAAACAAAATCATTGTGCTAAAGCCCAAGATCTGGAGTTGCACTTGCGCCTGACCAAACCAAGTAAATTCCAAAATGCGGCTATTTTGCGGGCAAGCTACCGTTATCAACATCGCAGTAGACACGATGAACGCGACCACTCCAAAGCGGATGTAGCAATAAGCTCCCCCCATGGGCGGAGACTTTGCGCCGCGCAAGGTTTTCACCAGAATGATGACAATCGCAATCACGGGAACCACCAAGAGCATCGAAGCAAAAGCGCTCATCGAAGGCAGCCAAGCCGGAACCGGTGCGCCAGCAGAAATGCCTGCCCACGTTCCAAATAAAATTAAAGTCCAGAAGGTGAACAGCGCATAGAAGCGGCTTTGCAGCGGACGACCGGCAATTTTTGGCAAGAAGTAAAACGCAGTGCCGAGACCGACGAGCGCGAGCCAGACATAAATTAAATTATTGGCAAACCACCAGTTGATGACCGCCTGCGTTACGCCGCGCACGGGGCAAGTGGACACGAGGAAAAGATTAGCCGTGGCGTAAATCCACGGGAACCAGAGCAGTGCCGCGAGGAAAAACCAATGAGACGGATAGAGTTCACGTTCTTTGCGCTGACCAAAAGTGGCCACTGCTGAAATGGCGATGAGCACAAAACCAACGCCGATGAGCATGGCACCCGCGCGCGGAAATTCCAGCCAAGTGAAACCGGAGGAATTTCCAGTGAGAATAGTCAACGTGCCAACCAGCACACCGAGATGCCAGAAGTGCGCCGCGACGACCGGAATAATCGGCAGTTCAAGGTTGGACTGACTCAACCGAGCAAAAATCCAAAGCATCACTCCCAGCGCTGCGGGAATCGCGAAACCGTAAACGAGCAGATCATTGGCAGCGGGAGCAACGCGTCCGTAAGTCAGGAACGAACAACCGGCAAAGATTTCGGGATTGTGAAACGTGAGCGAAGCGACGATGGCGAGAGCCAATCCAACTACGAGCCACAAGGCAGCACCACCAAACAGCGCGAGCAACGGCACGCGGCACGAAGCGTCAATCTTTACAGAGCAGACGGAATTGTTTTCAGCGGGATTCATTCAAAGGCGCTGGGTTTGGCCGGCACCACGGGAGCGGGTGCACTGGCTTTTTCTTCACGAGCATTCAATTCGGCACGAGCGGCGGCGGGCGACGACCATTTTTTCGCGGCCAATTGAATAGCCGTTTCAATCGGCAGGCGCACCAATCCGCGAGTTTCATCGCGCCAAGCCAGTGTGTTGAGAGATTGCTCTTCCACGGCAGTAATTTCCGCCAAGGCTTTGGATCGTTCGGCACCACGATCCGCATCAATGGCGGGCGGTTGAACAGCAAATTTCACAACGACGGCAGCGGCAACGAACAAAATGATCGCCAACACAAACCCAATGGCTGCCCCGGAACTGCGATTGATGGTTTCGAGATTCATCGTTGACCTCCGGCGGCGGGCGCTTCTGTTAAGTCGGCCACCACATTGGCATTGACGCCCATCGCTTCCAGCAAACGTGGATCGCGCTGAGGATAAGGTGGGTGACTATTAAATTTCTTCACAAAGATACGCGAGAGAAAGCCGCCCATGAACAGCAGGCAACCAACCGGCAACCATATCCATTTGAGCGGATAGCCGTTGTTGTGCAAAGCGGGCAACATATTAAATCCCAAATCCGCCGCGTGCATCACCCATGCCCAGAGGCAGACGGGCACGATGACTTTGCAATTACTTTTTACGCTCACCGGTAACAGCACGAAGAACGGCACGAGGAAATGACCTACAATCAAAATCAGGCTTAGCCACCACCAATTTCCGTTTTCACGGATTAGGTAATAGAACGTTTCCGTCGGCATGTTGGCGTTCCACACCACGAAGTATTGAGCGAATTCGATGTAAGCTTGGAACACGGTGAACGCAAAGAACAGGACACCAATAAAATAGAAATAATTTTTCTGCAACACTGGCGTGAGAATCCGTTGCCGTTGCAACACCACGGCGATGATATAAACCGTCGCCAGCGTGATCCATATACTGCTGGCAAAAAAGTAAACGCCATACATGGCGGAGAACCATTCATGTTGCAGCGCCTTGACCCACAGCACGCCAGAGAACGTCAACGTCAACGCAAATGCCACGATGCCCCAACCAGAATTGAAACGCAGTTTGTGCGTCAGACTGGCGGCTCCGGTTTTGTCCTGTTGCAAGGAGAGCGAGCACAAGCGGGAAGTCAAAATCCACCAGATGGCAAAAAATATTCCTGAAGTGATAATAAATCCGGGATAGGTGAACACCGGTAGTTTGGCGGCTACGGTATTATCCGTGGCCGGATCAATTTTCAACCAGCTGTAAATTTTCGGAGCTAGCAAGACAATCGGCAGAAACAGCACCAGCAACGGCCAGCGTAGCAACGAAGCCAGATGTTCGTTGAAGCGGCGAATGCCGACGGACCAACCTGCGTCAGTCAAGTGATGCACCAAAATCAAAAACACGGCACCAACCGCGATGGTGTAAAAGAACACGAACGCCAACAGCCAGGAATAACCAAATTCCTGCGGGTTCTTGAGCAAGCCAATCAGCGATAGAATTCCGCCGATGATCATCAGCAACGTCGGCAACTTGCGCCAACCGGATAAATCCAACGGCGGCGGCAGAGGCGTTTTTTCGTTAGGCGAACTCATGGTCATTTCTTCAAAGCAGCCGTTTGTTCGGGCGTCAAATCTTCGAGCGCACCCAATTGGCTCAATTGCAAAGCTCGCAGATAAGCGATGACCGCCCAGCGATCTTCCACGCCGATCAACGGCCCGACCGCGCCCATGACACCCTTACCATGCGTGACCGTGTTAAAAATTTCCCCGTCCATTTGCTGCACGATGCGTTTGTCGTGCAAGTTGGCAACCGTCGGCATGACGCCAATTTTCTTGGTGATACCATTACCGTCGCCAAGGCGACCGTGACACGGTGCGCAGTAAATATCGAAACGCTCACGGCCGTGTTGCAGCAACGTTTCATTGATGGCTAACGGGTTGTTCTCGATGAAATTGGTCGTGCCAGTCACGCGTCCGGTGTTCACCGGAGAATCTTCAAAGCGATAAACTTCGCCAGCAGCAGTTTGAATCGGTTCGCCGCGCGCGATGGTTCCCTGCGGAGCCAGTTGAGAACTGACGCCGTTGGCGAAAAATTTATTAGGTTCTTGCGGACGTAATTTGGCCTGCCGATCCATGTCGGGAAATAATTCCAAGGGCGGTTTGCGGGAGAGTTTGCCTTGCAAACCCAGCATTCCAAAACCAACCGCTCCGAGCGCTGCGCCAATGATCAAAATGGAAATGATGATGCGCATCAGTCTTTGTCCTCCACAATTTCAACGTGCTTGGCCCCGATAGATTCGAGCAATTGTTTCGTGCCGGTGGCGCAGAATTTTTCGTCCAACGAACCGATGACGATGATGAATTTATCGCGCGAGGCCCCTTCAAAACGTTTCTTGAAAAGCAACGGATGATGAAAGCGCGGCAGTTGATTCAAGCCGAGCATTCCTACCAGTGCACCAATGGCACCCCCCATGATCATCATGATGTAGGCGGGCACAAAAGACATCGGCAGACTGAACATCGGTTTACCACCAACGATGAGCGGATAATCGAATGCGTTCGTGAACCAGATGAGACCAATGATGTTGAGGAACATGAACGCCCCACCACCCAGCGCCACCCATCCGACGAGCGAGTTGCCGAGCTTCATGACTTCATCCAACCCGTGAATCGGAAACGGCGTGAAGACATCCCATCGACGATAGCCAGCATCGCGAATTTTTTCCGCAGCGTGTAACACGTCGGCAGGAGTGTTGAATTCCGCCATCAAGCCATATTGCTTTTCGTTCATGGCTTAACCTCCTTTTTCGCGCCGCCCAATGGATGATGCGGGTCACCTTGCGGCGTCGCGCCTTTGACTTCTGAAATCGCAATCATCGGCAGGAATTTCACAAATAGCAGATAGAGCATGAAAAACGCACCGAGCGAACCAACGTAGATACCTATATCCCACCGAGTCGGAAGATATTTACCCCAGCTTGCCGGCAAGAAATCCTGATACAACGAACCCACGACGATAACAAATCGTTCGCTCCACATGCCGATGTTGATGAGCACGCCGATGATGAACAAGGCAACGAGATTTGAGCGCACTTTCTTGAACCACAGCGCCTGCGTCAACAAGACGTTGATGCCGATAAGAATCCAGCCAAAGTAAATGTAAGTTTGACCGAACAGACGATGACCGAATACCCAGCGTTCGTAAGGATCGCCACTATACCAGGCGATGAAAAATTCCATGAGATATATGTAGTCAATGATCAAGCCGCTGACCAAGGTGAGCTTGGCGACTTTGTCAATGTGGCTCATCGTGATGATGTTCTCCAAGCTGCACCATTTGCGCAGTGGAATCAAAATCACCAGCACCATACCGAAGCCGCAGAACACGGCACCGATCACGAAGTAGAGCGGGAAAATCGTCGCGTGCCAACCCGCCAATTGCGAGGTGCAGAAATCAAGACCGACGATGGAACTCACGGTAAAGACGAGCAGCGTGCACAGACCGGAAAGCACGACGTAAGCTTTCTCGTAATTATGCCAATGCCGCGCCGAACCCGTCCACCCCATCGCGAGCAGACTGAAAATAAATTTGCGAACTCGAGTCGTCGCACGGTCACGGAAAGTCGCGAAGTCAGGAATCATGCCCATGAACCAAAACAGCATCGAGACCATGACGTAGGTATTGACGGCGAACACGTCCCACATCAGCGGCGATTTGAATTGCGGCCAGTTGCCGTTGGAATTCGGCACCGGGAACATATACCAATCAAACCAAGCACGACCGACGTGGATCGCGGGATACAGACCAGCCATCATCACGGAGAAAACCGTCATTGCTTCCGCCATGCGACCAATCGTGGTGCGCCAGTGTTGACGGGTCAGAAACAGCAGTGCGGAGATCAACGTGCCCGCGTGTGCGACGCCGACCCACCAGATGAAACTCCCGATGTCCAAACCCCCCCTCGCCGGCGAATTGTTCCCCCCGACGCCGACGCCCGTGAA
>CAIWFB010000257.1 GCA_903911825.1 uncultured Verrucomicrobia subdivision 3 bacterium
GGCGCGGAGCTGTCCATTCCCAGCTCCGGTCGGGCTTCGCCCTCCCTCCACTGGGAATGGACAAAGAAACAACGAAACCATAAAATCAAACCAATGCTCGGACTAACAAATCAGTGGTCCAGAAAAGCGAACCCTCTCAGTTAAACCATTACCATATTTCAAATAAACATTATCCGCCGTGAGCGCCACATCCGGCACATTACGCGCGAACGTGGATCCGCCATTGGTTGAAAACGAGGTGATACCCTGTTGCCAATAAGGGATTGGATAAATGGTGCTGACGCCGCCGCCCGTGCCTGTGCCCGTGCCCGTATTCCAGACGGTTTCTGACACATAAGTGCCGCCCCGGATTCCCGTCGTCAAAGTCGTGCCGCCGACCATAGTCACGTTGGGACTGTCATCCGGAAAGCTAACCGTAGTAGCGTAGGCATCATTATCACCGGAGGCGCAAAAGAATGACTGACCTTGCGCGGCCATCTGTTTGAAAATGACTTCCGCCGCCGCATTGGGATTCGCGGAGCCGCCGCCCCAAGAGCAACTAATTTGCTTGGCCAAATTATCGTTCGCCATCTGACTCAAAATCGTCACCCATGGAGTAGGGTTCGGCGCCTCGTAAACGTATACTTTTGAAATATTTGTGGCCATGGAGATGGCCATTTCAATATCCAGTGCTACTTCGATATTGTTGGAGCTGGGCGAGGCGACCCCACCGTTGACGGGGATATTCACCAAAATATTGGCGGGCACAACCGGCAAACTGGCCGCTGCGACATAGGCATTGATATCGCTCGCATAATAGCCGTCAAATTGGAGCAGCGCGATGGCCTGACCACTGCCGTTCAAGGTGGTGCCGCCCGGAAGGTAAGCGAGGCGAAAATCCCTGCCCATATACGTTCCGCCCGGACCACTGCCCACGTTGGGAGTGGCGGTAGCGACTGGATTGGAAGGTGCAGTCTGCAGATTCGCCGGGTGGGGAAGTGAATAATTATCCAGCCCACTGATACTCAAACCCGTCAGCTTCAGGCTGGCGTCAACCGATGGCACAACATCCGGCGCATAAAATGTGCGCGCCTCGTTAGGGTGCTGATAGACCCCCATCTTAACCTGAAATGTATGCTCAATCGCGGTGACTGTCCCGGCTAAATCCAAGACCAGCCGGTTCGAGTGGGTGCCAGCTACCTGCAAACCATTAGTTACAGCGAACTGAATCAACGCCTGATAATCCGCTTCCGACGCCCCGAAATTTTGGGCGAATTCTAACGGCGTCAGATATTGGCGATAATTACCGCTAGCCGGGTTGTAGAGGTTTTCCAACAATCTATCGAGTTGCTCCGGGTTACGGGGCGGCAGGGTGATGGCAAATTTTATGATGCTCGGCGCCGGCAGCGAATTGACGGCCCGAAGTCCGACCACGACTGCCGGCTGGCCAGATAACACTTGGCGCACCGTCGCACCAAAACATTCATTGGAAGCGGCGAGCAGCAGAGACCATCCGACGATATGTGCGGTCATCGCCGTTAAACAGTTGTTGGTTTTCATATGACTTCTTTTTAAAACTAGGATGTTGTTCTTCCGATAAAACATTGCGTTCACAGACCATCACTCCAGCTCCATCACGGCGATTTGGCATAGTCGTTACAACACCAGAATCCGGTAGAAGCGCTGGGATAAACCGAGCCTGGCTTCGCTGAATTGATGCTGCTTTCCGTCGCCCGCCTGTGTGGCCAGCGTCTGCCAAGTCGGATCCTCCAGACTATTTTTATATTGGATCAGATAATCAACTCCCCCGACGGTCGAGAATGAAAACGTAAAATTGGTCTGATCAACGGTGGGTAACAGCAGCGTGGGCGACGCGATGACCAGCACGAAATTCGTCTGCGCGAGCGAGTTGGTGCCGAGTGGATTACTCGCCGTCAACCGCACTGTGTAATTACCATTGTGCACAAACGTATTGGTAGGGTTCGCATTCGTGCTCGTATTCCCGTCGCCAAAATCCCAGAAAGCGCTGCCACCACCAACCGTGAGATTGGTGAACGCCACCGTCAAGGGCGCGCTGCCGTGCGTAGGCGTGGCCGAAAAACTGATCTGGGGCGGGATATTTCCCACGAGGCTGCCACTGCCTGAACCGCTGACGCGTTTGACCACAAGATAGGCTGTGGTGTTGGTCGACGATTGATAACTGATGAGTTCGTTCACCGCATTACCCGCCTGCGTGCTGGCGGCGAGAATGATTGGCTTACCGAACAAGCTTGGGGTGGCACTGTAAAGATACACATCAAAATCGCCCGTCGCGGGAACCACTAGGCTCGCGGTAAAATTCACGTTGGCGACCAAACTCACATGGCACGCCCATGCGCGCGGATCCGTGGCGCTGGGGCCAAGCGTAAAACTATTCGTGCTGCCGAAAATTAAATTCTGGTTCACGGCTTCAACAGCGGCATCAGGATTGATCATGCCGTAACCTTCATACTGATCTTTGGCGGCCGGAAAATTATTGGTGCCATTAGCCGCCCGCTGTAAATAGGGATTATTGGCCGCACTTTCGCGATTGGTGTTGGATTCCGTAGCGGTCGCGCTCAAAAGCATTTTCACGAGCATCGGATGTTGCGCGGACGTGAAATCCCAAACGACTCCATTTTGTTGCAACGCATCGATCACGAGCGCAGCCGCGCCGGCAGCAAACGGCGCGGCCACCGATGTGCCTTGGATGCACCAATAATCATTGGTCTGCTGATCGGAAAAAGCCGTGCCATCGCCAGAATTACTGTCGGCGGCGAGAATGTCGGAATAATAACTCGAACCACCTGGTGCCATCAGGTCTGGCTTGAAATCTTCTTCCTGCCCCGCCGTATTGGTGGGCGAACCAAAACCCTGGCTGGAATAATCCGTGAGCTGGTTGACATCGTTTGCTGCCGCGACCGTGAGCACCATGGCCGCGCGGCCGGGATCGGAAACTTCACGGGTGCTGGCGGGAGAAAACGTGCCGTTGTTCCCGGCGGAAACAGTGAGCAGAATACCGTTGTTGACAGCGGAATTGACCTTCTGCCGTTCGCTCGTAGAAATGCCCGGAGTGCCACTCACGCCGAGACTCAAGTTCATGACTTTGATGTTATCCGCAATGCGATTCGCCACGAGGTCATCCACGGCGGCAGTCGTCCAACTGATCAAGCTGTTGCCATTGTTCGCAAAAACTTTGGCCGCCGCCCAATTGCAATTTGGCGCCACGCCACGGATCCGGTTGAAACTATCCACGCCGGCAAATTGCGGAATTTGATACGTGAGAACGTAGTCGGTCATCGAGCCGTTGGAGACAAGTGCGGGTGAATATTCTCGGGCTGAATTACCAGTGACCGTCACACTCAACGACAACGGTGACGAGCCGCTCACGTTGCTGCCCTCAAGGGTGTAGCCGGTCTTACTGCCTTTGTTGTGCGAATACAAACCAAAGGAACTACTGCCACCGCCATTCCAGCGCACCGTGGCCGTGAAGGTGATGGAAGCTGCCGGAAACTCCATGGGCGTGACTAAAAAATTGCCGCTAAAAATTCCGCTCAAACTTCCCGAGAGCGTGCCGTAAAGCGGACCGGTCGCACTGCCGCTAGCGGCACCAGTTCCCAACGCCACCGAACCGACATGGGTCGCGTGCTGGCTGATATCGATCGGAGTGGCGGAAGCATCAGTCGAAAAATCCGACCAATAAACTCCGCGACCAGCGAGATCAGTGTGCGTCGCATCCATACCGGAATCTACGACCGCGATGGTGATGTTGGTGTTGCCGGAAAAACCCGCTACGCTGCCCGCAAAATTCGGTGCCCAAACCGGACGCACGCGCCCAGTGCGCGAAGCGAGCAGCATGTGTAATTCTTGCGACTTGGCTTCCTCCACCAAGACCAACGAATCACCCATCAAGCCCGGCAGCTGAGACATTTTCCCGAGCGGCAGACGGCCGTTCCAGCCATACGAAACCGCCTTGTAAATATAGGTGATTTCCCCGCCCAGCGCGGTGAACGTATCGATCTGCTTTTGCGAGATGGGGTTGGTAAAAATCAGTTCCACATCCACCAGCGCTCCCAGCGGGCTCGCCACGGAATTAGTTGGCACAGTAGCCAACGCCACCGTTTGCGCGACCATGACTTGTTGTAGCCGCGCTGCCAATTGATCCTCCACATGATCGCCATCCGCATCGTTCGGGTAAGTGATTCCAATCAAGGGCGCGATTGAGGGCGGCGGTGGCGGCACCAAATTTTCGGCGGCAGCAGCGTTTAACAAATGGGCCAACACACTGATTGCGACCCACAGTTTTGCCGAACCGGCCAAAAAAATTGGGCGTGAAGCGATGGAGCTTTGTTCGAATTGAAATAACATGACGGCCACCTTGATGAGCTTCCACAACTTGCGGTTGATAAACTCTGGCGCTGAAAATGAAACCCACATGTTTCCAGGTCAAGATGAATCCCCTTTCGAACACAGAAAACTCCCGCCTTAATTATTGTTTTGAACAGAGGCTAATTGAAGGCTTATTACCAGCGCGTTCAAAAAAATACATCCAGCCCATTTGGCTGAAATAGATCGCCTGAATTATTTTCTATTGGGGAGCTAGTCAACCACCCCAAAAGGAATGACTCTTTTTGATAAAGCCTCGTCTCGCCCAAACAAGCTTAGGGCCATGGCATACCGCTTGCTTTTAGAGAGGCGCCGTAACTAAATAAAATCAGAAAGTTATCATCCCAAAGTAATTTATGCGTCACCTTATCCCTTCCCTTGTTTTTGCCGTCACCACCGCATTACTGCCGACGGTTGGTCGCGCGACCGTTCACACCTACGAAAACATCAATCTCACCACGCCGATCAATCCAGCTGGCACTGGTAGCGATGGCACCGGCGTCTGGTTCAATCCGTTGACCGGCTATGCGGAAAGCCGCGGCTTTCTCTATCCCTCCACCTTTTTTACCGATGGCCAATTTTGGCTGGTCATGGATGGATCATTTACGCAAACCGAGGCAGAAATCTACACGCAGGGTTTTTTCAGTCGTGGCAATGGAGTGATTTATCAAAGTAGCTCCAATCTGAATCCTGCGTATTTCGGTGACGGCGCTACGATTGGCACATCTTCTGGCTATCAGCCGCCCGGCGCCGGTTACGTTGATCTGGGGCCGACGTTTGGCAATTGGACGGCTGGCGAACACGGCTTCCTCGGTTTAACGATTCGCAATCCCGCGGGTTCTCTCGCGACCGATATTTTTTACGGCTATGCCGAAATTACGGTCAATGCCGACTACAGTATCACGCTGCTGAGCATGGGCTACAACGATGTCGTCGGAGCCTCCATCACCACCGTATCCACTGTGCCCGAGCCGTCAACCTTTGCGCTGGCGGCGGTTGGATTGGCTGGCAGTATCTTCCTTCGCCGACGGAAAGCTAAGGCGACGTTGTAAGAAAGTTTACTGTTCATCAAAAAAGAGTTCAGACTTAGTCTGAACTCTTTTTTATTGAATAGCCTATGGTAGGCAGCCAACGTATGCCCCATGAACTTAGCCGTCGCATTATTATTTAAATATCCGTCTCGGGTCACGGCTGACAGTTACGTTATTTAAGCGCACCATCTCGCAAAAATTTCCTTATGACGACACCTCGTTCTCATCCGCGCGATCCGCTGCACGGCATCAATCTCGAAACGATTCTTAACACGCTCGTCCAACGGCACGGCTGGCGCGAAATGGCGGACCGCGTGCCCATCCGCTGCTTCATGTTCAATCCTACCATCGTCTCCAGCCTCACCTTTCTGCGTAAAACGCCGTGGGCCCGGAAGCGCGTGGAAGAATGGTTTATCTGGGAGAAGGAACACGAAGAACCGCGCGCTTAACGCCGGAACATACCCGGCATGCCGCCGCCCATTTTCCCCATCATCTTACCCATTTTGCCCATTTTTTTCATCATCGTCTGCATCTGAAAAAATTTGTTGAGCATCGTGTTCAACTCCGTGACGGTCACGCCGCTGCCCGCCGCGATGCGACGACGACGACTCGCATTTAGAAGCACGGGATTCAAACGTTCTTTCTTGGTCATCGCGCAGACCATGCCTTCCATGCGCTTGAATTCTTTTTCCTGTTTGCCAATGTCGATTTGCTTCAACGCCTCGCCGCCGCCGGGCAACATTTTGAGAATGCTTTCGAGTGAACCCAACTTTTTCATCGCGCGCAATTGTTCCAGAAAATCTTCCAGCGAGAATTCGCCTTTGCGCATCTTCTCTTCCATGCGCTTGGCGTCGTCTTCGCTCACGGCTTCGGCAGCGCGTTCCACGAGGCTGACGACGTCGCCCATGCCGAGAATCCGTGACGCCATGCGTTCGGGATGGAACGGCTCAAATTCATCCAGCTTCTCGCCGACGCCCGCGAACTTGATCGGCTTGCCCGTGACCGATTTCAAGCTCAAGGCCGCGCCGCCTCGCGCATCGCCATCAAGTTTGGTGAGAATGGAACCGGTGATATTCAACGCCTGATCGAAATGCGTGGCGACATTCACCGCTTCCTGACCGGTGGCGGCGTCGAGCACGAGGAGAATTTCCTGCGGCTTCACAAGATCACGAAGGCGAACCAATTCCTGCACCAACGGCTCGTCAATCTGCAAGCGCCCTGCCGTATCAAAGATGATCGTGTTGCAATTATTTAACCGCGCAAAGTCCAGCGCCTCGCGCGCAATTTTCAGAACATCCGTTTCGCCGCGCTTGATAAAAATGGGAACCTCAACTTGCTTGGCGAGTGTTTCGAGTTGATCCATCGCCGCCGGACGATACACATCCGCCGCGACGAGCAACGGCGTGCGCCCCTGTTTCTTCAGCAACTTCGCGAGCTTGCCGCTGGAAGTCGTCTTCCCCGCGCCGTGCAAACCGACCAGCATCAGGCACGTTGGATTGCCAGACAGATTCAGCGCGGCATTTTGCGAGCCGAGGAGTTCGGTGAGTTCGTCGCTGACAAATTTGATGATCTGCTGGCCGGGTTGAACGCTCGCGATGACTTCCGCGCCGAGCGCTTTCGTTTTGACGCGCTCGATGAAATCCCGCGCCACTTTGAAATTCACATCCGCTTCCAGCAGCGCCATGCGCACTTCGCGCAAGGCGTCGCCGACGTTGCTCTCGGAAATTTTTCCGAGGCCACGCAAATTTTTGAAAGCGTTCTGGAGCTTGGTGCTTAACGAATCGAACATCCGTCCAAGCTAACGGTTTGGCGGCGGGAGTTCCAAGTTGAAAGTAAATCCATTCTCGCCCAACCCTTGCAATTTGCTTCCGCCGCGCCCATTTCCTGCTAGATTGCGCCATGGCTTTTAGCAAATTAGGACTTTCTGAAAAAGTTCTCCAAGGCGTTCGCGCCGCAGGTTATTCGGAACCGACACCCATTCAGCTCCGTGCGATTCCGCTCGTTCTCTCCGGCAAGGATGTCATCGGCAGCGCGCAGACCGGCACCGGCAAGACCGCCGCGTTCGCCCTGCCCATCCTCTCGCAACTCGGCGCGCACCAGGCCGTCGGGCCGCGCGCGCTCATCCTCGAACCCACGCGCGAACTCGCCGCGCAGGTCGAAACCAGCTTTCGCGATTACTCCCGCTTCACCGATCTGAAAACCACCGTCGTCTTCGGCGGCGTGGGTTACGGCAAACAGAATGAAGAATTAAAAGCCGGCACCGACATCGTCGTCGCCACGCCCGGACGGTTGCTCGATCATCTGGAACAAGGCACGTTGAAATTGGATAAGATCGAATTCCTCGTGCTCGACGAAGCCGACCGCATGCTCGACATGGGTTTCCTCCCCGACGTGCGTCACATCGTGGAACGTTGCCCGCGCAAACGGCACAGCGCCCTCTTCTCCGCCACCGTGCCGCCGCAGATTGAAACGCTCATCCAATGGGCGATGAACCATCCCGAAACCATCGAGATCGGCGCGCGCCGTTCCCCGGCCGAGAACGTCAAGCACGTCATCTATCCCGTGTCCGACACGCAGAAGACCGACCTGCTCCTCGCGCTGCTGAACCACGTCAATTACGACTCCGTCATCATTTTCTGCCGCACCAAACACGGCGCCGACCGCGTGGCCGGCACGCTCAAGCACGACAATCACGCCGTGGCCGTGCTGCATTCCAACCGCACGCAAAAGGAACGCGAACAAGCGCTCGAAGGTTTTCGCAACGGCAAATTTGAAGTGCTCGTCGCCACCGACATCGCGGCGCGCGGGCTGGACATCGCTGACGTTAGCCACGTCATCAACTACGACGTGCCGCAGCATCCCGAAGATTACATCCACCGCATCGGCCGCACCGGACGCGCCGCGGCTACCGGCGACGCCTACACCATCATGATCGCGGAAGATGCGCCGCACGTCTTCGCCATCGAACGTTTCATCAGCCAGAAAATCCCGCGCGTGAAGATGGAAAATTTTGAATACCGCTACACCGCGTTGTTTGAAGAAGCCAAGCCCGGTGCGGCGGCGGGCTTCCCCGGCAAAGTGCGCGGCGGCCGTGTCCACGGCGGCTACCATTTCGCGCCCGGCGGACGGAGACGGTAAAACTTAGAATTCAGCTAACGGTTGGTGATGCCAAACGTCTCGCTTAAACCGATCAATTCTTGGTTCGTTGAATTGAGGTGACTTCGCTTTTTCAGGCCAGGTAATTTGTTAGTCTGGGTCGACCAAGAAA
>CAIWFB010000258.1 GCA_903911825.1 uncultured Verrucomicrobia subdivision 3 bacterium
CTAAGGTCGTGGTCGGAAGCGCTAAGGTCGTGGTCGGAAGCGCTAAGGTCGTGGTCGGAAGCGCTAAGGTCGTGGTCGGAAGCGCTAAGGTCGTGGTCCTGAAAGGATGCGATGGCCTTAAATTGGCCAAAAACTCAAAAATCAAGCCCTTTTTGCCGTCCGTTCACCCTATCCCCATATTCATTCTAAACCCCCTCGTGCAGTATGTGTCATAAGCTTGCTGCCACTCAACTTCTGAAATGTCTGCAAGCTCAATCGGCGCACCTGCGCTGGCAAATCGCTTCTTCAAGACATCCCATTGATCGAATGGTTTGGTGGCTTGCGATTTAACTTCGGTCATCAAGTCTCTGCCAAGCTGAGTCAATCCATAATCTCTTCTTTGCCTATGAATAAAGCCCTCCTGCAATAACCAACCAATAGCTGTCTGCAAATCTGAATGTGATGGGATGTCTTTGTTGAGGCAATCAGCTGCTCCAATAATTCTGTCCAAAGATGCTGGTGATGTCCGGCCAACTACATCAAGCGCCAGAAGAATCCAAACGTATGTTGTCGAATGTGGCATGTGCGAGCAGCTTAACAATTAGTTGACGGCTGGTTGTTTGGCCTATCCATTTCCATGCAACGACCCTAGGTGCGGCAAAAAATTAAGTCGAGACATTTTCCGACGCCACTCTTGCCATTGTTCCGCCTGCGAATCCATTTTCTTTCACCGCGCCATTCTGTTTTATTCTCCGCATGGACGCCGCCTTGCCGCCGCTCACTATCAGCACGCTTTACCTCGTGGCCACGCCGATTGGAAATCTCGAGGACATCACGCTCCGCGCGCTCCGCGTCTTGCGCGAGTGCGATGTGGTCGCCGCCGAGGACACGCGGCATTCCGGCCAGTTGCTCAAACATTTCGGCATCAGCAAACCCATGCTGAGCTATTTCCAATTCAACGAAGCGCGGCGCAGCGAGGAGATCATCGAACGTCTCCGGCGCGGCGAAAAGGTCGCGCTGGTCACGGATGCGGGCAGCCCCGGCATCAGCGATCCGGGCGAACGCGTCGTGAAAGCGGCGGTGGCGGCGGGCTTTCGTGTGGAAGCGGTGACCGGGCCGTGCGCGTTGGTCGCTGGGCTCACTGCCAGTGGTTTGGCTACGGATGAATTTCATTTTGTCGGTTTCCTGCCGCACAAATCCGGTCAACGGCGTAACAAACTGGAATCGTTGCGCACCACGGCTGGCACGTTGGTCTTCTACGAATCGCCGTATCGCATCGAGAAATTGCTGGGCGAACTGAACGAAGTTTATCCCGACCGCGACGTGGTCTTGGCGCGGGAATTGACGAAGCGCTTCGAGGAATTTCTGCGGGGCAAACCGGCGGCGCTTCTGGAGATCGCGGCGAAGCGTAGTCTGAAAGGGGAATTCGTGGTGCTCGTCGGCGGCGCGGAGCCGGCTCGGAAAAAGACAGGTTCAGAAATCTTACCTTGAAAACCGGAGCTCAAACTCAACGAACTTGGGCGGCTTGTTTTGAAAATGACGCCGTCGAGTCATCGCAGCCAAAGCTCCAGAGGACTGGAGCACTCCAAGACGCTTCGCGGTGTTTGTGGCGCTCGGACTACGCGCAGCGTCTTGGAGTGCGGCAGTCCTCTGCCGCTTTTTACGGCCATCGAATCACGTCGGCGCGTTCGCTTGGAAATTTTATCTTGAACGCATTGATTATTCTTTTGCTACTCGGGTTGGTGGCCGATTTGCGGGCGGCGGCAATGGCTTCGGCGGAGTTTCAATTCAGCGAGGGCGGTATCATTCGTGGCGCAACGAACCGCAAGCAGATTGCCTTCGCGTTCACCGGCCATTCCTTCGCCGAAGGTGGTGAGACCATTTTGAATGAACTCGCCAAGCATCAGGCGCACGCGTCGTTCTTCGTCACCGGTGATTTTCTTACGAACTCCGACTTCACGCCGCTCGTCCGGCGGATCGTCAAAGAGGGACATTTCATCGGGCCACACTCGGACAAACATCTGCTGTATTGCCCGTGGGACGGCCCGAAAACGAATCTCGTGACACGGGAAGAATTTTGCGCCGACCTCACAGCGAATTTGGAAAAGCTGGAACGCTTCGGCGTGCGGCGGGCTGGCGTGCGCTATTTTCTGCCGCCGTTTGAATATTACAATCGCGCCATCGTGGACTGGAGCGCGGAGCTGGGACTCACGCTCGTCAACTTTACGTCCGGCACGCGCGCGAATGCGGATTACATGGCGGATGCCGATCCCCATTTCATTTCTTCGCAGGCGATTTACGACAGCATTCTCAAACGCGAACAAGCGGATGCCAACGGGCTGAATGGTTTTATTCTGTTGCTGCATCTGGGCAGCGGGCCGGAACGCACGGATAAAATGACCGCGCATTTTGGCGAGTTGCTCGATGCGCTTGCAGCGAAAGGCTACACCTTCGTGCGCGTGGATGAATTGCTCGCGCCGCAACCGGAGCAATTATTCATCCGCGCCAACCAACTTGGCTATGGCACAAGTGATCCTAAAACGGCGGTAGCTTTTTCAGCCTCGGCCATCGCTCCGACTTTCACCGTCGTAGATGCAGCAACGGGCGAAAAGGTTTTTTCGGGCGAAGCGAAACCGATTTCCGGCGAAGGCTGGGGGCAATTCACCAATCATCTGGAATTAGATTTTAGTCCGCTAAAAAAAGCCGGGCGTTACATGCTTCGCAGTGATGCGGTAAGTTCGTTGCCGTTCACGATTGGAGGAAAAGTTTACCGCGAGTTGCCGGATCAATTGCTGGAATTCATGCGCGAGCAGCGCTGCGGTTTTAATCCGTGGCTGGGCACGAATTGTCATTCGCTCGATGGCCGCACGGCCTTCGGTTTGTTGCCCAACGCCACGCCGCTCGATGCCACCGGCGGCTGGCATGACGCGGGTGATCTGCTGAAATATCTCCTGACGTCTGGCAACGCCACGGCGCAGATGCTCCTCGCTTACGAGGTAGGTCCACACTTTGACGCGCATGAAACGCAGCGCTTTGCGGATCGCGTCGATGCGGCCGGACTTCCGGGCACGAATGGTATTCCTGATCTGCTCGATGAAGCGCGGTGGGGTTTGGAGTGGTTGCTCAAACTGCATCCCGCGCCGGATGCGCTCTACCATCAAGTCGCCGATGACCGCGATCACGCGGGTTGGCGTTTGCCGCAAAATGAGATCACCGACTATGGCTGGGGCAAGGGCGGGGCGCGGGTGGTTTATTTTGCCGACGGCCAGCCGCAAGGCTTGGGCAAATACAAGAGTGAATCCACGGGCGTGGCAAATTTGGCCGGCCGTTACGCAGCGGCGATGGCTCTGGCGTATCAGATCTGGCGCAACGATCCGGAGCAGAAAGAGTTTGCGCGTCGCTGCTTGGAAGCGGGGCGCGAGGTGTATGCGCTCGGCTGCGCGAAGGAAGGCGTGCAGCAGGGGAACTCCTATTTGTCGCCGTATCGTTACGCCGAAACGACGTGGGCCGATGATATGGAATGGGGTGCGGCTGAATTATTCCGTGCGACGGGCGAAAAACAATTTCTCACGGACGCCAAGCGCTACGCGAAACTGGCGGCGGACGAAAGTTGGATGGGCCGCGAGCAAACGGGCCATTACCAATTTTATCCGTTTATGAACGCAGGCCACTTCCGGCTCTACGATCTGGTGGATAAAAAATTTCAGAAAACGTTGTCTGGCTATTACCGCGAAGGAATCGAACGCTGCGCGTTGGCGGCGGGAAATAATCCTTACCGCATCGGCGTGCCGTTCATCTGGTGTTCAGACAATCTCGTCGCGGCGCTCGTGACGCAATGCGCTTTTTACGAACGCATGACGGGCGATCAACGGTTTCGTTTTTTTGCGATGAAACAGCGTGACTGGTTGCTGGGGCGCAATCCGTGGGGCACGACAATGTTCACGGAAATTGGCAGCGTGTTTCCGCGCGATGTGCATTTGATGACGACGCAATTGACGCAGCGCACAGTGCGTGGCGCCTTAGTGGACGGGCCGGTTTACGAACACATTTTCAAATCCCTCAAAGGCGTGACGATCCGCGAGCCGGACCCGTTGGCGCTATTTCAGGGCGCAGCCGTTTATCACGAGGACATGCATGATTACTCGTCCAACGAACCGACGATGGATGGCACGACCTCCGCGATTCTCATGTTCGCTTTATTTGAGGAGTGATGATATTTTTATTCGCAGCATAACCCTTGCGAATCACTCATTCATGAAACCCAGAGCCTTCACGGTCGCTCTTCTTTTATTTCTCTCGCTTATGGCGCTTTCAGCAGCGCAAAAAACGTTGCCTTCCAATCACGTTCCGGCGTGGGTGGCACGTGGCAAAAGTGCACCCTTGGGGCGGATGGCGGGCACCAATCAGTTGACGCTGGCCCTCAGTCTGCCGCTGCGCGAGGCAGCCGCGCTGACGAATCTGCTGCGGGAAATTTATGATCCGACTAGTCCGCAGTATCGCCGCTACCTCACACCCGCTGAATTCGCCGAGCGCTTCGGGCCCACGCCTGCGGATTACGCGAAGGTGTTACAGTTCGCGCGCACGAATGGTTTTAAAGTGGTGGCCACGCATCCGAACCGGTTGGTGTTGGAGGTGACCGCGCGTTCGGCCGATACCGAACGCGCTTTTCATGTGCGGCTGAATTCGTTCAAACATCCGCGCGAGTCGCGCAATTTCTTTGCCCCAGATACGGACCCCACAGTGGATGCGGCATTGCCGATTCTGCGTGTGAGCGGACTGGACAATTATGCGCTGCCCCAGCCGCGGTCTAAGTTGATGCCAGCGACGGCGCGGCCATCAATCAATCCGCGTGGTGGCTCCGGGCCGAGCGGACGTTTCATCGGCAATGATTTTCGCCAAGCCTACGTGCCGGGCACCACGTTGACGGGTGCGGGCCAAAGTGTCGGCCTGTTACAATTTGATGGTTTTCATCCCAGCGACATCACGAATTACGCCAATCTCATCGGGTTGACGAATCTGCCACCGCTCACCGTGGTGCCTGTGAATGGTGGCGTGAGCACGCCGGGCGGCGGCGAGATCGAAGTGGCGTTGGATATCGAAATGGTTCTGGCCATGGCGCCGGGGATCTCAAACATCTATGTTTACGAGGCACCGAATCCGAGTCCGTGGGTGAGTCTTTTGAGCCGGATGGCGAATGATAATTTGTCTCGGCAGTTGAGCTGTTCGTGGGGCGGCGGCGGGCCGGATTCAGCGGCGGAACAAATTTTTCTGCAGATGGCCGCGCAGGGTCAAACGTTTTTTAATGCGGCGGGCGATTCGGATGCTTTTGTGGGCGCGGTGGATTTTCCGGCCGAAAGTCCGAACATCACGCAGGTCGGGGGCACCACGTTGAGCACGGACGGCTCCGGCAATTACGTTTCCGAAACGGCGTGGAATCGCGGTGGAAATGTGGGCGGCGGCGGTGGCATCAGCACGGTCTATCCGCTACCCGTCTGGCAGCAGGGCATCAGCATGGCGGCGAATCAAGGTTCGACCGGTTGGCGCAACATGCCTGACGTGGCGCTGGTGGCGGACAACATTCATATCTTTTACGGCAATGGCACCAACGCCAATGTTGGTGGGACGAGCTGCGCGGCTCCGCTGTGGGCTGCCTTTCTGGCCTTGGCCAATCAGCGCGCGGCGCAAATCAGCCAGCCACCCGTAGGTTTTCTAAATCCCACAATCTACGCGCTGAATCGCGGCACCAATTATTCGGCCACCTTTCACGACATCACCACCGGCGATAATACCAGCAGTGCCAGCCCTACCAACTTTTACGCCGTCACAGGCTTTGACCTTTGCACCGGTTGGGGCACGCCGACTGGCACCAACCTGATCAATGCGTTGAATACGCCGGATGCACTTGGCCTAAGTCCGCAAACGGTCGCGAGCTTTGGCGCGGTCAGCGGCCCGTTTTCGCCCGCCAGTTGGGTCATCCATTTGACGAATTCGGGGGCGACCAATCTGGCGTGGGGCGCGGGCGATTACCCGGCTTGGCTAACCATTTCCACAAATGCCGGCACCTTGCCCGCGAATGGTTCGACGGATCTCATTGTTCAATTGAGCGGCGCTAGCGGGCTGTTATCCGGTCGCTACGTCGCAGCCATCACGTTTACGAATGCGTTGCAGTCGCGTCTCAAAAATGTCGTCGTGTCGCTCACCATTGGCGAATCAATCGTGCAGAACGGTAGCTTTGAAACGGGTGATTTCACGGATTGGACGCTCGTGGGTGACACCTATGTCGGCAACTTGTTCTACAATGTGGTCGCCACAGAATTTGATTTTCCCGGCATCGTTCACTCCGGAACCTACGGGGCTTTTCTCGGCGAAGGTGGATTTTTAGCGACGCTCACGCAGAACTTGCCGACCATCGTTCAGCAAAAATATTTGGTTTCATTCTGGCTGAATAATCCGGCTTCCGGTTTCGGTCAGGAGTTCATCGCCCGTTGGAACGGCGCGGATCTGATGCATCTGGTGGATCCCCCCGTTTTCGGTTGGACGAATTATCAATTCGTCGTATCCGCCACGGCCACGAATACCGATCTTGAATTCGCTGAACGTAATGATCCCAATTATTTCGGGATGGACGACGTGAGTGTCGTGCCGGTGCCGCCGGTTCGGTTCAGCCAAGTGGCTTTGAGCGGAAACGATGTGCAACTCAGCTGGAATTCTTTGGCGGGCTTGCGCTATCAGATCGAGTCCAAAACCAACCTGACTGCTGCTGTCTGGCAAAGCTTGGCTAGTGTCACTGCGGGCACCAACCTCGCCAGCTTCGCCAACACGAACGTCTTAAATGCCGACCGCCAGCGTTTCTATCGCCTCGTGCTGTTACCTTGATGGACTTTAGCTGCCGAGTTTGAAGTGGGCAGATTGGCCTAGAAAATTTTTCGGATTCTGGAAAATAATTTTCTCAATCGCTTCGGCCACGTGCCCGCGCTTCCGCATTTCTAGCGCCGTTTTCGGCACCGCCAGCGGATCGCTCACGCCCCAATCGCACGCGCTGTTCATCCAGAGTCGCTCGCTGCCGTAGGTTTCCAAGATGTCAATCGCCCGCGCCGGGGTGCATTTCGTTTCCGGATACAACGTCATGCCCGCCCACATGCCGCAGTCCAAAACCATTTCCACCGTGTGTTCCTCCACGTGGTCGATGATGACGCATTCCGGCCGGATGCGCGGGTCATTCTTGAGCACGTCCAGAATCAGCCGCGTGCCTTTCAATTTATCTTCGAGGTGCGGCGTGTGGACCAGGATGAGCTGATTGAATTTCGCGGCGAGCTCAACCTGCATCTCCAGCACGCGCAATTCGTTCCGCGAATTTTTGTTCAACCCGATTTCGCCGATGCCGAGCACGTTGGGGCGATTGATGAATTGCGGGATGAGCGCGATGACTTCCTCAGCCAGCTTCACGTCTTCCGCTTCTTTGGAATTGATGCAGAGCCAGCAGAAATGTTTCAGGCCGAACTTGGCGGCGCGCTTCGGTTCGTGCTCGGTGAGCTGGCCGAAATAATCAAAAAAACCGGCGGGCGAACTGCGGTCAAAGCCCGCCCAGAACGCGGGCTCACAGACGGCCTCGCAACCGGCGAGCGCCATGCGTTCGTAATCGTCCGTTGTGCGACTGACCATGTGGGCGTGAGGTTCGATGTAGCGCATATCAATATTGTCCATCTACAAAATTCATTATTTCCTTATCCTTTTCGTAATATGATGTGCCACCAACACCTTGGGCAAAGCGCACCACTGCGCCGCCTTCAAAATCAACAATCCCTTTAAAATATTTTTTTGCGACCAATTTCCGCAAGCTGTCGTAGGTGCTCTTCAATTTTAAATCACCAAAGTAAGAATCAAAATCTTTACGCGAGCAGAGTAAAGCGTAGGCATAGGCCGAAAATGTTTTGTCATATTTTCCGTTTTCCAAAGTGCGCTCGACCTGCTCAATTGAATAAAACGTTTTGTCGCCAAAGCGCCGCCGTAATTCTAGCGGTAACTTATAAGCAAAGCTCTTGATAGCTTTGCGGCGTTTGAGAAAAATAAACATGGCGGGAATTTTATTTATCCTTTTTCCAGGCTCCACACGCCCCTTTTCCTGCTGCTTTCGCAATCGGTTTTGTTGTTAAATCGCTGAACGCGAGCAGAACTTTTTTGGCTTTGCCCTTTTTCTTGGTGGAGAGTTCGGTCAGCGCGGCGCGGAAATTTTTCAGGCGGAAATCATCCGGGCCTTCGGCGTGTTCCACGCGGTCGAGAAAGGCGGCGAGGTCAATGAGCTTGTGCCGCGCATCGAGAAAGTAGAGGTCGAGAATTTGTTGCCGAGTCATACGTTTCGTTGGACGGAAGATAGAACGGAATCGTTACGCAGCAATTGGAAATTTTCGGGGCTATCCAGCGGACAAACAATTTGAGGTAGGGCGCGTCGTTTCGTGCGCGCCGTCGTCTGTCTGGCCAAGCCCGGCGCGCACGGAGTGACGCGCCCTACCATCATCATGGTAATTTCATCCAAGCCAACACTTGCCGCGCGGCTTGGACCGGCGCGGTGCCCAGCACATTGTGGTCGGCGGGAAAAATGATTTTATCCGCGCGCAGGCTGGGACATTGTTGGCGCAACCAACGTCGCACCAGCGGCCACGGCACAATCGGATCCACCCAGCCGCTGACGTAAAACACGGAGAGCGGTGTTGTGCGGGCAATTTCGCGCGGGTCGTGGCCGAGAATCAACGTCAGGCGATGCAGTGCCGCCTGCCGATCCAGCTCCGTGCGGCGCTCAATGAATTCCTGAATGTTGGCCACCGTTTCCGGCGAGTGCCGGTAGCGCAAGCGAGCGAGCTTGCCGTAAACTTTCAGCAACCCATTCAAGGCGCCTAGCGGAATGCGACCAAAGGTGGTGTAGGTGAGCCGCACGCCCCAGCTGATGGGGTAATTCACAAACCCACCGGCGAGAATGATACCTTGCGCGGTGAATTGATTCCGTTTAACGAGCGCCCACACAATCTGTGAGCCAAAGGATTCACCAAGCAGCCAGCCGTGAGTGATATGGTTTTTGGCGAGCGCAGTTTCAATCGCCGCCGCGTAGTCGTCCAAACTCCAAGTCAGCGTTCGGGGATAAATGAATTCAACGAAACGGACGTGGCCGACGAGTTGTTTGCGAAAATCGCCGACGAGTGTCCAATCGCCGTGAATACCCGGCAGATAGATTAACGTGGGCAAACTGGCCGCGCCGTGGATGCGGACCTGCAAGGTTTCAACCGGTGAATCGCCAGCCATGAGGCACGGAATATACGGCGCAAAAGCAACGCGGCAATGGCAAAACAAAAAATGCCGTGGACGCGGGCGGCAACCAAGCTGGTGGTCAAATGGGGTAACATGGAAAATGTATGATTTAAAAAACGACCCGCCGTTGCGAAACAGTCGCACCGGCGGGTCGCCAACCCTAACCATGAAAAATTTTAGTCGTATTTAGCGAGTGTCAGCAGACCTTCCGGGTTGCTGCTGCCTTGGCCTTGGAGGAAAACAATGTGTTCGTAGCCGAGGCTGCGGAGCCCGACAAACCAGGGTGTGCCGCGGCTGCGGAATTCATCGCCGATTTGTGACTCGGTGTAATTTTCCAGGATCACGACGGCGGTCTTGGAGCCGGACAGCGAGGTGATTTTGTTCAGCACCGTGTCATTCCCAATCGGGCCGGATACTGTGGGCTGGATGATTTCGCTGGTGCGGTTGTCCACGGACTTGATGACGATGGCATTGTTGTCGGTGGCGTGAAAGGCTTGTGGCGGTTGCGGCGTCGCACAGCCGGAAAATAAAACCGGGATGGCGGCGAAAGCGAGGAGGAGCGTTCTTTTCATAATGTTGTCAGTTCTCTAGCAGTTGCGTTTTTTGTTTTTGCTCCGGTGAAAAAGTTTTTGTCACGCCATCACCTATCGCAATTCCGGTGCCATAGTTGTGCGAATAAAATCGGTGAATCACCTTGTCATTCCAGCGAAAAATCGGGTCGGCGGGTGGAAATTCTTGCCCCATTTCATTGAGGAAAAACCGAGGCTACTTGGTTAGGGGTAAAAACAACCTAGGTGAGCACTTGGCCAAGGAAAGGTTTGCCGCTTATTGGCGAAGGCTGAAAAATTTGCCGCGCTCTAAAAATGGACAGGCAGTGTCCTGTTTAGAGCCTCAGGCCAATTTGGGGAAAAATTCCTGCGCGGTGCGGCAAGTGGCGGCGCTTAAGTCATCGAGCGAACATAATTTCACCTGCGCCACCGTGTCGGCGATCTCTTTGACGTAGGCAGGTTCGCAACGTTTGCCGCGATACGGAATCGGCGCGAGATAGGGGCAATCCGTCTCCAGCATGAATTTCCCCATTGGCGTCGCGGCGACGGCATCGCGGATATTTTGTCCGTTCTTGAAGGTGACAATGCCCGTGTAACTCACCAGCCAGCCGAGTTCCAGAATCTGCTGCAAGCGTTCCACCGATTCGCCAAAGCAGTGAAAAACGCCACGCGTCTGGGCGGCGTAGGGTTGAACTTGCACGAGGAGATCGTCGAATGACGCGCGCTGGTGAATGACGCAATTCAATTTGAATTCAATCGCCACTTCGAGTTGTTGCCGCAAAATCTCCGCCTGCTTCAATTTGTAAGCCACGTCATCCGCCGCGCTGCCGCCTTGCGTGCTGGGCAGTCGATAGTAATCCAATCCGATTTCGCCAATGGCGACGACTTTGGGGTGACCGGCTAATTCCCGCAGCTCCGGGCGCAGATCTTCTGGCGCTTCCATGGCGTCGCTCGGGTGCCAGCCCACGGCGGCGTAGATCGCGGGATATTTTTCCGCAAGCTTAATGGCGCGGCGACTGCTCGCGAGATTCGTGCCGATGGAAATCAATTTCGTGATGCCGGCCGCTTCGGCGCGAGCGATGACTTCGGGAAAATCTGCAGCGTAATCCGGGTAATCCAAATGCGCGTGGGTGTCGTAAAAATGAGGCATGGCAGCTATTTCTTTTTGGCGGCGGCAATTTTTTGTTCCAACGCCTGCAACTGCACGCGCAGTTTAGGCGCGTCGGCAAACGTCGGCGCTTCCTTGATGGCGCGGCGAATATTTTCCGCCGCCTCGGTGACTCGCTCAGCGACGAGCAATTTCTCCGTCAGCAAGCGGCGGATGCGAATACGCTGTTGCACCGAAGGCTGCAAGGTCAACGCCCGTTGCCACGCATCAATCGCCGAACTCGGCTTGCCTTGCGCGTCGTAAAGTTCCGCGAGCTTTTCCGTGAGCACCGCGCTGCTCGTGGTTTGCGGAATCTGTTCCAGAAATTGCGCCAGTTGCGGAGCCCGGATGCCGCGCGCCAGATCCAGATTCACCAGCCGGTTGAACGACCATTCCAAGAGCGGATTTTTCGTGCGCGCCAGTTGCGCGTGACGTTCAGCGGGCGGCATTTTGAACGGTTGATACAACGGGTCGCCCACCACCGTGTTCTGCCACGACAGCGCGAGCTGCGAGGCCCACGCGGCTTCGCCAAACGTGTAGCCCACGCATAATTGCTGCACCAGAAACGCGATGTTCGGCGTGAAAGCGAGATACGGTTCATACACACAGCCCAGCGTGCAGGTTGCCCCACGCGCGAGCAAAGGGCCGACCCAATTATGATTCGTGGTGCGGATGGAATCGGCGCTGAACGAGTGCAGATGATAGGCGAACGCGCCCGGCATGAACTCCACTTTGTCATTCAGGAATGGTCCGTTCGCCCAACCCGCATACCAACCGGCATAAACCGCGATGTGGCTCATCGGGAATGTGTCATTCCACGTGTCGCTGTTCGTGTCCGTCTGCACGTCAAAACCTTGTTGGCGACAGATCTCAGCCGCTGTCAGTAGCCACTGGTCGCCCTGAAAATAAATATTCGTCGTCGGCAAACCACGAGTATCAAAGTAAGCGCGGCCCCAAAAACCGTTGCTCTCCGCCGCCAGCGCTTTATCCACCAGACCATTGGCGATCTTGAAGGTCGGGCCGTCGAGCCGCGCCACGAGCAGGATGCCATTGGTGCAATTCAGCGCCCAACTATTCGTCATCAGATAAAACGGATTCGGCAACGGGCCAGTCAGTGGCACATTCAGTTTCGAGACCGGCAGCCACGCGAGTTCGGAATCCACCGCCGCCTCGTTCACGCGAAATTCTTTCTGCACCATTTTCTCCGCCGGTTCATCGAGCGTGGGGCTCGGCGCAATCTTCAGCGGCACGCCGTAGCACAGCACCGCGTAGCGGATCTTGGAAGTGACCACGCGCGTTTCGCTGTAAGCAGGATGCCCATTCGTCGCGGGAAAATGCAGTGGGCCAAATTTCCACAAGCCAGTCGCCTCCAGCTTTTCGATGAGCGGATCTTTGAAGTGTTCGGTGAATTCGCCGCGCGAAATGACCTCGTTCGTCGTGAGCTCAAAACTGAAGACCTGCGATTGGGGCACCTGTCGCGCGGCCGCGTAATGTTCCGCCACTAGTTTGGATTCCGGCACGCGGGCATTGTAAATGACCACTACCTCGTCGCCGCCGGCGTGAGTTGAATGGCCGCTCAGCGCCAAAAAAATTAGCAGAGCGAGGTGGCGGAGCGCGCGGGTTTCAAGTAATGAATTCAAGGTGTTTTACCGAACAGCGCCTCGTGCATGCCCGGCAGGGCCGTTTGCTGGTCGCGGTTCCAGTAACGAAAATTAGCGCTCCAATCCCAAATGCACCAGCCGAGTTTTTCGCGTTCGGCGGTTTGCCGGAACGCCGCGTAAAAATTTGCGCGCGACTGCGCATCCGCTTTGACGTAAGCCCCAAATTCGCCCAGATGCACCGGGCGACCGTAATGCTCCGACCACGCGTGAACGTATTTCAATTTATCGGCGAATGCCTTTGCGCTGCTCGGATTTTCCGTCGTCGGCAACGTGTTGTAAGCTTTGATGCGCTCCAAAACGTAATTCTTCGGATTCAGTTTCAAATCCGCCACCAGCGGCTCGGCGGGCGGGCCGGGAAATTGAAAACCGGTTTGCTTGAAATCCGCGCCCACCCAACCCGCGCCCTGATGCGTGAAGAAAAACGGCTCGTAGCAATGCACCGAGACGATCACGTTATCATCCGGCGGTAACACCAGTTTGTTCAATTCGCCGATGCCGCCCCAGCCGCCCGGTTCCACCACGAGCGTGCGTTCGGGATTCGTCTGGCGGATTTCCGCGATGGCGCGCGCGTAGATCGGATTCATCAATTCCGTCGTCGCGTTTTCGTGCGGCTCGTTGTCCAACTCGAACGCCAGCGTCAGCGGAAAGGTTTGGTAATGCGCCGCGATCTGCCGCCACATGGCGAGGAATTGTTCGGTCGCCGCCGTCGGATCTTTATCCAGCTCGTTGAAGTGATGAATGTTGATCATCACCGCCAGTTTATTTTTCAACGCGTTCGTCACCGCGAAATCTACCTTGCCGAAAATCTCCGGTGACAACGTGAATTCCGGCCCCGCACCCGCGTAGTGCTGCCAGCCTACCGGCACGCGCACGTGGTCGAAGCCCTCGCGTTTCATCGCCGCAAATTCCTGCGCGTCCACTTTGACGCCCCATTTTCCCGCTTCCAGATAATCCCCCAGATTCACGCCGTGCTGGAAGTTTTTCGCGGCGCGATACGCGGGTGAATTTTTATCCGTCAACGGTTTCAGCGCCGGTGGATTGGTGGGGGCGAACGTCGCTTCCGCATTCCGGTCGGCTTGCGCCAGCGCCGAGTGAGTCGTGAGCATAGCGGCCATCAAAGTCAGCGCGAAGCAGGGGATTGGTTTCATAAGTCGCCAGTTTAACCCGAATTCAGTCGCGCTGTCTTGTCAGTGAAATACACCTCAAAAAATCCTTCGCCCATCACGTCGCGATCGGCACTTTCAAGCCGTCCCACGCGAACTCGATCCCCGGCGGCAGTTCCGCCTGCGCTTTATCGTGGTCGTAATCGTGCGTCAAGTGCGTGAAATACGTCTTGCCCGCATTGATGCGCCGCGCCGCCGTCAGCGCGTCGTCGTAACACATGTGCGTGGGATGCGGCTTGTAGCGCAGCGCATCCAGCACCGCCACGTCCACGCCGCGCACTTGGGCCAGCACCGCTTCAGGAATCTCTTTGCAATCGCTCAAATAAGCCAGCCGTTTGCGACCGCCTTGCTCGAAGAGAAAACCCGTCGTCGTCATGCTGCCATGCGGCAAGTCGAACGGCGTGATTTTCAAATCACCGATTTCAAAGGGCGCGGTGATGATGCGTTCCTCCGGTTTGAAATAACCTTTCGGCCACGGCCCTTGGTGGAAGGCGTAGAGGAAGACTCGGCGCAGATGCACCATCGTCGCCTCGCTCGCGTAGATGGGGAGCGTGTGGCCGCCGTTCAAGTCGCAGAACCGCCGGCAATCGTCCATGCCCAGGATGTGATCCGCGTGGGCGTGCGTGACCAGCACGGCGTCGAGATGATTGATCTTTTCGCGCAGACATTGCAGGCGAAATTCCGGCGGCGTATCCACCACCAGCTTGACCTGATCCGTGGCCACGTAGATGGCCGGACGCGTGCGCCAGTTCTTGGGGTTCGCCAGAAATTCCGGCGGATACTCCACGCCGATGAGGGGCACGCCCTGCGACGTGCCGCTGCCGAGAAAAGTGAATTCAAACGCCATGCCCGCCTAAATTAGCAAACGCCTTCGCGGCGGCGAATGAAAATGATGGGGGAAATTGGCAGCCTCAGTTCAGCCAACATTCTCACGCGCCGCGACGATGACCGTCCCCATCTTTTAGTGCCTTGGCGGTTAAAATCCCGCGACTCCGGCTTCCTCGCCCCCCTCGGGGGAGAGGATGGCGGTGAGGGGGCGGACGTGGCCGGTTCTTAAATCAAACTATTGCCTACGATTTTCCCCCTCACCCTAACCCTAAGCCCTGTAGGTTTTTGCATTGTTCTATAGAAGTAGGTTGGGTTGAGTATGATACGTGAATTGTGCCGTCGCCGATGACGACTTTTTCGATCAGCGCTTCGATGTTCTGCCGCTTCTCCGGCATCGTCATTTTAGGCCACCGTTCATGTAGCGAATGCGAGTCATGAAGCACATTGTCGGCTGACACCTTGTTGACCTTCAAGTAATCCACCTCGGCTTCCAGTCTGGGCAGTTCGGCATTCAACTGCTTCATCCGTTCCTCGGCAGGACCATAAAGGTCACGAAAGCCGTCGCCGGAAATCTGCTTATTTAAATACAATTGATGCGTCTGGTGCATTTCATCCCGCACCTTCTGAATCTCCCGCTGGTGAGTGGCTAGCAAGGCGGACTTTTCGGCCAAGTTTTTTTCCGCTTCCTGCAAATGGTTGGCTATCCGTTTGGGCTGGCCAAAAAACGCCTTCAATTCGTCAAGAATGACCCCTTCCAAGTCCACGATGGCAATCTTGTTGCAGCATTTACGGCAAAAGTATTTTGGACTGTTGGCGGCGACATACATTTTGTGGCCGCACGAACAATGCGCCAAGCCGCTGAATAAATGCACCGGCGGCTTGCCGGGTTTTTTATGCGACTTCAATTGTGCGGCGATGATTTCAACTACCTGATTCCACAATTCTTCGGAGACAATCGGCGGACATTCAGCCCGGCCCCATTCAGATTCCGGTTTGATTTCCGTGCGCCAAGTGCCAGTCATCCGCATGGTGTTAAAAACATAAACACCCTTGGCGCTGGATTCGTCTAAAATTCGCAGGATGGAAGTGTCCCGCCAGATATTGCCTTTACGGGTGCGGTAGCCAGCGGCGTTAAGCTCTTTGGCTACCTGTCCTTTGCGCCGATATTTCAAAAAAAGCTCGTAAGCTTTGCGACGGATGGCGGCCTCCGTTGGCTTGATGACCAGCTTGCGGTCTTTCCATTCATATCCAAACGGTGAAGTGCCATTGATGGATTTCCCCATTTTTGCGCGGGTCAACACCGACGCATTGACGCGTTCGGTGATTTCCTCGCGTTCCCACTGTGCGAACACACCAAGCAAATGAAAAAACATCCGGCCGCCGGCGTTGCTTGTGTCAATCGCCTCGCTCAAGGAAATCAGGTCGGCATCATGCTTTTTGAAAAATTCTGAAAATTCTTCCAATTCGCGGCGGTTGCGGGATAAGCGGGCGAGTTTGGAAAATACCAAGCCGGTGATATGACCGCTGGCAATATCCTTCATCATGCGCCGGGCTTCCGGGTTTTGCATGACCGCTTTGCCGCTCTGACCGGCCAAATTATAAACCTCTGTGACCTCCCAACCCCGGCTCGTGGCGTAGGCGCGGGCGCGGGTTTCGTGGTGTTCCGGGCTCTCACTTTTGGCCTGATCTTCGGTGCTGACGCGAATCCAGATGCCAACGGGCTTTTTCAAGGCATGGTTGTCCTTCATACACTACTTCATCCCAAAGAAACTTTGACGAATCAAGGACGAATTGAACTTTTAGCGAAGATTTTTTGCGGCCAACAAAAAACCGGCACACGCTAGCAATGTGTCGGCTTTTCGCGTTTCGCTTTCGCGGTTTGCGTTACGCCTTAATGATGTGAATCACACCTTCAGATTTGTGTCCCTGCCGGATTGTCACCCAGTCAACCGCGTCGCGGTGCGAGGCAAACTTTAATAGGTATTGCGTCGCTTCCCCAGCGGCGTCTTCGGTGATTTCCAAGACGACATAGCCGATGATTTTACCAAAGGCGGAAAGTTCCACCTGTAAAAATTCATTGCCACCCTTTTTGCCGGCACGGCTATCACGTTCACTGGTGATGGTTGCGTAGATTTTCATGGCGGATTTAGTTAATCCCACCAGACTCGAAGCACCGTGTTTTCCATACCGCCATACATCATTTCGATGTTATTGCCGGTCAATAAATCCACATCATCTGCGCCCCAGCCTTCGGCAAGTTCTACCAATTCATTTTCTTTACCGGGGTGCGGTAGAATCATCAGCGTGTCCACGTTCCAATAATTATCGGCGATGTCGCGGAGTGGAATCAAAAGTGAGTTTTCAAAGCGCCCAATGATGACACCTTTCCACAAATCC